>CAZZKL010000027.1:0-24768 GCA_964655135.1 uncultured Roseovarius sp. | reverse complement strand
CAGCGCCTGCCCGTTCCGTCGGGCTGGTGCTTTGGTGAGGCAAGCGCATCGTTCAGAGGCAGGGATGTGTTTGGCTAAGATAAAGTACCAGATCACAAATGTTGCGGCACCATCCCACGGGCAGGCGCTGCCCGGCACTCAGGCGGCAGGTATGCCCCGCAAATTGGCCCAGCGAATTACGTTATGCCCGAAACAGACCGGTGATGATCATGCCGGAGGGGTTCACACCTTCAGATTAGGAATAATCTGCTTTTTGCGGCTCATCACACCGGGCAAAACCAGTGTGTCACCATCGGCCTGCGCCCCAAAGGATTTGAGCGCGACCGAGCGCACCAGATCGTTGGGGATCAACAGCGTGGCCTCTTCGTTGAGGATGTCCACCACAAACAGCAGCACCTGATCAACGCCGTCTTCTGAGGCGACCGTTTCCATGCTTGCCATCAGACTGTCTTTGCGCGTCAGCACGGTGGCCGGGGCGGTAGTTTCCAATACGCTGACGCGGAATTTGGTGTCGCCAACGGTGTATTCCTTGCTGTCCATGCGCAGCAATTCGGCGTCGGAAAACGCGCTGATGTCGGATTTCGCGGCGAACATCTCGGCGGCGTATTCAGCGATATTTATGCCAAGATCAGCCGCCAAACTCTCGGCCACCGCGCGGTCGTGATCGGTGGTGGTGGGGCTGCGAAACTCCAGCGTGTCCGACAGGATGCAGGTGAGCGCCGCGCCCTTTATATTGTCAGGCATCCGCGATGCATCCGCCCCCATCAGATCAATCATGATCGTCGCGGTGCAGGCCAAAGGCCGGATGGTGATCTCAATCGGGCCGCTGGTTTCAAGGCCACCGACCAGTTTGTGATGGTCGATGATCGCCTGCACATTTGCCGCATTGATCGCCTCGGGCAATTCCGCCGGATTATTAGTGTCCACGATCACGCAATCCTGTCCGGCCTCAATGCCGTCAATGATCTGGGGCTTCTCAAGGTTCCAGTGCTTGAGCATGAAAAGCGCCTCGGTATTGGGCTCGCCCAGCAGTTTTGGCGCGGCGGCCACGCCCTTCACTACATTGAGATACCACGCCCAGATGATCGGTGAGCCGGTGCTGTCAGTGTCGGGGGATTTATGGCCGAAGATAAAGCAGGTCATGGGATTTCCTTGGTAAGTCGCTGGGATGAGTCGCTGGATTTGATCGCCTTATAGGCGGGCAGAAAGGGCTTGTCACGCGGCCTTACTACGGCCAGATTGCGGCATGGACAAACCCGCCGAGACCCAGCTTTATGCCCCCGTGAAGACCTATCTTGAGACGCAGGGATACTGCGTGAAGGGCGAAATAGGGGCGGCGGATGTTGTGGCCCTGCGCGGCGATGAGCCGCCGCTGATTGTTGAACTGAAAAACGGGTTTTCATTGGTGCTACTACAACAGGCGGTGGCGCGGCAGGCGGTGACAGATTGCGTTTATGTGGCCCTGCCCCGGTGGCGCGGCAAGGCTGGGTGGCGGGCGTTCAAAGCCAACATTGGCCTGTGCAAGCGGCTGGGGATTGGGGTAATTTCCGTGCGCGAAAATGACGGGTTTGTGCAAGTGCACACCGATCCCGCGCCGTTTCAGCCACGCAAATCCAAGGCACGCAAGGCGGCGTTGCTGAAGGAATTCGCGGCCCGTGAGGGTGACCCGACAAAGGGCGGCACGCGCGGGCAGGTAATGACCGCCTACCGACAGGATGCCCAGCGCATCGCCGCGTATCTTGCCAAGACGGGCCCAAGCAAGGGCGTGGATGTGGCACGCACAACCGGCGTGGCGCGTGCCACGGGAATCATGGCTGACAATCACTATGGCTGGTTCTTCCGTGTTGAACGGGGGATTTATACGTTAAGCGATGCGGGGGCTGATGAATGCTCAAAATCAAGACATTAACCCAAGGCTAAGCTGACCACCTTTAATTTTCTCGACGCCACTCATCGAACAAGGTGAGGTGGACAAATTATTGTCTGCCAGGCTATATTCAATCAAGCTGCTTCACCGTAATCCGTTTCTCACACTGCTGAAAGAGATTGCCATGCGTACCGTGATTTTCGTTTTCGCCCTCGGATTTCTCGCGCTGCTTTTGACCGGTGGCTCTGGCGCAAAGGCACAGATAGTTCTCAAACTTAAATTCGAAGGCAAGGGTATTATTGCCGGGATATATGTGTCGGTTCAGGATACTGGCGACTTTTCGAAAGAAATTGCCATGGTATCTGGGCAAAGTAAATTTAATATAGGCGACACTAAGCTGATAGGAACCGCGGGTGAGCTTATGGCCGTTTCTGAGGCTGGGATCAGGTTTCTTCCATCGGCAGGAACGGATATCGGCGAGGTTGCTGTTGAGCTTGGCCCTGAGACGGTTTTTTGCCTGGCGGATGGCACAGTTTCAAAAGATTGGCTCGCGGTTGGGCAAAGTGCAGTTGCCGTGGTGCCGCAGGAGGGCGGGCCTGCCATTTCGGTGCGCAATGCACTTTGGATGTACGATGCTAAGGGAGTTTTCCCATTACCGGTTGATCCTACATGCTCCAATGCGGATTACCCGGTTTTAGCCACCAATTAGGGCCTGTTGGCATAGCACTGGCACCGCATTGTTTGCCAACTGGGGCATGGTAGACAAGTAGATATCTGCCAACTATGCTCAAATAAACCGCAATCGCGTGCTGTGCTCGATATCTGGCCAAAGGAGATTGCCATGCGTTTTCCAACTTTCATTTTTCCACTTGCCGTTATTGGGCTGTTTATAACAGCCGCTTCACGGACAGAGGCGCAAATGACCACGCTAACTTTTGATGGGAAAGCAGCACTTGTAGGGGAAATTGTAAATGTGCCTGAATCCGGACGGATTGCCGATGCTAAAATGTTGATGAAAGGGCAGGATATATTTCGTGTGGAAGATGAATTAATGGTCGTGACCGCAGGCACGCTTATGACCGTCACCGACACCGAAATACGGTTTCCCGCGATTCAAGGATTGGATGTGGGCGAGGTTGGAGTGGAAATTGGCCCTGAGACGGTTTTTTGCCTGGCGGATGGTACATTATCCGGGGATTGGCTTGCGGTTGGACAAAATGCGGTGGCGATTGTGCCGCAGGACGGCGGGCCTGCGATATCGGTGCGCAATGCGCTTTGGATGTTTGAAGATCTGATGATGATCCCCACCTCGCTTGACCCCTCGTGCTCCAATGCGGATTATCCGGTGTTGGTTGAAAAATAACAACGTGGGCTTTTCGGGCTCCCCCGGTCATGCTTTTACTTAGCGCCTATTTTCGGCTCGGTGCCTGCTCTTAACCGTTTGATATTTTCGGAATGGCGCAGGTAAATCAAAAGCGTCAGAAGTGCCGCCAGAATGAACATCTGCGCCGGTCCGTAAAACATGATCCAGACGGTGGCAAACGCCGCCGCCGAAATGGCCGCGAAAGACGACAGCCGCGTCAGCAGCGCCACCACCAGCCATGACAGACAGGCAATCAACCCCACCGGCCACGCCAGCGCCAGCATCAGCCCCAGATAAGTGGCCACACCCTTGCCGCCCCTAAATCTGAGCCAGACGGGAAAGCAATGGCCCAAAATCGCCATCAGCCCGGCCAGTTGCGCCGCGTCTTCCCCGGCAAATGCCCGCGCCAGCACCACCGCAACAGCCCCCTTGCCACCATCCAAAATCACCGTGGCCAGGGCGGCAAACTTGTTGCCGGTGCGCAAAACATTAGTAGCGCCGATATTGCCCGAGCCGATCTCGCGCAGGTTTCCAAGGCCCATGAGACGCGCCAAAATCATGCCGTAAGGCACCGATCCCAGCGCATAGCCGATCCCAGCCCAAAGCAGCAGGATCAGAGCGGGGTTTTCAATCTGCGGCATCAGGGGGCCTCATAAACAGCGGTTCCGGCAACATAGGTTGCCAGCACCTTACCTTGCATTCTGGCCCCGTCAAAGGGCGTGTTTTTGGATTTCGACAGCAGTTTGAACCGGTCCAGCACAAATGGCGTATCAGGATCAAACAACACCAAATCTGCGGGCGCGCCGGGGCAAAGCCGCCCGGATGGCAAGCCCAATCGTTTGGCCGGGTTAAGCGCCATTGCCCGAAAAAGCTGTGGCAGGTCCAGAGCACCGCAATGATACAGCCTGAGGGCCGCGGGCAGGAAGGTCTCAAGCGCCACCGCGCCGCTGGCGGCCTCTTCATAGGGCAAGCGTTTGCTTTCTTCGTCTTGCGGCGTGTGCATCGAGCTGAGGATGTCAATCAGCCCGTCGCGCAGGGCGGCAATAATTGCCTGGCGGTCGTCCTCGGATCTAAGCGGCGGCTTGACCTTGAAGAAGGTCCGGTAATTGGCCACATCCAGCTCGTTCAGCGTCAGGTGATGAATGGAGGTGCCGGCGGTAATATCGAGGCCATTGGCCTTGGCGCGTTGCAATGCAGGCAGGGCGCGGGCGGTGGTGATCTGATCGGCGTGATAGCGCGCGCCGGTCATCTCAAGCAGGGCAATATCGCGGTCCAGCCCCATACGCTCGGCCATGGGCGAGACGCCCGGCAGGCCCCGCAAGGTGGCGAATTTGCCGCTGGTGACAGAAGCGCCCTGTGACAGGCCCGGATCCTGCGGATGGGCAATCACCAATGCCCCCAGGGAACGGGCATAGGTCAAGGCCCGGCTGAACACTTTGTTGTCGGTGATCACATGATCGCAATCGGTAAAGGCCACGGCACCGGCATCCATCAAAAAGCCGATTTCCGTCATCTCTTGCCCCGCGCGGGCTTTGGTCAGGGCGGCCATGGGCAGGACATTGACCGGGGCGGCCTGATTGGCGCGCCGGGCGACAAATTCCAGCACCTCGGGGCTGTCGGTGGCGGGCACGGTATCGGGCCGGGTGGCCATGGTAGTGACCCCGCCTGCCGCCGCCGCCAGCCCGGCCGAGCGATAGCTTTCCTTATGGCGCTCGCCCGGCTCGCAGACCTTGACGCCAATATCAACAATACCCGGCGCGAGGCATTTGCCTTTGCAGTCGATCACCGTGGCCCGCGCGTCAGCCCCGGGCAAATCTGCGTCGCTATGGATCACACCGTCACAAACCCGTAATGATCCGATACTGTCGCTGCCCGCTTCGGGGTCAATCAGGCGGGCGTTGGTGAAAAGGATAGAGGTCATGACAGCGTGGTTTCCTTATCGCCGGTTTGAATGTTGCGCATCATCTCGTAAACCTCGCGCGCATCCATAATACGCTCAAACCCGATGGCCACCTGATAGGAGCCATTCTTGCCCTGCCGGGTTTGGGTTGCAAATATTAAAGAGGGCGGGGTGCCGTCAATGAATTCCAGCTTTGCGTCTTTGGCTATCGGCCAGGATTTCAGCCTCCGCCCCAGCCCCGGCATATCGGTGGCAATGAAAGCCCGGGAGTTGGTCAGCGTGTACCAGCTATGGCGACGACGAAAGGCGCTCCAGAAGCTTGGGCCGATGATCATGGCAATGCCAACGCTGAAATGGATCAGGCCAAAGCTCCAGAACAGCCCCCCGGCGCTGGCGGCCATCCTCATCCAAAACAGTGCGAAACCGGCAAAAACCAAACCAAAGATTGCCAATGGAATGTTCTCCGGCTTCAGCAATAACGCGCCATCGGGCCGCCCCTGCCACAGGATTTCCTCATCCGCATCAAGAATACCGTCCCAGTTGGAATGCACCTTCATGCGGTTGCCTTTTTGATCGCGGCCTCTAGGGTGGCTATTTTTGCCGGGCGATCCGCCTGATATTTTATCAGGTGTTTGTCGCCGTTCATTGCCACGACCTGTATGGCTGACCCAAATGTCCTGAGCCTTTTGATCTCATCAAGCTTCACCACACAGCCCTTCGGCCCCAGCAGGCGGCTTTCTGTCAGGTCCCAGCGCGCGCTCAATGCGTCCGAGAGCCGATAGAACGCCCGCACCGCCACCACGGCCAATCCACCAGCAGCCCCGGCCCAGATATAGGGAAAGCCCAGCGCCCAGATTATCCACATCCCCGCCACCATCGCCGCCGCCGCCAGCCATTTATGATCACGCAAATATACCGTGGGGCTGGGGTGGAAGGAAAACCGCACATTCTCGCCTTTGGCCAGCGGCGTTGACGGGGTCATATAAGAATATTCATGTTCCATCAGCCTGCAATCCATATCAAAAGCCAGACAAACAACCCCAAAAGCCCCAGCACAATCATCGCAATACGGCCCGAGATTGCCGCGTCTGAGGGTTTGGCCGAATTTGCCGGGCCGTCCACCTGTCCTGTCGCCGCCCCCGAGGGCAGGGGGTCGAATATCACCGGCGGGCGGTCCTCAACATAGGTGCCGACCCATCTCAGCGGCGCGCGCGGGGTGAGGGATTGCGCAAATCCGCCAAAAGCGCGGGAAAATACGATCAAAAGATGGCCTTTGAGCGCCGACAGCTGTGCACGGTCTTCGGCAATGTCGGCCTCGGCGATGCCCAGCCCTTCGGTCATGTATCCCGGCAGGCCCAGATCTGCCAGATCGCTGATCGTAAAATGCTCGATAAAATCCTCATCCAGATAGTCCGCGCCCAAGGCCGATTTCAAAGCCCATGGCGGATCATCTGCATCGCTGTCATAATCGGGGTCGGCAAAGGCTTTGATCCGGGACTCCGGCAGGTCAACCATAAAAAGCCGCACGACGCCATGCTCCTGCGCCTTGATGGTGAATGGCGGGCTCAAACCATCACCTCGCGCGGTTTGGCCCGCAAGTTTCGCGCCAGCAAATCCATCGCCGCCATGCGCACGGCCACGCCCATCTCAACCTGCTCCTGAATGACGCTGCGGTTGATGTCATCGGCAATCTCACCGTCTATTTCCACGCCGCGATTCATCGGGCCGGGATGCATCACAATGGCGTCAGGCTTGGCATGGCTCAGCTTCTCAGCATCCAGCCCAAAACGGTGGTAATATTCGCGCTCGCTTGGGATAAACCCGCCATCCATCCGCTCACGCTGAAGCCGCAGCATCATCACCACGTCCACATCCCTCAACCCCTCGCGCATGTCGTCAAACACCTCAACCCCCAGATCGGCAATCCCCGAGGGCATCAACGTCGGCGGCCCGACCAATCGCACCCGGTTTTCCATCTTGCCCAGTAGTAAGATATTCGACCGCGCCACCCGGCTATGGGCAATATCGCCGCAAATCGCAATGCTCAGCCGGTGCAGCCGCCCCTTGGCCCGGCGAATGGTCAGCGCATCCAGCAAAGCCTGCGTCGGATGCTCATGGCGCCCGTCGCCTGCATTCAGAACCGCGCAATTCACCTTCTGCGCCAGCAAATCCACCGCGCCGGAATGCGGGTGCCGCACCACCAGCAAATCAGGATGCATCGCATTCAGCGTCAGCGCCGTATCAATCAGCGTCTCGCCCTTTTTGATGCTGCTCGCCTGCATCGCCATGCTCATCACATCCGCGCCTAAACGCTTGCCCGCCAGCTCAAAACTGGCCTGCGTGCGGGTGGAGTTTTCAAAGAACATGTTGATCTGCGTCAGCCCGGCAAGGGCATCAGAATGCTTCACATCGCGGCGGTTAAGCGCAACATACTGATCCGCCAGATCAAGCAATGACGTAATATCCGACGGGCTAAGGCGCTCGATCCCTAAAAGGTGCGTTTGTGAAAAGCCCATCTGCCGCTCCATGACTGAAATCTGACCGCTTATAGAAAGCGCGGGGCCAAGGGGCAAGGTGAGGTTTTGCCAGCAGCCAAATTCCCTTTGCCCACTTGTACACCTCCACCAGAAAATGGCATATAAAATTTACACAACGTCAAGCATGGGAATATTAACATGCCCAGTAAAACCGAAGCCACCCGGACAAGAATTCTGCAGGCCTCGCTTGACCTGCTTGAGCAAAGCGGCGGCAAAGGCGTGCGGGTCTCGGACATCGCCAAACGCGCCGGGCTGACCCGTCAGGCGCTTTACCTGCATTTCGCCAACCGCGCCGATCTGCTGATTGCCACCACCCATTACCTTGACCAACTCAAAGGCTCGGACGCCCGCCTTGCCAAAAGCCGCGCGGCGCGCACCGGCCTTGACCGGCTCAACGCCTTTGTCGCGGCTTGGGGCGGCTACATCCCCGAGATTTACGGCTGTGCCAAAGCCCTGATTGCCATGGGTGACGGCGATGATGCCGCCAAAGCCACCTGGGACAAACGGATGCAGGACATGCGCGAAGGCTGCCGCGCCGCCGTGGACGCGCTGAATGCCGATAACAATCTGCACCCGGCCCATGATGCGAAGATGGCCACTGACATTCTATGGGCCTTGTTATCCGTGCAAAACTGGGAACGCTGGACCCATGAGTGCGGCTGGTCACAGGAAAAATACATCAAAAATATCAAATGGATGGCCGTCAGCCTAATCGTAAAAAACTAACCCCCCTTTCATTTTTCCAAAATACTCAAAATCCAAGCCCCACACCCCGCGCCACAATCGCGGCTTTCACGCCCGCTTGTCACGCGGTAGGCTCCCCCCATGGAATCAGCTACGGATTTTCACCACGCCAAAGCCCTGCTTGATTGGCAAATTGAACTCGGCGCCACCGAGGCCATCGGCGACGCGCCTATCAACCGCTATGACATGCCGGACAAACCCGCCGCGCCAGCAAAGCCCCCGGCCCCCGCCCCTGTGGCTGAAACCGATCCGGTCACGATTGCCCGCGCTCAAGCCTCGGGGGCCACTGATCTTGCGGCCTTGCGCGCAGCCCTCGCAGGTTTTGAGCATTGCGAGTTGAAACGCGGCGCGCGCAATCTGGTGTTTGCCGATGGCAATCCCAAATCGCGCGTGATGATCATCGGCGAGGCTCCGGGCCGCGACGAAGACCGCGAGGGTCGGCCTTTCGTGGGTCGCGCCGGCCAGCTTTTGGATAAAATGCTGGCGGCGATAAATATGGCCCGCGACGCGGAAGACGCAAAAAAATCCGTCTATATCACCAATGTCCTGCCGTGGCGGCCGCCGCAAAACCGTGATCCCCTGCCCGAAGAGATCGCCATGCTACGCCCCTTTGTGCAGCGCCATGTTGAACTGATCAAACCCGAAGTCATTGTTCTGATGGGCAATATTAGCTGTCAGGCCGGTCTTGGTAAACGCGGCATCACCCGCCTGCGCGGCCAGTGGGCGCAAGCCTATAACACCCCCTGCCTGCCCATGTGTCACCCCGCCTACCTGCTGCGCACCCCGGCGGCCAAACGCGAGGCTTGGGCCGATCTGCTGGAGCTACAGGCCCGCCTCAGAGGCCCCTCATGAAAATCCTCGCCTTCTCAGACCTGCACCATGCGCGCCGCCGCACCGCTGATCTGGTGGCGGCCTCAGCCCACGCTGATCTGGTCATCGGGGCTGGGGATTTTTGCAATATGCGTGAGGGTCTCCCCGAGGCGATGGCGTTGTTGCGTGACATCACCGCACCAATGGTGGTGGTTCCGGGCAATGCCGAAAGCGAGGATGAGCTGACAGCCGCCGCCCATCAAAACACCACCGTCCTGCATGGCAACGGCACCAAACTCAACGGGCTGAGCCTCTTTGGCCTTGGCTACGGCATCCCGCCCACGCCGTTTGGCGCGTGGTCTTGTGACATGACCGAGGCCCGCGCCGCTGAATTGCTGGCCGCCTGCACAAGCGCCGACATTCTGATCCTGCATTCCCCGCCCAAAGGCGTGGCGGATATGACCTCAACCGGGCAATCGGTTGGCTCCACAGCAATTCATGCGGCGATTGAACGCATTCAGCCGAAACTGGCGCTTTGCGGCCATATCCATGATAGCTGGGGCAAAACAGGGCAGATCGGCCGCACCAAAGTGATCAACCTTGGCCCCACAGCAAACTGGTTTGAGATATGATTGATCCCCTCACGCTTTATACCTTCATCCCCGCCGCTTTGGCGCTTAATCTCACGCCCGGCGTGGATATGATGTTTTGCCTTGGGCTTGGCCTGCGTTCAGGCGCGCGGCCTGCGGTGGCGGCAAGTGCGGGCATATCCACCGGCGGCATGGTGCATGTCACCCTGGCCGGATTAGGGCTGGGCGCGGTGATAGCCACGCTGCCTTGGGTGTTTGACATAATCCGCTGGATCGGCGTGGGCTATCTTTTGTGGCTGGCGCGCGGGGCTTTGAAATCCACCCCGATGACGGGCGCGAAAATTGTGCCCAAATCTGCCGCCCGCGCCTTTCGTGATGGCATGTTTGTCAATCTCGCCAATCCCAAGGTGATCCTCTTCGTGCTGGCCTTCATACCGCAATTCATTGATCCCGCGCGCGGCGGCATTCTGGGGCAGTTCCTGATCTACGGTCTGGTGCTGGCCATTGGCGGCTTTTTGATCAACAGCGGCGTTGGCATATTCGCCAGCGGGCTTGGGCGCAAATTAACCGGATCAAAGCGCCTGACCCGAGGCTTGGGCTATGTCAGCGCCGGTATCTTCACCGCATTGGCCGCGCGCCTTGCATTGCTTGAAAGGGCCTGAACATGGGCAAAGATTTTATCCCGGTGCGCATTGCCGTCCTCACGGTCAGCGACACGCGCGACCTGACGCAGGACCGCTCGGGCGATATTCTGGTAGAGCGGATCAAAGACGCAGGCCACATCCTGAGCGACCGCAAGATCATCCGCGATGAGCGTGATCAGATCGCCGAGCAACTGCGCGCGTGGATTGCCGACGATAAGATTGACGTGGTAATCTCAACCGGCGGCACCGGCCTGACGGGCCGCGATGTCACGGTGGAAGCGCACCGCGATGTTTACGAGAAAGAAATAAGCGCCTTCGCCACGGTTTTCACCATCGTCAGCATGAAAAAAATCGGCACCAGCGCGGTGCAATCGCGTGCCACCGGCGGCGTCGCGGGCGGCACATATCTCTTTGCCCTGCCCGGCAGCCCCGGCGCCTGCAAAGATGCCTGGGACGAGATCCTGAAGCCGCAGTTTGATTACCGCCACCGGCCTTGCAACTTTGTTGAGATCATGCCCCGGCTGGATGAACACCTGCGCCGAAAATAGCCACGCTTGGTTCAGCCCTTGGCATTTGCTGTAACAGGGTTACATTAGACAACGACGCCCACCACGGGGGGGGCATATCAACGGGCCACACACATGCGTTTTTTGCGGCAAAGCCTGACCGGTCTGTTTCTGGTGTCCCTGACACTGGGGTTTCTGGCCATGGCCGGATTCACCCTCTTTTCGGCGGTTCAAGAACGCCTGACCAGCAAACCCAACATTCCTGAGCGCCGCGAGCGGATATTTGCGGTCAATGTGATCACTGCGATTGAGCAGGTGAACATCCCGGTCTTGCAGGCCTTTGGCGAGGTCCAAAGCCGCCGCACCTTGGAAATTCGCAGCAAACTGGGCGGCACATTGGTCTGGCTTGCTGAAGGGTTTGAAGAAGGCGGACAGGTTCAGGCGGGGCAGCTTCTGGCGCGGATTGATCCGGCGGATGCCCAATCGGCACTGGACCGGGCGGAAAGTGATTTATTGGATGCCAAGGCCGAAACCCGCGAGGCCGACCGCGCTTTGGCGCTGGCCCGCGATGAACTGATTGCGGCACAAGAACAGGTGGAACTGCGCAAGCGCGCCTATGGCCGCCAGCAAGAGCTGGAACAGCGCGGCGTCGGCACCACGGCGGCGATTGAAACGGCGGAACTGGCCACCGCACAGGCGCGCCAACAGGTGCTGGGCAGCCGTCAGGCGCTGGCACAGGCCGAGGCGCGGGTGGATCAGGCCGCCACCCGGCTGGCGCGCGCGGGCATTGCTTTGGCCGAGGCCAAAAGGCGGCTGGATGACACAAGAATTACCGCCGGGTTTTCCGGCACGCTTACGGATGTATCGGTGGTTCAGGGCAGGCTTGTTTCAGCCAATGAAAAGCTGGCGCATCTGGTGGATGGTAAAAAACTTGAGGTGGCGTTTCGGGTGTCAACGCCGCAATATCTGCGGCTGTTGGATGCGGACGGCGCGCTGATCCGTGCGCCAGTTACGGCCACGCTCGATGTCTACGGGCTTGACCTTGAGGCGCGCGGCAAGATCAGCCGTGATAGCGCCGTTGTGGGCGACGGCCAGACCGGCCGCCTGATCTTTGCCCGGCTGACCGCAGCACCGGGGTTCAAACCCGGTGATTTTGTCACCGTCACCGTAAAAGAGCCGCCGCTGGAGCGCTCTGTGCGCCTTCCGGCTTCCTCGCTTGGGCCGGCGGGTAAGGTGCTGATCCTTGGAAAAGATGACCGGCTGGAGGCGCTTGAAGTGGAATTATTGCGGCGCCAGGGCGATGATATTTTGGTGCGCGGCAAGGGGCTTGCCGGTCGTGAGGTGGTGACCAAACGCTCGCCGCTTCTGGGCGGTGGCATCAAGGTGCGGCCCTTGCGGCAAGCGGATGAGGCAGCCCCCACCAGCGATGAAATGCTTGAGCTAAGCGAAGATCGCCGCGCCCGCCTGCTGGCCTTTGTTCAGGCGGCGGCGGATATGCCCGAAGCCGTCAAAACCCAGCTTCTGAGCCAGTTAAAACAGCCCCGCGTGCCCGCCCGCATGGTGCGGCGGCTTGAAACCCGGATGGGTGGATAAACCATGCCCCGGACGATCCCCCAAGCCGCTGGCGGCGTGCTGTCTTATTTCACCCGCCACGGCACCGCCGCCAATCTTTTGCTGGTGACGATGATTGTGCTTGGCCTTGCCGCCATGCCGCGTATGCGGGCGCAGTTCTTGCCCGATGTGGTGATTGACAGCGTCACCGTCTCGACCGTCTGGGAGGGGGCCGGGGCCGAAGACGTGGATGCCGCCATCGTGCAGGTAATGGAACCGGCGCTGTTGTCGGTTGAGGGGGTGATCAACTCAACCGCCACCAGCCGCGAGGGCTTTGCCAGCATCTTTCTGGAGTTTGAGCCGGGTTGGGATATGGCCCGTGCCGCCGATGATGTGCAATCCACCGTTGACGCCCTCACCACCCTGCCCGAGGCCTCGGACGACCCGGAGGTGCGCCGGGGGACGTGGTACGACCGGGTAACCGATGTGGTCCTGACCGGACCGGTGGATGTGGCGCAACTGGGGCTTTTTGCTGATGAACTGGTGACGCGGCTGTTTGATGTGGGCGTCACCCGCAGTAGCATTCGCGGCGTCGCCGCGCCGCAGACCATCATCGAAGTGCCCGCCGCCAATTTGATTGCCCATGACATCACCTTCACCGAGATTGCCGCCGCCGTGGCCCAAGAAATAAACGCCGATCCGGCAGGCGATGTATCTGGCGCCAACACCCGCGTGCGCACCGGTGTGCAAAAGCGCGACCCAGAGCAGATTGCGGCGATTGTTCTGCGCTCCAATCCCGATGGCTCAAAACTGCGGGTGGGCGATGTGGCCAGCATCCGGGTTGAAGGCACAACCCGCCTGCGCAGCTATTTTGTGGGCTCCGATCCGGCGATGTCAATCCAGATTGACCGCTCGGCGCGCGGCGACGCTATTGATATTCAGACCCGGGTCGAGGCGGTGGCTGCTGATATGGCCGAAACCCTGCCGGAGGGTGTCAAGATTGATCTGACCCGGACAAGGTCTGAGCGCATATCCGGGCGGCTGGACATGCTGATGCGCAACGGGCTGTCGGGGCTGGCTTTGGTGGTGACGCTGCTGTTTTTGTTCCTCAATGCGCGGATCGCCTTTTGGGTGGCGGCGGGCATTCCGGTGGCGATGCTGGCGGCGGTGGCACTGATGCTGGCGGGGGGGCTGACGATCAACATGATCTCGCTTTTTGCGCTGATCATCACCTTGGGGATTGTGGTGGATGATGCCATTGTGGTGGGCGAACATGCCGATGCGCGGGTGCGCAAACTCGGTGAGCCACCCATTATTGCCGCCGAGCGCGCCGCGCGCCGCATGGCCCTGCCGGTGTTTGCCGCCACGGTGACCACGCTGATTGCGTTTTTCGGGTTGGTGGTGGTGGGGGGGCGGTTTGGCGATCTGATCATAGACATCCCCTTCACGGTGATCGCCGTGCTCACCGCCAGCCTGATTGAGTGTTTCCTGATCTTGCCCAATCACATGGCGCACGCGCTGGCCCATACCGCCAAAATGCACTGGTATGACTGGCCCAGCCGGGTGGTGAACGCGGGCTTTGTCTGGGTGCGCGAGCGGCTTTTCCGGCCGTTCATGGCCGGGGTTGTCTGGGCGCGCTATCCGGTGTTTGCCGGGATTTTACTGGTGCTGGCCTCGCAAATTGCCTTGT
Source organism: uncultured Roseovarius sp. (assembly GCA_964655135.1). GTDB lineage: Bacteria > Pseudomonadota > Alphaproteobacteria > Rhodobacterales > Rhodobacteraceae > Roseovarius. The sequence continues at coordinate 10,566 of CAZZKL010000027.1, read as the reverse complement.
TTATCAACGGCGATGTGAAATGGCGGTTTTTCAATGCCCCCGAGCGCGGCAGCGTGGTTGCGAATTTCATCATGTCCTCAGGGGCCAGCCGCGATGACACCACCGAAATGATGCACGAGCTGCAACGCGCCACCAACGCGCTGGGCGCTGAATACGAGGCGCGTTATGGCACCAACCCGCTTGATTTTGTGATCGCTCAGGTCGGTGGCAATATCGGGCGCGGCATGGCCGGGGCCGACACCAAAGACCCTGATCAACTGGGCGGTATCTCGATTGAGCTGATCGACGCAGATCAGCGCCCCTATTCCAGCTTTGCCTTTGCCGCCGACCTTCAGGAAAAGGTGCAAAACCATCCGCTGGTTGAGGCCGTCAGTTTCCGCAGCCCACATCATGGCCCCGGCGGCGATGCCTTGGATGTTGAAATATACGGCGCCAGCGCCGACACCCTCAAAGCCGCCGCCGAGGCCCTGAAAGACGCCCTGTTGCCGTTTTCGGAAGTGACCGGGGTTGAGGATAATCTGTCTTATGACAAAGAGGAACTGATCCTTGAATTGACTGCGCAGGGCCAGGCGCTTGGCTTTACCATCGACGGGCTTGGGCGGGTGTTGCGCAACCGCCTCAACGGGCTTGAGGCCGCGACCTATCCGATCGGTCCACGCAGTGCCGAGGTCCGGGTTGAGCTGCCCAAGGGTGAGCTGACGGCGGATTTTCTGGACCGGATGATGCTGCGCACGCCTGAGGGCGAATATGTGCCGCTGGCCGATATTGTCAGTGTTGACCGGCGCAATGGCTTTTCTACTGTACGGCGCGAAAACGGCCTTCGCCTGATCAATGTGACCGGCGATATATCCGAGGATGATCCGGCCCGCGCCGAAGCGGTGATGCAGGCGCTGGAGCGTGAGATATTGCCGAAAATCGCCAGCAATTTTCAGGTGGAATGGAAGCTTGCGGGCCTGTCGGAGCAATCGGATGAGTTTCTCAAAGACGCGCGGCTTGGCCTGATCCTGACCCTGACCGGGATTTATCTGGTGCTGGCTTGGGTGTTTTCCAGTTGGACAAGGCCGGTGGTGGTGATGGCGATTATTCCCTTTGGTCTGGTGGGCACAATCTATGGCCATTATCAATGGAATGTGCCGCTGTCGATGTTTTCGGTGGTGGGCCTGTTGGGCATGACCGGGATCATCATCAATGATGCGATTGTGCTGGTGACCACGATTGACGAATACGCCCGGGATCGCGGGCTGATCCCGTCAATCATTGACGGCGTAGTTGATCGGCTGCGCCCGGTGATGCTGACCACGCTGACCACCGTGCTGGGGCTGATGCCGCTATTGTTTGAGCGCTCGCAACAGGCGCAATTCCTGAAGCCGACGGTGATCACCTTGGTGTATGGCCTTGGGTTTGGCCTGTTTTTGGTACTGCTGGTGGTGCCGGCCCTGATGGCGATGCAACAGGATGTAAACCGGCAGGTTGCCGCCTTTCGACGCGGGCTGCGGATGCGCCGGGGCGGCGCGGTGCGTGCCGGGCTGATCCTTGGTTTGCTGGGCGTGCTGGCGTGGCTCGCGGCCACCATGGGGGTGACCATGGCCACAGGCGCCCTGCCCGCTGTGTTGCTTGATATGCTGCCCATGTTGGCGCAAGGCCCGGCGCTGCTTACCTCACTTCTGGTGTTCATATCCGGGGTTTTATTGCTGAGCCTCACGCTCTATCTGATACTGGCCCTCGGTCAGGCCCTCAGTGGGCGCAATAGTGGGCGCATTAATGGGCACGCGACCCATAGGCAAATTTAACCTCAAAAGCGTCCATCACAGCCGATAGCCGGTCTTCGGGTTTGAGCAAGGCCAGTTGCGCCAGTGCAAAACCGTTGACCGAATTCATCTGCACCAAAATATCATCCTTGGCCCGTGGCGCATCAATGATCAGGCTTTGCAGATCCTTCATATCAGCCGCCCCCAATACCGGGCCAAGCTCTTTTGAGGCAAGGCTTTTAAGGCTTCTTTTGAAATCCTGACCACCCAGTTCCTTTGCTTTCAGGTCTTTTTCAATCGCATCCCGGATCGCCGCCAGCACAGGGTTTGACGAGGTTCTGCCACTGGTCAGGCGCAGCTCAATGCGGTTGATCAAAAACCCGATGGCCGCCACAGCCGGATCTTCCGCAAGGGCCGGATTAACCCCGCCAAGCCGGGCGCGCAGGCTGAGACTGTTGCCATTTTTAAAATCAACGCTCGCCTGTTCTATTATCAGCTCTTGATCCCCGGCCTTATAGCGCAACCCGAACGTCGCATCCATGCGTTTGCCACCGGCGCTTTGCGCTTTGAAAAACCCCCAAATGGGATCATCCGCTGGGGCTTTGATCACCCGCGCACGGGTCAGTGTAAGGCTGAGCGTTGCAGGCATTTCCCCGGTTGTCAGCGCGATAAGCGTTCCCGAGGGCCATTGCATATCGCCGATTTCAAGCTCAACATCCCCGCCCTTCAGCCGCACGCGCTGCGCCTTGCAGACGCCTGCGATTTTGCGCGCCGGAGATAGGGTTTTGATCTCGGCCTGAAGGGTGTCCGCCAACGCCTTCAACCCGCGTACACAAACATCATTGTCAAGCTGGATAACCTGCTGCGCCGCCACCCCACCTGTCGAAGCAATGGCAATGAGACCCGCAATAAAAAACGCCTTTATACCCATATAACCGGCCATCATAAAATTCCTGAATTTCATTAGCTACGTTAAATCTTTATGTAAATCAGTAGTCTAAGCACACCCCAATAATCAAGAGGCATTGCCATAGCTTGGGTCATTGCCCAAGAAGCACCCGGAAAACGCCCAAAATTGCGAAGATTACGAGGGGTATTTCATCACCTACCCGGTCGGACAACCCTGAATATCCACGGCTTTTTTACCCCCGATAATGGTAATCCGAAGCCCCGCACGCTGTAGGGCGAATAATTGCCCATCAACATGATATAAGTCGCTTTCAGCAATCAACCGCCCGCCTTGCCGGCTGGTTGAGGATTGCGCCACCCAAACCTTGGGATCAGCGGTTTCCAATATGGCAACCTCGCCCGGGCCAAGGCTTGGCATGTCCACCACGGCCCGCAGGCGCAGCCCATCCTCCATTTCCGTTATCTCACAGGTGACCCGGGTAACATTCGCCTCATCGGCGGTATCGGGCCGGTTGGCCAATGCCGCAATAATCCGTGGGTCGGGTTTTTTGTTGCCGCGCGGCAGTAGCTTGTTCAGTTCAAGCGTGACCGGCACGCAGATTTCGCTGCACACGCCGATCTCAACCTCGCCTTGCAGCACAATATCGCGCCCCGCCTGCAAAGGCGTCAGCCTGAGCGGCAATATCAGCTTATTTTTATAGCCGATTGTGCGCACGCCTTGCTGCATAAGGATGCTTGGCGTGGGCCAACGCACCTCAAACCCGGCAAGGTTTTCAGACCCGGACCAGTCAAAGCTTGGCGGTATGCCCGCATCACCGGGGGCCCGCCAATAGGTTTTCCAACCCGGTTCAAGCTTGATTTGCAGCGCCGCCATCTGACTACCATCGGGCATTTGCCAGCCGGGCAGAATACGCGCCTCAACCATCCCACCCGCCGAATGAGACCCGGCATGAAGCGGCAAGGCGGCCATGAGCGCAAGCAAAAAGGGTGTCAGGAATCGAGCCATTTTACTGATATGGAGCACAATCACCGAAAAGCCAACTCACATTCGAGAGAGGATTATTGCCTAAGGCTTACAGCATCCGCTTGCACTCATGCGCTGGCGCGCCCATTGTTGGGGGAGTCGAGGAAACCGGATATGACGTTTTGAGCCAGAAGATTGATCTTACCGGTAAGTTGTTGATTGCCATGCCGGGCATGGGGGACCCCCGGTTTGACCGCTCGGTCATCTTGATGTGCGCCCATTCCGATGAGGGCGCGATGGGGCTTTTGATCAACAAGCCCACCAATGATCTGCGCCTGACGGATTTGTTTGAGCAACTGACAATAACCCCCGCCCCCGATGCGCTTGATTGCCGGGTACATTTTGGCGGCCCGGTTGAGCATGGCCGGGGGTTTGTGCTGCATGAGCGCGGCTATCATTCGGCGATCTCAACGCTGGATATATCCGATGATTTCGCCATGACCGCCACGCTTGATATTCTGGAGGATCTGGCCGAGGGGCGCGGCCCGTCGCGGGTGATGATAGCGCTGGGCTATGCCGGTTGGGGTCCGGGGCAGCTTGAGGGTGAGATTGCCCAAAATGGCTGGCTCACCTGTGAGGCGGATTACCGGCTGGTATTTGAAACGGATGATGCGGGCAAATGGGAACATGCCCTGAAAAAGCTGGGCATCAGCCCGCTCACCCTTTCCGCCGAAGCGGGCCGGGCCTAAAATCTACCCGTCGGCACCCCGGCGTCGCGCATAGACATCCTCATAGCGCACAATGTCGTCCTCGCCCAGATAGGCCCCGGTCTGCACCTCGATCAGCTCCATCGGCAACAGCCCCGGATTTTCCATCCGGTGCACCGCGCCCAGCGGAATATAAACCGACTGATTTTCGCTCACCAGCCTGACCGCATCATCCACCGTCACCCGCGCCGTGCCCGAGACAACAATCCAGTGCTCGGCCCGGTGCACATGGCTTTGCAGGCTCAGCACCGCACCCGGATTGACCACGATCCGCTTGACCTGAAACCGGTGCCGCAGGATCAGCGTTTCAAAATATCCCCAGGGGCGGTGATCCTTGGGAAAGGCATCGGCCTGTGGCACCGCCTCGGCCCGCATGGTTTTCACCACTTGGCCCAGATCGGCCACCCTTGAGCGATCCGCCACCAAAACCGCATCGGGCATCGCCACCGCCACAATATTTTCAAGCCCCAGTCCCACCAACTGTTGCGCCTCATTTTCGCTGCGCAACAGCGTATTCTTGCAATCCACCGCAAGGGCAGGCCCATGGGTGGCAACGCCGTCGCCGTCCAGTTTGGAATGCTGTAGCACCGCCTCCCATCCCCCCAGATCGGACCAGTCCCCGGCATGTTCCACCACCACAAGGTTATCCGCCTGTTCCATGATGGCAAAATCTATTGAGGTGTCTTCGCAGGCCTGCCACGGCTCTGGGGCCAGCCGCAAAAACCCAAGATCAGGCTCGGCCTGCGCAACCGCCTTTTGCACCAGTGCCAGCATCGCCGGCTGATGGGTTTCAAAGGCCTCAATCAGGGTGTTTGCGGTATAAAGAAAAACCCCCGCATTCCACAGATACCCGCCTGCGGCCAGCATCGCCTCGGCCCGTGCAAGCCCGGGCTTTTCGATGAAGCGCTTCAAGGGGCGTGCCGGGCCTGACCCTTCGCCGGTCTCAAGATAGCCATATCCGGTTTCGGGCCGGTCAGGGGAGATGCCAAAGGTAACAATCTTGCCCGCTCGGACGGCCTCGGCCCCCCGGTTTATTGTCGCAACAAAGGCGGCATTATCTATGATATAATGATCCGAAGGCGTGGCCAGCATCAGGCATTCGCGGTCTTCCTGCGCCGCCACCAAAGCCGCCGCCAACAGCGCCGGAGCGGTGTTGCGCGCCGAAGGCTCAAGCAAGATCGCACCAGGATCAACCGCCACATCCGCCAGTTGCTGGGTGGCGATAAAGCGAAAATCCGAATTTGTGACCACAACAGGCGGATTAAAACCTTCGCCAGACAGCCGCTCTGCTGATTGCTGAAACAAGCTGCCGTCGCCAATCATCGGGACAAATTGCTTGGGATAGCTTTTGCGCGATAACGGCCAAAGCCGCGTGCCGGACCCACCACAAAGAATAACCGGGGTTATTGCACAATGCATTTACTTGCCCTTACTGCCTGTTACATACCTCTTGATAAACTACCGATGATTGATAAAGCCAGATTAATTTCGCTTATACCGTGCGGATCAGTTTGCGCTCCAACACCCGCAGCACAGTTTTCAGATCACCGCCACGTTTAAGGATACGGCCATCAAGCCCGATCACCGCATATTGCCCTTGGCGGTCGCGTAACTTGGGGCGTTTTTCAATCCGGTAAAGCGGGGTTTCGGCGCAGCGGCGAAAGACTGAAAAGATCGCCACATCGCGCAGGTTGGAAATGGCATAATCGCGCCATTCGCCCGCCGCCACCATGCGGCCATAAAGTGACAGGATCACAGCCAGCTCTGTCCGGTGGTAAGCCACCTGTCGGGCATCGGCTGGAAACGGTTTGAGAGACTGAAAGCTCATGCAGCCAGAGTTGCGTTAATTTGCCGGCGACGCAAGAAAAAACAACCCGGCGCGCTCATCCGTCCAGCCGGTTGGATATTTCAATCAAATTGCCATCAGGATCGCGCAGATAAAGCGACAGGATTGGCCCCATCGCCCCGGTCCGATGCACCGGGCCTTGCTCAACACTGATATTTGCCTGGACCAGATGCGCCTGCCACCGGTCAAGCGGCACATCGGAGAGAAAACACAGATCAGCCGAGCCGGGCACGGGCGCTGCTGCTTTTGGCTCAAACTCCGCGCCGGAAACATGCAGATTGATCTTTTGCCCGCCGAATTTTAACGCCCAGCGGGGGGACCCGTCTGCCGGGGTGAATTCCTCGGGTGTCATGCCCAATACATCGCGATAAAATGCAACCGTGGCCGACAAATCAACAACGGTCAGAACCAGATGATCAAGCGTGGATAGCTGTGGGGTCATGGGCAATGCATTCCTTTTTGATAAGGCCTTAGTGTCAATATGACGCTGAGACGTGAAATCCATCGGGAATTTCATCAATCCCCTCCAACACCAGATTGGCCATCACCCGGCCCACGCCGGGGGCCATGCCAAAGCCAATTTTAAACCCGCCATTGGCGATGAACGCCCCCGGATGCAGCGGATGCGCCCCCAGCATCGGCGCGCGGGAGCGCGTGCGCGGCCGCACCCCGGCCCAACGCGCCATCACCCGCGCGCCGCGCAGCACCGGCACCGCTTGCACGGCGCGCTCGATCACCGCGTCAAGCTGTGCGTCGGTGCTGGTGGGGTCGTCATAATCGCGCTCTGAGGTTGATCCCACCGCCACCGTGCCATCCGCGTGCGGCACCACATGCACCGTATCGGCAAATAATTGCGGCAGCTCCGCCGCGCTGAAATGCAGCAAAGCACCCTGGCCTTTGACGCCGTTGCCAACCATCCCGCCATGGGCCGCGTTCAGCTCTTCCAGCCCCGCGACCCCGGTGGCCCAGACGACCTGACCCTGCATATCGCCCTCGGCAATAACCTCACCGCCGCGCGCCGTAATCGCCCCGGCAAGGGCCGCACAAGCCCGGCGGGGATGCGCCCGCGCGCTCAGGCTGTCATGGATCAGATAGCCGGTGGGCGTGACCGGGGCCCAGTCAAAACCCTCAGCCTCAACCACCTGCCAATGGGCCAGACCGCGCCACAGCTTCTTAGCGCTTTCAGCTCGCGACCGGGCCAATTCAAGCGCGCGCTCGTCGGCGATGGGCTGCAACCGGCCCAGCCGCGCGTAACCGGGTGAGATGCCCGATGTCTCCTCAACCCCGCGCCAAAACCCTGTCGCGGCGATCAGGCTGTCAAACTGAAACGCCTTTTTGTCATTCCAGTTTTCCGGCACATGCGGCGCCAAAGCCCCGACTATTCCGCCCGAGGCCCCGGCCCCCACGCCATAAGGGTCAATCACCCGCACGCGCGCGCCGCGCAGCACACAGCTCCACGCCACCGAAAGGCCAAAAATGCCCGCGCCCATCACTGTTACATCGGCCATTGCCAAAGCGCTGTTCCCCTTGCATGGTCTAGTCAGATTAACCACCCTTCTAAAGGATCAACCCATGCAGGGCCAGCGCGAGGCGATTGAATGGCAAGCCGGTGATGTGCCGGTCTCAACCCGGTTTGATGACCCCTATTTCAGCCTTGATAACGGCCTGGCCGAAACCGCGCATGTTTTTCTTGCGGGCAACGACCTGCCCAATCGTTTTCGTGATGGTTTTCACATTGCCGAGCTTGGCTTTGGCACCGGGTTGAACCTGCTGGCAACGCTTGATCTGTGGCGGCAAAGCAATCAACACGGCGTGTTGCGCTTTACCTCATTCGAGGCCTACCCGATGCAGCCCGATGAGATGATCCGGGCGCAATCCGCCTTTCCCTCGCTTGCCGGAATTGCCGCTGAGCTGGCTCCTTTCTGGGCTTCAGGTGCCACGCAGATTGACCTGCCTGATCTGCATTTCACCCTGATCAAAGGCGACGCCCGCGAAACCCTGCCGCAATGGCCGGGCGTGGCTGATGCGTGGTTTCTTGATGGGTTTTCGCCAGCCAAGAACCCCGAATTGTGGCAGCCTGATTTGATGGCGCATGTGGCCGCGCATTGCTCGGATCAAGGCACAGCCGCCACCTATACCGCCGCCGGGTTTGTCCGGCGCGGGCTTGAGGATGCCGGATTCACCGTCACCCGCGCACCGGGTTATGGCCGCAAACGCCACATGACCCAAGCCGTGAGAACCCCGTCATGAGCGCGCTCAACACCCGGCTTGGCATCCTGTTGATGATCGCCACCACCTTCATCTTTTCGGTGCAAGATGGCATATCAAAGCATCTGGCGGGGGAATATAATGTGCTGATGGTGGTGATGATCCGCTATTGGTTTTTTGCCGCCTTCGTGATCACCGTGGCCAGCCGTCAGGCGGGCGGTATCCGCGCCGCCGCCGCCACCTCACAGCCCGGCCTGCAAATCTTTCGCGGGTTGCTTTTGGTGGTTGAAATCTGCGTGATGATCTACGCCTTCACCCTGCTGGGACTAGTGGAAAGCCACGCGGTTTTTGCCTCTTATCCGTTGCTGATCGCCGCCCTTTCCGGCCCGGTATTGGGCGAGCGCGTGGGCTGGCGCAGATGGGTGGCCATCGCCATTGGCTTTGTCGGGGTGATCATCATCCTCGAGCCGGGCTTGGGCGTGTTCCGGCGCGCGGCGGTTGTGCCGCTGGCCTCGGCTTTGATGTTTGCGCTTTACGGGTTGCTGACGCGCTATGCTGCCCGCCGTGACAGCGCCGCCACCAGCTTTTTTTGGACCGGCACCACCGGGGCCATCGCCATAACCGCCGTGGGCCTGTGGTTTTGGCAACCGATGAGCCCGCCCGATTGGCTGTGGATGGCCGCACTTTGCGTCACCGGCGCGCTTGGCCATTTCACATTGATCAAATGCTATGAGGTGGCCGAGGCCAGCGCAGTGCAGCCCTTTGCCTATTTGCAACTGGTGTTTGCCAGCACCATCGGCATTGCGGTATTTTCCGAAACCATCCGCCTCAACGTGGCCCTTGGCGCGGGCCTGATCGTGTTCGCGGGGCTCTTTACCTTGTGGCGACAACGCAAGCACGCCTGAGCCCGCGACACCACCCCAATCTCACATCCGCATGTTCGCCCCATTGGCATCATAAAGTGGCGCGGCCTGCACCTCGGCGTCATACATCTCGCCCAGAAGTTCCACCTGTAACTTGGTGCCGCCCGTCGCCAATTCAGCCTCGACATACCCCATCGCCACCGATTTGCGCACATGATGGCCATAGCCGCCCGAGCTGACATAGCCCACCGCGCGGCCATCCTTCAGGATCGCCTCATCGTTCGACACATCAATCCCGTCGCAATCAATCACCAGCGTCACCAGCCGGGTCTTTGGCCCCTCGGCCTTTTGCGCCTCAGCCGCATCTTTACCAATGAAATCCTTCTTCCAGTTGATAAAGGCCGCCATGCCGCTTTCCACCGCATCAAAATCCGGCCGGAAATCAAGCGTCCACACGCCCCAGCCTTTTTCAAGCCGCAAGCTCATCAACGCCCGCGCGCCGTACCAGCGCAGGCCCAGATCAGCGCCGGCGTCTTCCACCGCCTCAGACAAACGCAACAGATATTGCGGCTTGCAATAAATCTCATAGCCCAGCTCGCCCGAGAAACTGATCCGGTTCAAAATCACCGGCACGCCGCCGACATAACACTGCTCAAGATCGCGGAATTTGAACGCCTCGGCGCTGACATCCTTGCGGGTGATCCGTTGCAGCAACGCGCGCGATTTTGGCCCGCTCAGCGCAATCCCATGCCAATCATCACTGACATTTTCATATGTCACACCCTCTGGCAGGCGGCTTTCAAACCACCGCCTATGCGCCTCTTGCATGGCGCCCGAGCCGAACAGCATGAAATGTTCATCCCCCAGACAGGCCACCGTCAGATCGCCATAGAGTTTGCCCTTCGGCGTTAGCATCGGCGTCAGGGTTAGCCGCCCCGGCTTGGGCACATACCCCGCCAGAACCTCGTTCAAAAACGCCCGTGCACCGGGGCCTTTGAAGTCGTGCTTGGCAAAGTTGGCAATCTCAATCGCGCCCACCGCCTCGCGCACGGCTTTGACCTCACGCGCCACATAGTCAAACGAGCGGTTGCGCTGAAATGTCGGCTCCTCATGGGCGTCCTCAGGCCCGTCGGCAAACCACTGCGCATTCTCAAGGCCAAAGCCCTGATCCATCACCGCACCTTTGGCAATCAGCCGGTCATAAAGCGCCGTGGTCTTTTGCATCCGGCCCTTTGGCAGGGTCTCATTGGGGAAGGTCATG
>CAZZKL010000026.1:0-25261 GCA_964655135.1 uncultured Roseovarius sp. | reverse complement strand
AGGATTTCAACGAAACCAGCGTGCTGGAATTCGTGAAATACGAGTTGGAAAAGCCCAAATACGACGTTGAGGAATGTCAGCAGCGCGACATGACCTATTCCGCGCCGTTGAAGGTCACCCTGCGTCTGATCGTGTTTGATGAGGACGAAGATACCGGCGCCAAATCGGTCAAGGACATCAAGGAACAGGACGTGTTCATGGGCGACATGCCCCTGATGACGCCCAACGGGACATTTGTGGTCAACGGTACCGAGCGGGTGATCGTCAGCCAGATGCACCGTTCCCCGGGCGTGTTTTTCGACCATGACAAAGGCAAAACCCACAGCTCGGGCAAGCTGCTGTTTGCCTGCCGCATCATTCCCTATCGCGGCTCATGGCTGGATTTTGAATTTGACGCCAAGGATATTGTTTTCTCGCGGATTGACCGCCGCCGCAAACTGCCGGTGACAACCCTGCTTTATGCGCTGGGTCTGGATCAGGAAGGTATCATGGATGCCTATTACGATACGGTTCAGTTCAAGCTGAAGAAGAACAAGGGCTGGGTTACGCCGTTCTTCCCGGAACGTGTACGCGGCACCCGTCCGCTGTTTGATCTGGTGGATGCCAAATCTGGCAAGGTGATTGCCGAAGCCGGTAAAAAAGTGACGCCGCGCGCGGTGAAAAAGCTGATTGATGAAGGTAAGGTCAAAGACCTGCTGGTGCCCTATGAGCATATTCTGGGCAAGTTCGTGGCCAAGGACATCATCAACGAAGAAACCGGTGCGATCTATGTTGAGGCTGGTGATGAGCTGACGCTGGAATATGACAAAGCTGGTGAGGTTACCGGCGGCAGCCTGCAGGAATTGCTGGATGCGGGCATCACCGATATTCCGGTGCTTGATATCGACAACATCAATGTCGGCCCCTACATGCGCAACACCATGGCAGTGGATAAAAACATGAACCGCGTGACTGCGCTCATGGATATCTACCGTGTTATGCGCCCGGGCGAGCCGCCCACGGAAGATGCCTCGGCGGCGCTGTTTGATACGTTGTTCTTCGATCCTGATCGCTATGATCTGTCGGCTGTTGGCCGGGTGAAAATGAACATGCGCCTTAATCTGGATGCCGAGGACACCCAACGCACGTTGCGGCGCGAAGACATTATCGCCTGCATCAAGGCGCTTGTGGGCCTGCGCGATGGCAAGGGCACGATTGACGATATCGACCACCTTGGTAACCGCCGGGTGCGCTCGGTTGGCGAGCTGATGGAAAATCAGTACCGCGTTGGCCTGTTGCGCATGGAGCGCGCGATCAAGGAACGTATGTCGAGCGTTGAGATCGATACGGTGATGCCGCAAGACCTGATCAATGCCAAACCTGCCGCCGCTGCGGTGCGGGAATTCTTTGGCTCAAGCCAGCTCAGCCAGTTCATGGACCAAACCAACCCGCTTTCGGAAGTAACGCATAAGCGCCGCCTGTCGGCGCTTGGGCCGGGCGGCCTGACGCGCGAGCGCGCAGGCTTTGAGGTGCGCGATGTGCACCCAACGCATTATGGCCGCATGTGCCCGATTGAAACGCCGGAAGGGCCGAACATTGGTCTGATCAACTCATTGGCGACCTTCGCGCGGGTGAATAAATACGGCTTTATTGAAACGCCGTATCGCCGTGTTGAAAACGGTCATGTGACTGATGAAGTGCAGTATATGTCGGCCACCGAAGAGATGCGTCACACCGTGGCGCAGGCCAGTGCGCAGTTGGATGACAAGGGTAATTTCATCAATGATCTGGTGTCGACGCGCCAATCAGGCGATTACAAACTATCGCCGCGTGAAAACGTGGATCTGATTGATGTCAGCCCGAAACAGCTGGTCTCGGTTGCGGCCTCACTCATTCCTTTCCTTGAGAATGACGATGCTAACCGCGCTTTGATGGGCTCGAACATGCAACGTCAGGCAGTACCGACGCTGCGCTCTGAGGCGCCGCTTGTTGGCACTGGGATTGAGGGCGTCGTGGCCCGCGATTCGGGCGCTGCGATCATGGCCAAACGCGCCGGGATCATTGATCAGGTGGATGCCACGCGGATCGTTGTGCGTGCTACCGAGGATCTTGGGATGGGGGATGCGGGTGTGGATATTTACCGTATGCGTAAATTCCAACGCAGCAACCAGAACACCTGTATTAACCAGCAACCGCTGGTGAAAGTAGGCGATACGGTAATCAAGGGCGAAGTGATTGCCGATGGGCCTTCGACCGATATGGGCGAGTTGGCACTGGGTAAGAACATCATTGCGGCGTTTATGCCTTGGAACGGCTATAACTACGAGGATTCGATCCTGATCTCCGAGCGTATTTCGCGTGATGACGTGTTCACATCGGTGCATATCGAGGAATTTGAAGTGGCCGCGCGCGATACCAAGCTTGGCCCAGAAGAGATCACCCGCGATATTCCCAATGTGGGCGAAGAGGCGCTGCGCAACCTTGATGAGGCCGGCATCGTTTATATCGGGGCCGATGTGGTGCAGGGCGATATTCTGGTGGGTAAGATTACGCCCAAGGGCGAAAGCCCGATGACGCCGGAAGAAAAGCTGCTGCGCGCCATCTTTGGCGAAAAGGCCAGCGACGTGCGCGATACATCGCTGCGGGTGAAACCCGGCGATTTTGGCACCGTGGTTGAGGTGCGTGTGTTCAACCGGCATGGTGTGGAGAAAGACGAACGCGCCCTGCAGATTGAGCGTGAAGAGGTTGAGCGCCTGGCGCGCGACCGTGACGATGAGCTGGCAATTTTGGATCGCAATATTTATGCCCGCCTGAAATCTCTGATCATGGGTAAGGTTGCTGTGAAGGGGCCGAAAGGGGTTAAGGCGAACTCGAAAATAACCGAGGAATTGCTGGAAACCCTGACCAAGGGCCAATGGTGGCAACTGGCGCTGAAAGGCGAGAAGGATGCCCAGATCGTTGAGGCTTTGAACGAGCAATATGAGGTGCAAAAGCGCACCTTGGATGCGCGGTTTGAAGATAAGGTCGAAAAAGTCAGACGTGGTGATGATTTGCCACCGGGTGTGATGAAGATGGTCAAGGTGTTCATCGCGGTGAAGCGCAAGCTGCAACCGGGGGATAAAATGGCCGGGCGTCACGGCAACAAAGGTGTGATTTCCAAGGTTGTACCGATGGAAGACATGCCATTTCTGGCCGATGGCACGCCAGTTGATTTCTGTCTCAATCCGCTTGGGGTTCCCAGCCGGATGAATGTGGGCCAGATTCTGGAAACCCATATGGGCTGGGCCGCGCGGGCATTTGGCCTGAAGATTGATGAGGCTTTGCAGGAGTATCGCCGCTCGGGTGATATGACACCGGTGCGCGAGGCGATGAAGATTGCCTATGGCGATGATGTCTACGACGAGGGCATCAAGGATATGGGTGAGGATCAACTGCTTGAGGCTGCGGGGAATGTCACCAACGGTGTGCCGATTGCAACGCCGGTGTTTGATGGTGCCAAAGAGGCCGATATCAATGACGCGCTGAAGCGCGCGGGCTTTGATCAAAGTGGTCAGTCGATCCTATATGACGGCCGCACCGGTGAGCAATTTGCCCGTCCGGTTACGGTGGGCATGAAATACCTTCTGAAACTGCATCACCTTGTGGATGATAAAATCCACGCCCGCTCAACCGGGCCTTACAGCCTCGTTACCCAGCAGCCGCTGGGTGGTAAGGCGCAGTTTGGGGGTCAGCGATTTGGGGAAATGGAGGTCTGGGCTTTGGAAGCCTATGGGGCCGCCTATACCTTGCAGGAAATGCTGACGGTGAAATCCGATGACGTGGCGGGCCGGACGAAAGTTTACGAATCGATTGTCAAAGGCGAAGACAATTTTGAGGCTGGCGTGCCTGAATCGTTCAATGTTTTGGTAAAAGAGGTCCGTGGCCTTGGCCTGAACATGGAACTCCTGGATGCAGAGGAAGATGGGTAGGGGCAAAAATTTTAAGTAAAATTTTTGGAAAGATTTTTACTTAAAAATCTTATCCCTCTCTCACCCTTTGTCCCGAATTCGAGGAATTGAAAATGAACCAGGAACTTACAAATAACCCCTTCAACCCGGTTGCCCCGATCAAGGTGTTCGATGAAATCAGGGTCTCGCTAGCCAGCCCCGAGCGTATTTTGAGCTGGTCTTATGGCGAGATCAAGAAGCCCGAAACCATCAACTACCGCACGTTCAAGCCCGAACGTGACGGGCTTTTTTGCGCCCGTATCTTTGGCCCGGTCAAGGATTACGAATGTCTGTGTGGTAAATACAAGCGGATGAAATACCGCGGCGTTGTCTGCGAAAAATGCGGCGTGGAAGTGACCTTGCAAAAGGTCCGCCGTGAGCGCATGGGCCATATTGAGCTGGCAGCACCCTGTGCCCATATCTGGTTCCTTAAATCACTGCCCAGCCGCATTGGCCTGATGCTGGATCTTACGCTGCGCGATCTGGAGCGGGTGCTGTATTTTGAAAACTATGTGGTGACCGAACCCGGCCTTACCGATCTCGATTATGGCCAAATGCTCAGCGAAGAAGAGTATATGGATGCGCAAGATGCTTACGGCATGGATGCGTTCACCGCCAGCATTGGCGCCGAAGCCATCCGCGAAATGCTCAGCCAGATTGATCTGGAATCTGAGGCGGAAAACCTGCGTGCTGATCTGGCTGTAGCCACGGGTGAGTTGAAGCCCAAAAAGATCATCAAACGCCTCAAGGTGGTTGAAAGCTTCCTGGATTCCGGCAACCGCCCGGAATGGATGGTGATGACAGTGATCCCGGTGATCCCGCCTGAGCTGCGCCCGCTGGTGCCCTTGGATGGGGGCCGGTTTGCCACCTCGGATCTGAATGATCTCTACCGCCGGGTGATCAACCGCAACAACCGCCTCAAGCGTCTGATTGAGCTGCGCGCGCCGGATATTATCGTGCGTAACGAAAAGCGGATGCTGCAGGAATCTGTTGATGCGCTGTTTGACAACGGCCGTCGCGGCCGGGTGATTGCGGGGGCAAATAAACGCCCGCTGAAATCGCTGTCGGATATGCTCAAAGGTAAACAAGGCCGTTTCCGCCAGAACCTTTTGGGTAAGCGGGTTGATTTCTCGGGCCGCTCAGTAATTGTGACCGGGCCGGAACTGAAGCTGCATCAATGTGGCCTGCCGAAAAAGATGGCGCTGGAGCTGTTTAAACCGTTCATCTACAGCCGCCTTGAGGCGATGGGGCTTTCGTCCACCGTCAAGCAGGCCAAGAAGCTGGTCGAAAAAGAACGCCCCGAGGTTTGGGATATTCTTGACGAAGTGATCCGCGAACATCCGGTGATGCTGAACCGGGCACCGACGCTGCACCGTTTGGGCATTCAGGCGTTTGAGCCGGTGCTGATCGAAGGTAAGGCGATTCAGCTGCACCCGCTGGTTTGTTCGGCCTTTAATGCCGATTTTGACGGCGATCAGATGGCTGTTCATGTGCCGCTTTCGCTGGAAGCGCAGCTTGAATGCCGGGTGCTGATGATGTCGACCAATAACGTATTGTCGCCGGCCAACGGCGCACCGATTATTGTGCCGTCGCAAGATATGATCCTTGGCCTTTATTACATCACCCTTGAGCGTGAAGGCATGAAGGGCGAAGGCATGGCGTTTTCAAGCATAGACGAGGTTCAGCACGCGCTGGATGCGGGTGAGGTGCATCTGCACGCCAAGGTTACCGCCCGGGTCTCGCAAATTGATGAAGAAGGCAACGAGGTGTTTATCCGTGTGGAAACCACTCCGGGCCGGATACGTCTGGGCGCGCTTTTGCCGAGGAACGCCAAAGCGCCGTTCAGCCTTGTGAACCGGCTTTTGCGCAAGAAAGAAGTGCAGCAGGTGATTGATAATGTCTACCGCTATTGCGGCCAGAAGGAATCAGTTATCTTCTGCGATCAGATCATGACGCTGGGTTTCCGCGAAGCGTTCAAGGCTGGCATCAGCTTTGGCAAGGATGACATGGTGATCCCCGACAGCAAATGGGGCCTCGTTGATCATACCCGCGATCAGGTCAAAGGTTTTGAGCAGCAATATATGGACGGTCTGATCACTCAGGGCGAGAAATATAACAAAGTTGTCGATGCCTGGTCTAAATGTAACGATCAGGTCACCGAAGCGATGATGGGGGCTATTTCGGCCTCAAAACGCGCTGAAGACGGCTCTGAGATGGAGCCGAACTCGGTTTACATGATGGCCCACTCTGGCGCGCGTGGCTCGGTTACTCAGATGAAACAGCTGGGCGGTATGCGCGGCCTGATGGCCAAACCGAACGGCGATATTATCGAGACGCCGATCATCTCAAACTTCAAAGAGGGCCTGAGCGTTCTTGAATATTTCAACTCGACCCACGGCGCGCGTAAGGGCCTGTCGGATACGGCGCTTAAAACCGCCAACTCGGGTTATCTGACACGGCGTCTGGTGGACGTGGCACAAGATTGCATCATTCGTGAGCGTGATTGTGGCACCGACCGGGCGATCACCGCAGAAGCGGCGGTGAAAGATGGCGAGGTGATTGTGCCATTGGGCGAACGTGTTCTGGGCCGGGTTACCGCCGAGGATATCATCCATCCGACCACGGGCGAGGTTGTCGTGGCCAATGCCACGCTGATTGATGAGCACATGGCCGATGCCATTGAAGAGTCTGCCGTGCCAACCATGCGCATTCGCTCGCCATTGACCTGCGAAGCCGAAGACGGGGTTTGTGCCATGTGTTACGGTCGTGATCTGGCGCGCGGAACGCCGGTTAACACCGGCGAGGCCGTGGGCATTATCGCGGCGCAATCGATTGGTGAGCCGGGCACACAGCTAACGATGCGGACCTTCCACATCGGCGGCGTGGCGCAGGCCGGTCAGCAATCGTTCCTCGAAGCCAGCCAGGATGGCAAGATCGAGTTTGACAGCGATCAGACGCTGAAAAGTTCTGATGGTGCCATGCTGGTCATGGGCCGTAATATGAAGCTGCGGATTATGGGTGAAAACGGCGCTGTTCTTGCCAGTCATAAGATCAGCTATGGGACAATATTGTTTGTCAAAGAGGGTGATAAGGTTACCCGCGGTGACAAACTGTTTGAATGGGATCCCTATACATTGCCGATTCTGTCTGAAAAATCGGGTACGGCTAAATATGTCGATCTTATCGCTGGTGTTGCGGTGCGGGATGTGACCGATGATGCCACTGGCATGTCGCAAAAAATCGTCACCGACTGGCGCACGGCACCCAAGGGTAATGAGCTCAAGCCGGAAATTCTGGTGGTTGGCAAGGATGGTGAGCCGGTCAGAAATGACGCGGGCAATCCGGTGACGTATCCAATGTCGGTGGACGCGGTTCTGTCGGTTGAAGACGGTCAGGAAATTACTGCTGGTGATGTGGTTGCACGGATCCCGCGTGAGGGTGCCAAAACCAAGGACATCACCGGTGGTCTGCCGCGTGTGGCCGAATTGTTTGAGGCACGCCGCCCGAAAGATCACGCGATCATTGCCGAAATTGATGGCTATATACGTTATGGCCGTGACTACAAAAACAAGCGTCGTATCAGCATTGAACCGGCTGATGATACGCTGGAAACGGTTGAATACATGGTGCCCAAGGGCAAGCATATTCCGGTACAGGAAGGCGATTTTGTCCAGAAGGGTGATTACATCATGGACGGCAACCCCGCGCCGCATGACATCCTGTCGATCATGGGTATTGAGGCACTTGCCAATTACATGATCGACGAAGTGCAGGAGGTTTACCGGCTTCAGGGTGTGAAGATCAACGATAAGCATATCGAAGTGATCGTGCGCCAGATGCTGCAAAAATGGGAGATCCTCGATAGTGGTGATACCACCCTTCTGAAGGGCGAGCATGTGGACAAGCTGGAATTTGACGAAGCCAATGAAAAGGCCATGTCAAAAGGTGGTCGTTCTGCCAAGGGCGAACCTATTTTGCTGGGCATCACCAAGGCCTCGTTGCAGACCCGTTCGTTCATCTCGGCGGCGTCATTCCAGGAAACTACGCGGGTTTTGACCGAGGCGTCTGTGCAGGGCAAGCGTGACAAGCTGGTTGGCCTGAAGGAAAACGTCATCGTTGGCCGTCTGATCCCGGCGGGCACCGGTGGCGCGACGCAGATGTTGCAAAATATTGCGCAACAGCGCGATAATGTTGTGGTTGAAGCGCGCCGGATTGAAGCCGAAGCAGCGGCGGCACTTGCGGCCCCTTCCGAGGATGAGCTGGCGGCTGGGGATGCGGCGGATGCGCCGGTTGAAACCCCTGAGGGCGGCGAAGAATAACGACGCTTGATGTGAAATTACAAAAGGCCCCGTGAATTTCACGGGGCCTTTTGTTTTGGAGCTAGGGTCAGGACCCGTCAGCGCGCGGCGCGGCGGCGCGGCGCAGGCGGTCATTGATGGCACGGCCAAGCCCGTGATCGGGGATCGGCGAGACGGCGATGGTCTTTGCCCCTTTGGCATCCAGCGCGTGCAGGTGGTGAAACAGATTTGCCGCCGCCTCGGTCAGGTCCCCGCCGGGCGATAGATTAAGATCGGCTTCAACCGGGCCAAATCCCAATAACATTTCACCCGGGCGTTTATCGCGGGCCTTTAGTCGCACCCGCGCGCCGGGGGCGTAATGCGAGGCCATTTGACCGGGGGCCGTCAGAGGCGCATCATCGCCCGGTCGGCTCAATGGCATATTCAGCGCGGCCTCAATCGCCTCAACCGGCAAGCCGCCGGGGCGCAGCAGGGTGGGGGCATCCGACAGGCCCAAAATGGTGGATTCGATACCAACGCCGCAAGCCCCCCCATCCAAAATTGCCGCAATCCGCCCGCCAAGGCCCGCTTCAACATGCGCCGCCATTGTCGGGCTGATCCGGCCTGATGGGTTGGCTGAGGGCGCGGCAACCGGCCCGCCAAAGGCCGCCAGCAGCGATTGTGCCACCGGATGGGCGGGCACCCGGATGGCCAGCGTTGGCAGATCAGCGGTGACCAGCGGCGACAGGCCTGCGCCCGGCCTGAGCGGCAACACCAGCGTCAAAGGTCCGGGCCAGAAAGCCCGCGCCAAGATGTCTGCCATATCGGGCCATTCCACATAATTCCGCGCTGTTTCAATGGAATTTACATGCACAATCAACGGGTTGAACTGGGGCCGCCCTTTGGCTTCAAAAATCCGCGCCACTGCCATGTCATGGCGCGCGTCGCCGCCAAGGCCGTAAACCGTCTCGGTCGGGAAGGCCACAAGCGCGCCGTCATGCAGCAGCCCGGCGGCGGCCGTAAACCCCGATGGATCAGCGCTGAGGAATTTTGTCTGCACCCCGTATTTTCCTTCTGACGTGGCGTTTCGGTTGATGGCAGGGGGGGTTCATTTACCCTGTGCTTTAGGATGGACTGCATATAGGGGCTGGCGTTCAAAGCCAAGTCATGCCTATTGCGCTGTATCAGGAGGTATCCATGCCATATCGCGCGCCGGTTGACGATTTTAAGTTCTTGTTTGATCATGTGGTCGGGTTTGATCAGGTGGCCGGGACCGGGCGATTTGCCGATGCTGGCCCCGATATGATCCACGCCATCCTGACCGAGGCCGGGCGGATGTGTGAAGAGGTTTTGCATCCGTTGCAACGGCAGGGCGATCTGCATCCGGCGGTGCTGGAAAACGGCGTGGTGCGCACCAGTCCGGGCTTTGCCGAGGGCTATAAGGCGATTGCCGAAGGGGGCTGGATTTCGATCAACGCCTCTGAGGATCACGGCGGCATGGGCCTGCCTCTGACGGTCACGGCGGCGGTCAATGAAATGATGTCAGCGGCGTGTCTGAGCCTGCAACTTAATCCGCTGATGACCCAAGGCCTGATTGAAACGCTGGAGCATCACGCCAGTGCGGAGATGAAACAGCTATACCTGCCCAAACTGGTCAGCGGCGAATGGTCCGGCACGATGAACCTGACCGAGCCGCAGGCGGGTAGCGATGTGGGGGCGTTGCGTGCCAGTGCCGAGGATAATGGCGACGGCACCTATGCCATCACCGGCCAGAAGATTTTCATCAGTTGGGCCGATAATGATTTCACCAAAAATGTCTGCCACATGGTGCTGGCGCGATTGCCCGATGGGGCGCCGGGCACCAAGGGGATCAGCCTTTTTATGGTGCCGAAGTTTATCCCCGATGCGGACGGCAATCCGGGCTATGCCAACAGCCTCAAACCAGTGAGCCTTGAGCATAAGATGGGCCTGCATGGCAGCCCCACGGCGGTGATGCAGTTTGACGGCGCGACTGGCTGGATGGTGGGCGCGGCCCATGGCGGGATGCGGGCGATGTTTACGATGATGAACAACGCGCGGCTGGGTGTGGCCGGGCAGGGGATTGGCGCAGCGGAAGGCGCGTATCAACATGCGCTGGCCTATGCGGTTGAGCGCACGCAGGGCCGCAGCCCGATTGAAAATGGCACTGGGACGATTATGGACCACGCCGATGTGCGGCGGATGCTGACCACCATGAAGGCCGATATTTATGTGGCGCGGGCGATTGCCCTTTCCTGTGCGGTGGCGATTGATATGCAAAACGCCACCGGCACCAAAGACTGGGCTGCGCGGGCGGCATTTTTGACGCCGATTGCTAAGGCTTTCGGCACGGAAACTGGCATCAGCGTGGCCAATACCGGCCTTCAGGTGCATGGCGGCATGGGCTTTATCGAAGAAACCGGCGCGGCGCAATATTGCCGCGATGTGCGGGTCACGGCGATTTATGAGGGCACCAACGGCATTCAGGCGATGGATCTGGTGGCGCGCAAACTCTCGGATGGTGGCGAGGCGGCGTTTGCCCTGCTTGATGAGATTGCGACACAGGCCGAGGCGGCGCGCGCCCGCCTGCCTGATCTGGCCGAGCCGGTCTGGCAGGCGTCTGAATCCCTGCGCGAGGCGGTGGAATGGATGCTGGCACAGAGCGATCTTAATCAGCGCTTTGCCGGGTCGGTGCCGTTTTTGATGGGGTTTGCCCGGATCCTAGGCGGGCATTATCATCTGACTGCGGCGATTGCCGAAGGCGAAAACGGCCGGCGCAGTAAGCTGGCGCGCTATTATATCACCCGCCTTCTGCCCGAGCATGGCGGGCTGTTGACCCATGCCACAGCCGGGGCCGACGACCTTTATGCGCTGTCGCCAGAAGAGTTGAGCACATGAAGGACGCGGCGGGGGGCATGATCCGTTACCCATGGGAGGAGCCGCCCGAACACGGCGCGGCAATCGAGGTGGCCAAGGGCATTTTGTGGATACGTCTGCCGCTGCCGATGGCGCTGGATCATGTCAATATCTATGCGCTGGATGAGGGCAGGTGCTGGACCATCATTGATACCGGGCTGAAAAGCAAACTGTCGATTGAGATATGGGAAAACGTGCTGCAAGGCCCGCTTGCTGGCAAGCCGGTGGGGCGGGTGATCTTGACCCACCACCACCCTGATCATGTGGGCATGGCCGGATGGCTGCACGCGCGGTTTGGCTGTGAATTGCTGACCTCGCGCACCGCGTGGCTGATGGCGCGGATGCTGATTTTGGACGTCGAAGAGCGCCCCACCGATGAGGCGCTGGTGCTGTGGCGCGCCGCCGGGATGGACAAGGATATTTATCACGCCCGCAAAGACGCGCGGCCGTTTAATTTTGCCGATATTTGCCACCCCTTGCCGGTGGGCTTTACCCGCCTCAAGCAAGGCGATGTCCTGCGCGCGGGGGGGCGGTCATGGGACGTGCATGTTGGCAATGGCCACGCGCCCGAGCATCTGACCTTCTGGAGCCGCGACGATAATCTGGTGATTGCCGGCGATCAGATCATCGCCTCGATCAGCCCCAATATCGGCGTCTATCCAACCGAGCCTGCGGCCGATCCGCTGTCAGATTGGTTTGAGGCCTGCGCCCGCCTTGGCAGTTTGGCGCGGGCGGATCATCTGGTTTTGAGCGGCCACAAGCTGCCCTTCACCGGATTGCCTTTACGGATGCGGCAACTGGCCGAGAATCACCACGGCGCGCTGGCGCGGTTGCGCGCTCACCTCACCACCGCGCGCGTCGCCGGGGAGTGTTTTGCGCCGCTGTTCAAACGCAAGATTGATGAGGGCACTTATGGACTGGCGCTGGTGGAGGCGCTTGCGCATCTAAATCACCTGCATCAGGCGGGTGAGATCAGCCGTATAACGCGCGATGATGGCGCGTGGCTTTGGCAGATCAAGTGATACGCATGATGGGCGTGACATGGTTCAGAAAATAAAGTATCCAATCACAAACAAGACGTAATAACCCATGAGGAATAAAATGGCCGACTATACACATGGCGATATGAATATCGACGTTCAGGAAAAAACCTTTAACGGCTTTGTTAAATTTGTTGGCCGGACGATCATTTTCATTTTGTGTCTACTGATCTTCATAGCACTTGTGGACGGCTGATCACCAAATGGCATGAACAGCCTTTGGGGGTACTATGCGTAAATGGGTTTTACTGATTGTCGTGGCAATCACGTTGAGCGGTTGCACCGGTCAGAAAGTCTGGGCCCCTGATGAGGCCGTAGCCAAAGCCGCGTATCGCAATGATGGCCCGGCGCGGCTGACGCTGTTTACGATGATTAACAATAATACCGGCAGGGGGGCGCATTCATCGCTGATGATCAACGGCTCGCAACGGGTGATCTTTGATCCGGCGGGATCGTTCAAACATAAATCCCTGCCCGAGCGCAATGATGTGATATTTGGCATCACCCCCAGGGTGGCCGATGTTTATACCCGCTATCACGCCCGTCAGACCTTTCGCGTTCAGGTGCAGCAAATTGATGTCTCACCAGAAGTGGCCGAAATGGCGCTGCGTGAAGTGATGGCATATGGGGCTGTTGGTCGGGGGGGATGCTCGAACAGCACCTCGCAGATCATTGCCCGCCTGCCCGGGTTTGAGGATGTTAAGACGACGTGGTTTCCAAGGAAATTAGCCAAGCAGTTTGGGGAAATACCCGGCGTGACATCGCAAGAGCTGTATGAATATGACAGTGACGATAATTCCAAGGTGTTGGCGGCGTGGAATCCGGCGGGTTAACCGATCAAATATAGACCTGCCACAAGGCTGATGGCCCCCACGGCAATCGCGGCACTAACGCTGCGGGTGACAAAGCCGGTGATCACGGTCAATACGGCGGCAATCAGGCGCGGCGCGTCAATCATCCCGCCGGTGGCCTCGGGCCAGACAACCAAGGGCGCCACAAGCCCCGGCAAAATCGCCACGGCGGTATAGCGCAAATGCCGCAAGGCCCATTCCGGCAGGGCGCGGTTGCCAATCAGGCCGATAAAGGCAAAGCGCAGGCCAAAGCTGCCAAGCCCCAGCAGGATGATCACCGTCCAGAGGGTGGTCTTGTCAATCATGCTTTATGTCTCATTCCGCCGCCTCAAGCGTGGGTATCGCCCGGCGGGTTTGCATCAGTTCCACCCGCGCCCCGGCCATCATCCCCGCCGCCCCGGCCAGCAACAGGCCAAGGCTGTAGGGCAGAAACGCAAAGATCAGTGAGACGGCCACCGACGCCATCGCCGCCGCCCGGTGCGCCGGGGTCCGCAGCATCGGCGAAATCAGCGCCAGAAAAGTAATCGGCACGGCAAAATCCAGCGCCAGACCATCGGGAATCGCATTGCCAACCAGCGCGCCCACGATGGTAAACCCATACCAAAGCGGGCAAATTGGCGTGACCGTGCCAAAGAAATAAGTCAGCTTCTGGCGCAGGGTCCAATCGGGGTTTTCCTCAAATTTATGCACCGAACAGGCATAGCTTTGATCAATGGTGAAATAGGCCACCAGCCCGCGTTGTTTAAGTGTCGCCGCCCCCAGATGAGGCGTCAGCGCGGCGGAATACATCGCCAGCCGCAGATTGACCGCCAGCGCCGAGATCACCACGATGATGGTGGGCGTCCCGTTTTGTAAAAGCTGAAGGGCGGTAAATTGCGCCGCCCCGGCAACCACAAGAACCGAAAACGTGAGGGTTTCATACACCTGCAAACCGGCCTCGGTGGCCACCACCCCAAACAGCAGGGCAAAAGGCACAACCACCAAAATAAACGGCGCGCCGTCGCGCACCCCTTGCCAGAAGATGGATTTGGGCCAGAAGATGGATTTGGTGGTTTCCGTTGGCACCGCTTGGCCTTAAACTGTCATTAATACGATAAGCATCCTACCGTTTTACGCGAGGAGACGCATTTGTCTACAACTAAAACCTTATCCGACTATCTGATTGCGCCAGATCCCGCCGCGCCGCGCCTGACCCGCGCGGTTGAGGGCATGGATCATGACGGCAACCCCTTGCGCATTTCCGTGGTCGAAGAGCGCCCATTAACGATTTTCCTTAACGGGCAAGAGATTGTCACGGCGATGACGATTGGCGATTATCCCGAATACCTCGCCCTTGGGTTTTTGCGCAATCAGGGCATGTTGCGCGAGGATGAGGTGATCCAGCGGGTGGATTATGACGAAGAGCTTGAAACCGTCGTGGTGCGCACCGACGGGCAGACCACCTATGAGGAAAAGCTGAAGAAAAAGACCCGCACCAGCGGCTGTGCGGTGGGCACGGTGTTTGGCGATATGATGGAGGGGCTTGAGGGCAAGACCTTGCCGGATTTACAGGTGAAAACCTCTGATCTTTATTCTCTCGCCGCACAGATAAACCGCACGCCGTCGCTTTACCTTGAGGCCGGGGCGATCCATGGTACGGTGCTGTGCCAAGGTTCTAAACCATTGGTTTATATGGAGGATGTCGGGCGTCATAACGCGGTGGATAAGATCGCAGGCTGGATGTTGTCGGAAGGCGTGGGCGCGGAAGACAAGCTGCTTTATACCACCGGGCGGCTGACCTCTGAGATGGTGATCAAAACCGCGTTGATGGGCATTCCGGTGCTGGCCTCGCGTTCGGGCTTTACCGCCTGGGGGGTTGAGATTGCCCGCGATGTCGGCCTCACTTTGATTGGTCGGATGCGTGGCAAACGCTTTGTTTGCCTTAGCGGTGAACAGCGATTATTGCGCGATGCCGACCCGGCAAGCGTGGCTGATGAGCCGCGCAAATCCGGGCGCAAAGGGGGCAAGACATGAAGCAACCTTTGGGTGTTATTCTGGCCGGTGGCCAGGCCCGGCGCATGGGCGGTGGCGATAAGGCGTTATTGAATCTTAACGGCAAAACACTGCTTGATCACGCCATTGCCCGCCTCGCGCCGCAAGTCGCCGGTTTGGCGCTTAATGCCAATGGCGATGCCGCGCGGTTCGCCCGGTTTAATTTGCCGGTTCTGGCCGATAGTATCGAAGGCTTTGCCGGCCCCTTGGCGGGGATTCTGGCGGGGCTTGACTGGGCCGCCGATGAGGGCGCTGACAGCATCGTCAGCGTGGCGGTGGATACGCCATTCTTTCCCTGTGATCTGGTGCCGCACCTGCTGTTGGCCAGCGAAGGCATGGCAAATCCGCTGGTGTTGGCCGAGACAGAAAATGGCCGTCACCCGACCTTTGGCTTGTGGCCCGTGGCGCTGCGCGATGACTTGCGTGCGGCGCTGAAGGGCGGGCTTAGAAAGGTGGTGCAATGGACCGATGCGCACGGGGGCCGCGAGGCGTTATTTCCCGGCCCGGGGGGTCCGTTTTTCAACGTCAACACTCCTGAAGACCTTGAACAAGCGCGGGCAATGCAGGAAGGTGCTGTATGAAGATTTATGGCGTGACCGGCTGGAAAAACGCCGGAAAAACCGGGCTGATGGAGCGGCTTGTGGCCGAGATCACAAGGCGCGGTTTCACCGTGTCCACCGTCAAACACGCGCATCACCAATTTGACGTGGACCACCCGGGCAAAGACAGTTTTCGCCACCGCGCGGCGGGGGCGACCGAGGTGTTTTTGGCCTCGGGCAAACGCACGGCCTTGATGCATGAATTGCGCGGTGAGGATGAGCCAACGCTTGAGGCCCTGCTGGCCAAAATGGCCCCGGTCGATCTGGTGCTGGTTGAAGGCTATAAGCGCGATACACACGCCAAGGTTGAAGCCCATCGCAGCGTTACCGGCAGCCCGTTGATTGCCGTGGATGACCCAACCATTCGCGCCGTGGCCAGTGACACCAAGCTTGATCTTGATCGCCCGGTGTTTGATCTGGATGACACCATCGCGGTGGCTGATTTTATCCTGTCCGAGGTCGGGTTATGAGCGGGCTGCAACCGCCCCCCCTGCGCGACGATTGTTTTGCCTTGCCTGCGGGCGTTGATTGGACTCCGGTGGATCAGGCTTTGGCGGCATTGCGCGCCCGGTTGCATCCAGTTGTGGGGCAGGAAACCTGTATTGCTTCCAATGCCTTAGGCCGAGTTCTGGCCAAGCCGGTGATCGCCGCCCGCGCCAACCCGCCGCTGGCCAATACGGCGGTGGATGGCTATGGCTTTTCCGGGGCTGTGCTCAAGGGGCACGATCTTGTGTTACCTTTGGTTGAGGGTCGCGCCGCCGCTGGTCCGCGCTATCAGGGCCATGTGCCCCAAGGCCACGCCATTCGCATCCTGACCGGCGCGGCGCTGCCCGAGGGTGTGGATACCGTGATCATGCAAGAAGATGTGACGCTTGGGAGCGGCGAAATTGCCTTTCGCGCCGAGGTGAAGCCCGGCGCCAATACACGCAATGCGGGTGAAGATATTTCCGCCGGGGAGGTGGCCCTTGATGCAGGGCGGGTCATAACCCCCGCTGATCTGGCGCTGATGGCGGCGGTTGGGGTGTACGAGCTGCAGGTGCATTTGCCGTTGAAAGTGGCGGTCATTTCAACCGGGGATGAATTGGTTGAGCCGGGGCAATCCGCCGGGGAGGGCCAGATTTATGACGCCAACCGGCCCATGCTAACGGGGCTTTTGCGCCAATTTGGCTATCACCCGATTGATATGGGCATTGCCCCTGATACAAGCGATGACCTGCGCAAGTCGCTCAATGAAGCGGCGGCAAAGGCGGATGTGATCCTGACCTCGGGCGGCGCATCGGCGGGGGACGAAGACCATGTATCGGCCCTGCTGAACGAGGCCGGAGCCATGGCGGAATGGCGCGTTGCCCTCAAACCGGGCCGCCCGATTGCCTTGGGCATGTGGCAGGGCACGCCGGTTTTTGGCCTGCCGGGAAATCCGGTGGCGGCGCTGGTTTGCACGCTGATTTTTGCCCGCCCGGCGATGGGTGTCATGGCCGGAAGCGGCTGGCAGGTGCCGCAAGGGTACACCCTGCCCGCCGCGTTTGAAAAACATAAAAAACCCGGACGGCGGGAATATCTTCGGGCGCGTGTCCGAGATGGCCGGGCCGAGGTGTTTGCCTCGGAAGGGTCGGGGCGTATCAGCGGGCTGAGCTGGGCCGATGGGCTGGTGGAGCTTGGGGATGGCGCGATGGAAATCCGCCCCGGTGATCCGGTTCGGTTTATTCCGTTTGTTAATTTTTAACTGACGCGGGCAACCACATAATCCGCCAGATCACTGAGCATCTGCCGCACCGGATGATCCGGTAATTTGGCAATCTCGGATTTGGCTTTGTCGGTCCAGCCAAGCGCGTCTTGCCGGGTCTGTTCCAAAGCATCATGGGCCTTGAGCAGCGCAAGCGCGTGATCAAGATCGCCCTCACCCTGTTTGCCTTTTTCAATCACCCGCGACCAAAAAGCGCGCTCTTCTTCATCAGCGGCGGCCACCGCCTTGATCACCGGCAATGTCAGCTTACGTTCACGAAAATCATCCCCGATATTTTTGCCCGTCTCCGCGCTATCCCCTTGATAATCCAGAAGATCATCAACAATCTGGAAGGCAATGCCAAGCGCGTCCCCATAGGCATAAAACGCTTTGATCTGATCCTCAGGGGCGTCAGAAATAACCCCCCCCACCTGCGTGGCCGCCGAAAACAGCGCCGCCGTTTTGCCGCGCACAATCTGCAGATAGATGCTTTCATCGGTCCGTAAATCCTGCGCCGCACTAAGCTGCAGCACCTCCCCCTCGGCAATCGTCGCCGAGGCGTTGGCAAGAATATCCAGCACCCTGAGCGAGCCCGGTTCAACCATCAACTGAAACGCCCGCGAAAACAG
Source organism: uncultured Roseovarius sp. (assembly GCA_964655135.1). Taxonomy (GTDB): domain Bacteria; phylum Pseudomonadota; class Alphaproteobacteria; order Rhodobacterales; family Rhodobacteraceae; genus Roseovarius. The sequence continues at coordinate 7,212 of CAZZKL010000026.1, read as the reverse complement.
ATAATCGCCCACCAAGACGCTTGATTTGTTATCCCACAGCAGGTTGGCCGTGGGCCGCCCGCGACGCTGGGCGCTTTCATCCACCACGTCATCATGCAGCAGCGTGGCGGTGTGAATAAACTCAACCGTTGCCGCCAGATGCACGTCATATTCGCCGCCGTAGCCACAGATGTCAGCCGCCGCGAGCGTCAGCATCGGGCGCAGGCGTTTGCCTCCGGCTTCAACCAGATGCGCCGTCACCTCGGGGATGCGCGGCGCGTGGCGCGACACCATCCGCGCGCGGATCAGATCATTCACAGCACTCAGTTTCCCGGCTAGATGCGCGGCCAGTTTTTCATGTGGCTTGGTTACGGCATGGTCCAATCGCGTCATTCCTCTCTCGTCACCGCTCGACAAATGCCGCGCGGTGCTTTTTAGTCAATCCCATGAAACAGCTCATGCGCACAAATGATCCGGCATCGATTGCCTTTGCCCAAGCCCTGCTTCAGGGCGAGGGTATAGACTGCTTTGAATTAGACGTAAATATAAGCGTGCTTGAAGGCTCAATCGGGGTGTTTGGCCGCCGGGTGATGGTGGCCGATGGCGATTATGACAGGGCGGCTCGGACCCTGACAGATAACGGGATTGAATTGAGTGACTGAAGGCTGGTCAGAGGATCTGCTAAGCTGTGACGATTTTCTTGGCGGGCGGCTGAAAATCCTGCAACCCCGGCGCGGCTATCGGGCGGGCGTTGACCCGGTTTTACTGGCCGCAAGTGTGCCCGCCTCCCTAGGTGACAGTGTTTTGGAGCTGGGCTGCGGCGTGGGCGTGGCCAGCCTGTGCCTTGGGGCCAGAGTGCCGGATTTATCGCTCAGCGGCTTGGAATTGCAGGATAATTACGCCGATCTTGCCCGGCAAAATGCCCGTGCCAATGGGCAGGATATGAATGTCATAACCGGCAATATCGCGGATATGCCTGAGGTTTTGCGCCAGCAGCAATTTACCCATGTTATCGCCAACCCACCGTATTTTAACAGAAAAGCCGGATCATCCGCACAAGATCAGGGGCGTGAGGCGGCTTTGGGTGAGGATGTGCCACTGGCGGTTTGGGTCAAAGCGGCGGCGAAACGGGCGGCCCCCAAGGGTACGGTCACATTCATCCACCGGGCCGAACGCACGCCTGATCTGATTGGTGAAATGGCGCGGTATTTGGGCAATCTGGAGCTGATGCCGCTGATTCCCCGCACGGGTCGCGCCGCCCGGTTGGTGCTTTTGCGTGGGCGTAAAGGTGGGCGGGCGGATTTTCGGCTGCATGATGGCTGGGTCCTGCACGCCGGTGCCGCGCATGAGGGCGACCGGGAAAACTATACAAAGGCAACGGCTTCGGTCCTGCGGGAGGGGGCGGCGCTGACATTCCCGGGGTGAATCCGGATTAATTTGAGAAGATTTTTACCGGGAATTACTGTGAAATTTGCGGCTGCGGCGTGACAGGACGCGGATTTTGTGCTGCACTGGGATTACTGGCATTGAAACCTTGAGAGGAGAACGCCCATGAACTTGAGTTCGCATGTAGAGGAACTGAAGAATAAACATCAATCTCTCGCGCAGGAAGTGGAAAAAGCGCAACGTGCCCCTGGCTCCGATCATCTGGAGATCGCAGAACTCAAGAAGCAGAAATTAAGGCTCAAGGAAGAAATTGAGCGATTATCCGTCGAGGCGTAGCCCTCCGGGAAATTATAAAGGCCGGTCATGTCCTGACCGGCCTTTTTCAAATCATACGAAGAATTGCGCACCATTGGCCGAGATGGTTGAGCCATTGATGAACCCGGAATCATCCGAAGCCAAGAAGGCCACGCAGCGGGCAATCTCTTCTGGCTCGCCCAGACGCCCGGCGGGGATTTGGGCAATGATTGATTCGCGCACTTTTTCCGGCACCGACATCACCATGTCCGTGGCGATGTAACCGGGGCAGACGGCATTTGCGGTGATGCCCGCGCGCGCGCCTTCTTGGGCCAGAGATTTGATGATGCCCAGATCACCAGCCTTGGTGGCGGCGTAATTGACCTGTGCAAACTGGCCTTTTTGGCCGTTGATTGAGCTGATGACGATAACGCGGCCAAATTTACGCGTCCGCATACCCGGCCAGATCGGGTGCACCGTGTTGAACACGCCGGTAAGATTGGTGTCGATCACCTGATGCCATTGCTCGGGCGTCATCCGGTGGAACGGCGCGTCGCGGGTGATGCCGGCATTGGCGACGACAATATCAATCGGGCCAAGATCGGCCTCGACCTGTGCGATGCCCGCGGCGCTTTCATCGTAATCGGCGACGTTCCATTTGTAGGTCTTGATGCCGGTTTCAGCGGTGAAGGCGGCGGCGGCCTCATCATTGCCGGCGTAGGTGGCGGCGACATTGTGCCCCTCGGCCTTGAGGGCTTTTGAGATGGCCGCGCCGATGCCGCGTGTTCCGCCGGTGACAAGTGCTGTTCGTGTCATTTTGACCTCCAGTCAGGTTTGATGCTTTGGTAATACTGTTACTTGTTTAGGTGAGGATACGCAATATTGTTGCGCGGGTATTTTGCTGCATTGCAGCTATATTATTCGGAATTTCGGGGGAATATGAAAATGGGGCACCGCTTGGATGCCCCATCATCAAAACGAATCATAAGCGTGTAAAATGCTCAGGGGCGTTCCACACAAAGCGCCACGCCCATGCCGCCGCCGATGCATAATGTGGCGAGGCCCTTCTTGGCGTCGCGGCGTTTCATTTCAAACAAAAGCGTGTTGAGAATGCGACAGCCCGAGGCCCCGATCGGGTGGCCTATGGCGATGGCACCGCCGTTCACATTTACAATCGCCGGGTCCCAGCCCATCTCTTTGTTGACGGCGCAGGCCTGTGCGGCGAAGGCCTCATTGGCCTCAACCAAATCCAGATCGGCAACTGACCAACCGGCTTTTTCCAGCGCCTTGCGCGAGGCGCTGATTGGTCCGACACCCATGATCGACGGATCAACGCCCATGGTGGCATATGAGGCGATGCGCGCCAGCGGCTCAATGCCGCGTTTCTCGGCGTCATCGGCACTCATCAGAAGGGTTGCGGCGGCGCCGTCATTGAGGCCCGAGGCGTTGGCGGCGGTGACTGTGCCATCCTTGGTAAAGGCCGGCCGCATTTTCTGCATGGCTTCGATATTTGCGCCAAAGCGGATGTATTCATCTTTGTCTACGATGATGTCGCCCTTGCGGGTTTTGACCGTAAAGGCCACGATCTCATCGGTAAATTTCCCTGCGTTTTGAGCGGCTTCTGCCTTGTTTTGGCTGGCGACGGCAAATGCATCCTGGGCCTCACGGCTGATCTGCCATTGCTCGGCCACGTTTTCGGCGGTTTGGCCCATGTGGTAGCCGTTGAAGGCATCCCAAAGGCCATCGCGGATCATCGAATCGATGTATTTCACATCGCCCATTTTGGTGCCGGCGCGCAGGCAGGCCACATGCGGGCTGAGTGACATGTTTTCCTGACCACCGGCGGCCACGATGCTGGCATCCCCAAGCATGATATGTTGTGCGCCAAGGGCCACCGCACGAAGCCCCGAGCCGCAGACCTGATTGATGCCCCAGGCGGCGGATTCGATCGGCAGGCCAGCATTGATATGGGCCTGACGGGCCGGGTTTTGGCCTTGTCCGGCGCTGAGCACCTGACCGAGGATTGTCTCGGACACCTCGGATTTGTTTACACCCGCACGGTCAACAACCGCGCTGAGGATGGCCGCGCCAAGATCATGGGCGGGGGTGTTTGCGAATGAGCCGCAAAATGAACCCACAGCGGTACGGGCTGCGGAGGCGATTACTACGTTGGTCATGGTTGTTCTCCACCAGGTCAGAATGAGGGGAAACCATCAGGCCATGAGCTCGATATGCGCCCGGAATCCCTGTTATTCCCGGCGTGATAGCGTAAATGCCGCGTTGCGGCAAGCAGCGACACCCACTGATGGGCCACATCTCAGGCAGATTTTTGGGTTTGCGCGCCTTCAAGCCAAGGGGGTTTGACCGTGGGGGCACCGTAATTATAGCCTTGCAGGCAGTTGATGCCAAGCTCGGTCAGAAAGGCGGCCTCTTGGGCATTTTCGACATTTTCAGCCACGGTCAGGATGTCAAACTGCTCGGCAACCGCAACCATCGCGGCGGTAAGTATTTGATTATCCGGGTTATTTATGATGCCCCGGATGAACTGCCCGTCAATTTTAAAGATGTCAAAATAGAAATCCCGCAGGTATTTGAACGAGGTCAGACCGGCCCCGAAATCATCAAGGGCAAAGCTGATGCCCCGGCTTTGCAAATCATTCATGAAGCTGGTGACAAGTTCGGGCACCTGCATCGCCGACTCTTCGGATATTTCAAGAATAAGCCGCTCGGCCACCGTTGGATCATGGCTGAGGCCGCGTTTTAGGATGCGGCCCCATTGGCTGTAACCAATTGAACGGGCTGACATATTTATAGAAAGGCGCAGCTCGGGAAATCGTTTCAACGCATTGAGGCCTTTCTGAAGAGCGAGGCAATCAATCAACCGACCGGTTTCGGTCTTTTCGATCTGAGTGATGAAATCCCGCGCCGGGATGACGCGACCGGTATCATCGAGCACCCGGATCAGGCCTTCGTAAAACGCCACCTGACATTGCGGCCCGGCAGTTACAACCACTTGATATGCAAGCATAACTTGCTTGTGCTTGACGGCTTTTTCAACCATGTCGAGCACCGAGCGGTCGCGCGAGGTGACGGCATAGGACAACGGATCCCCCTGTCCGGCAGGAATATCCGCCAATTTACGATTCACTTTTCGCGCCATGATGACCTCCGGGGTTTGATCCTTGGTTCACAGGCTGAGGTATTATTGCTAAGGATGGGTTAAATGGCGAATTTGTATCATCATGGAATTTAGCGCGAAAACGGGGGCGGAAAATGGCGGAAAGATGTGGCTGGGCCGGGCAGGAAGAGATCTATATTGCCTATCATGATGACGAATGGGGCGTGCCGGAATATGACAGCCAAGCGCTGTGGGAAAAGCTTATTCTGGATGGCTTTCAGGCCGGGCTGAGCTGGATCACCATCCTCAAGAAGCGCGATAATTTTCGTGAGGCATTTCAGAGGTTTGACCCGGATATTATTGCCAAATGGGGCGAGGAGGATGTGCTGAGATTGTTGGATAATCCCGGCATCATCAGGCACCGGGGAAAGATCGAGGCGACGATTGGAAATGCCCGCGCGTGGCAGGTAATTGAGGCGGATCAGGGGTTTGATAAATACCTTTGGGGGTTTGTCGGGGGCAGGCCGGTTGAAAACCACTGGACGCAGCAAAAAGATGTGCCGGCGCAGACCGAATTATCGCAACAAATTTCCAAAGATTTGAAGCAAAAAAGCTTTAAATTTTGCGGGCCGACGATTGTTTATGCGTTCATGCAAGCCTGCGGGCTGATCAATGATCATCTGATCACATGCCCCTGCCGCGAAAAAGTGGCGGCGATGGCAAGGCCGGGGGTCTGAAATCTTGTACAAGTTGTACAACAGGGCCCGGTGTTTTGTACAAAACGCCGGATGAGTGATTTTGCTTGCTGCAGGTGCAGACCTAGGCCTAATGCCGGGATGGATTTTAAAAGGCAGTTTCATGATCCGATCTGACAACCTGACCGGCGCGATTTTGATGATGGCGTCGATGGCCGCGTTCACCCTCAATGATGCGATGATGAAATCCTTGGCCGGGGAAATACCGCTGTTTCAGCTTTTATTCCTGCGCGGGGTGCTGACCACGGTCATGGTCGGAGTGATTGCCGCGCGGATGGGGGTGCTGCGGCCGAAAATTCCGCGCGGGGATGGGTGGGTAATTGCCCTGAGGATCGGGGCCGAGACGCTGGCGGCGTATTGCTTTCTCACGGCGCTTTTCAACATGCCGATTGCCAATGTTACGGCGGTCTTGCAGGCGCTGCCGCTGACGATCACGTTGATGGCTGCGCTCATATTTCATGAACCAATCGGATGGCGGCGGATGTCGGCGATCATGATCGGCTTTGTCGGGGTGTTGCTGATCGTGCGGCCGGGGCCAGAGGGGTTTGACGCGTATGTGCTTTATGCGCTGGCGGCGGTGGTGTTGGTGACCTTGCGCGATCTGGCCACAAGGCGGCTGTCGAAAGCGGTGCCGTCGATGTTTGTCACGCTGATCACATCGGGGGTGATCATGGTGGTCTTTGGATTGGCGAGCCTGACCGGGGGCTGGGCGAATATGGATATGCGCGCAGGCGTGCTGACGGCGGGGGCGGGGGTGATGATCATTGGCGGCTATCTTTTCTCGATCATGGTGATGCGGGTGGGCGAGATCAGCTTTATAGCGCCGTTTCGCTATACCGGGCTGATCTGGGCGCTGGGGCTTGGCTGGCTGGTGTTTGGTGAATGGCCGGATGGTATTACGATGATTGGGGCGGTGATTGTGGTGAGTAGCGGGATTTTCATGCTGGCGCGGGAGGCCAAGCTGGCGCGGGGGAGGTAGGACTATCGGAGCCGTTAATTCCGTCATGCCCCAGCCTTTGCGCCGGGGCCTTTTGGCCAGTGGAGAGGTCCCGGAACAGGGAGATAGATGCGGCCGGGACGTGGGGGATTAGCATGGTTGGGGAGTGTGGTGAATTTGCCTGTATTTAAAGGCCGCAACAGGGGGCTGCCAGCCACGCCCGGGGCTGTTGACATGGGGGGCGAGTCACCCTATACGCGCCACATCCGGCCAAAGGGGTGACTTTTTGTGTCGAAATCAGAACTGAAGTGGTCAAGATCCGGGCCGATTGCCCCGATCCTCTGGAAGCCCACCGCGCCCGCGCCTGAATGAACAGGAGCGACACGCGGTTTTTGTGCTTTTGCAATGGCTGCAAAGGTGCTTGAGGAATTAGCCGCACACCCGGGTGTGCATACATGTGTTGAAGAGACGGGGATAAACCGGAATGCCAACGATCCAACAGCTGATCCGCAAGCCGCGGCAGCCGAAAGTCAGAGCCCAGAAATCGCAGCACCTTCAGGGGTGTCCGCAAAAGCGCGGTGTGTGCACACGGGTTTATACCACCACACCGAAAAAGCCGAACTCGGCCATGCGGAAAGTTGCCAAAGTGCGCCTGACCAATGGGTTTGAGGTGATCAGCTATATCCCGGGTGAAAGCCACAACCTGCAGGAACACAGCGTTGTTCTGATCCGTGGTGGCCGGG
>CAZZKL010000025.1:4669-25405 GCA_964655135.1 uncultured Roseovarius sp. | reverse complement strand
ACATCATGAAGGCCAAGAAAAAGCCGCTGGATGAAAAAACCGCCGCCGATTACGGGGTTGACGTGACGCCCCGGCTTGAGATCATCGGCACGGCTGAGCCTGATACGCGCAAAGCAGGTGAGATTGTTGGCTCGGTGGACGAGCTTATTGAGAAACTCAAAGAAGCGGGGGCGATATAATGGCTGTTCTTCTTCTCGCAGAAGTAACCGATGGCGAACTGGCGCTGGACGCCACCGCTAAAACTGTCAATGCCGCACAGGCGCTGGGCGATGTGACCGTTCTTTGCTGTGGCGCATCCGCTGCGGCGGCTGGCGATGCGGCGGCCAAAATTGCCGGTGTGGCCAAGGTTCTGGTGGCCGAGGATGCCTCATTAGGGCACCGTTTAGCGGAATCCACGGCGGCGCTGATTGTGTCGCTGGCCGGGGATTATGAGCATATCGTCGCCCCGGCGACAACCGACGCCAAAAACGTGATGCCCCGGGTGGCAGCACTTTTGGATGTGATGGTAATCTCGGATGTGTCGGGTGTGGTTGACGGCAACACATTTGAGCGGCCGATTTACGCGGGCAATGCCATTCAGACGGTCAAATCAAGCGATGGCACGAAGGTTGTGACCTTCCGGACCTCAACATTTGATGCGGCGGGGGATGGTGGCTCGGCCTCGGTTGAAACCGTGGCGGCGGCGGAAAATCCGGGGCTTTCGGAATGGGTGGAAGATAAGGTTGCCACCTCTGACCGGCCCGAGCTGACCTCAGCCGGTGTGGTTGTCTCCGGCGGGCGCGGTGTGGGATCTGAGGAAGATTTTAAACTGATCGAAGCGCTGGCTGACAAGCTGGGCGCGGCTGTCGGAGCCTCCCGCGCGGCGGTGGATTCGGGCTATGCCCCGAATGACTGGCAAGTGGGTCAGACAGGTAAGGTGGTGGCCCCTGATCTCTATGTGGCGGTCGGTATCTCTGGCGCGATCCAGCATCTGGCGGGCATGAAAGACAGCAAAATCATCGTCGCCATCAACAAAGACGAAGATGCGCCTATTTTTCAGGTGGCCGATTATGGTCTGGTTGCAGATCTGTTTGAGGCCGTGCCTGAGCTAACCGGGAAACTGTAATGTCAGTGTAAATCGGGCTTAAACCCGACCAATGATTTCATAAGGCCCGCCTATTTTAGGCGGGCCTTTTATGTTTCACGCTATATCCTGAAATCAGAGGGTTTAAAATTTCAGCCACTTCCTGATGTGCGGCAGGGCCAAGCAATTCCGAGGCAGCCGGGGCTTCAAAATCTGCAAACACCATGCCGTTTGTACCTTGTGACAAAGCAGCATTGCTTGCCGTTACCTCGGCGATGCTGGTTACCATCGGGCGCACTGCCTCAATCATATCGCGGGTTACAAAAACCGGATCATCCGACACATTCAGGCTGCAATCGGCCTCATCCGGTTTGCGCGATGAAAACCACAACAGGATGACCGGCCCATTGATGCGCTCAAACAGCATTTTCATCCGCGACACCCAGAGGGTCTGTAATTCTTCGCGGATGATTGTAAAACGCTCTGATGACGCTTCTGCCAGATGGCCCAGCATGTGGCGGGTAAAGTGAAACTCGGTAAAATCCACCTCATCATAAAGGTCGCGTAACAGGTCTGATGCCTGTAAAAACCGGTCATTCCGGCGCGGATGCACGGTGTAATACCGATTTGACATATTCTGCGCGCAGGGCATTTGCAGCACTGTCACGCACGCGCCTTTTGCCGCCTGTATGACGCCGGGATCATTGAGGAAGGCATCAACACCGGCATTTGGCCAGCCAAAATTCACGCATTTCATTCCGGTCTCTACCTCAACCAGTTCCGGGAATGGATGGGCGATGAATTTGCCATAGGTTTCAGACGCCCCAAGAAAGGCGGCATAATCGCCATAAAGCTGCCTGCGCGGCCCGCGAAACATAAGTTTTGAGCCATGATACCGACATAGGTTATAATTTAGGGGGGAATCCCCCTGACGCAAATATGACATTGTACCCACCAATTTATTCTCACCACTGACAAGATTCGGCCAAACCTGTTGAGATTGTCCTAATGTGCAAATTCAATATATTTTTTAACCACCCGGCAGGTCTTGCAGGCCCCTCCCCGGCGGGCCTATGTTGTGGCTGAAAAAGTGAGAGGGCAGCAAATGACGATTCAGACAATCGGAGTGGTCGGGGCGGGGCAGATGGGCAACGGAATTGCCCATGTTATGGCGCTGGCCGGGTATGATGTTTTGCTCAATGATATTGATCAGGGTGCCCTTGATAAGGCCTTGGAAATAATCAGGAAAAATTTGGATCGGCAGGTCAGCCGGGATAAGATTAGCGCCGATGATATGCAGGCGACGATGGCGCGGATTGTGGCCACGGTTGAGCTGAGTGATCTGGGAAAAACGGACCTTATTATTGAAGCCGCGACCGAGCGTGAAGCGGTCAAGCAAAAGATATTCGACGCGCTTTTGCCGCATCTGCAACCACATACAATTTTAACTTCTAATACCTCCTCGATCTCGATCACCCGGCTGGCAAGCCGTACAGACAGGCCGGAAAAATTCATGGGGTTTCATTTCATGAATCCGGTGCCGGTGATGCAGCTGGTTGAGCTGATACGCGGCATTGCCACGGATAAGGAAACCTATCAATCCTGCCTGGAAGTTGTTGAAAAATTGGGGAAAACCGCCGCGTCGGCCGAGGATTTCCCGGGGTTTATCGTCAACCGGATATTGATGCCGATGATCAATGAGGCGGTTTATACGCTGTATGAGGGCGTGGGCAATGTCAGCTCAATCGATCAGTCGCTGAAACTGGGTGCGAATCATCCGATGGGGCCGCTGGAGCTGGCGGATTTCATCGGGCTTGATACCTGCCTTGCGATCATGAATGTGTTGCATGACGGGCTGGCGGATACCAAATACCGGCCCTGTCCATTGCTGACAAAATATGTCGAAGCCGGTTGGCTGGGCCGCAAGGCCGGGCGGGGATTTTATGACTACCGGGGCGAAACACCCGTGCCAACGCGGTAATCCGCCTTACCCCTGATAGGGCTTTAGCAATAACAGGCCTTGTTCTTGCTGATCTCGTTTTTCAGTGCGCTTTTTGCGCCGGGCGCGTTGCGCATCCTCCCATATCTGATTTGCGGCGTGGTGTTTGCCATGGGCCCGGCGCAGGGCTTTCATCATCTGGGCTTTGTGCGCCAAAACAAGCGCCAGTTGCTGATTAAGCTCCGTCCGGGTGCGACCAACCCAGCCCTGCCAAAGCACATCGGCACCAATATGGCGGGGCGCAAAAAGCTCTGATGCGGGCAGGGCCAGGTTTTGCTTTTGGTGCTGATCAAGCCGGATCAGATCGGCACGCAATTTGCTTTCTTGCGCGGCTACCCCGTGCAATTTTGCCAATTCGGCCTGATAAAGCGCGTCGGTCAGATCAGCAAGATCGGCAAGGGGGTCGTGCATCAGCCAAAACTCCGGGCGCGGCGACGCATGGTCTCAGAAAATCGGATCGCAGCGGCCACGGCACGGTAATGGGCGGAATCAATCTCATCGCCGATGCCGGTTGTCGCGTGTAACGCTCGTGCCGTTGGCGGATCGTGGCGCACCGGCACGCCATTTTCAAACGCCAGATCGCGAATCGCATGTGCCACATGATCCACGCCTTTGGCCACACAAATTGGCGCGGCACCGGGCAGGCGGCTCCATTTCAGGGCCACGGCATAATGGGTTGGATTGACGATCACCACATCAGCATCCGGCACATCTTTCATCATCTGCTCCGAGGCGATTTCCATGCCCCGCTGACGGCGCTGCTGTTTCATATGCGGATCGCCCTCCTGCTGCTTGTGCTCATCCTTGATTTCCTGAAACGACATGCGGTTTTTGCGCTGGTGATCAAATTTTTGCCACATGAAATCAATCGCCCCAATGGCAAGCGAAATCAGCAAAACCACAAACATGAATTGCATCACCATTTGCAGCATCAACGCGCCAACGATCTGTGGTTCGCCATGCAACGCCCCCGCCATATCCGAAAGCCGGTAAGTCAGGAAAATGCCAAGCACGATGGAATAGAGCAATAATTTCACAAAGCTTTTAGCAAATTCAAACAGGCCAGAGGGCCCGTATTTATTCTTGGCATTCGCAAGTGGATTAATGCGAGAGGCCTTTGGGATAAGTTTATCAGGGGCCACAACAAAGCCACGCTGCGCAATAATTGAGAGCAAAGCCATAACCGCAGGGATCAAAAACCAAGCCAGAAGGCTTAATGCCACAGCCCCCAACAGCCCGCCAATAGGCGTTGCGGCCGCGCCATTGAATATAAGATCAGCGAGGCGGTTGGGCCGATCCAGAAATACCATGAGATTGCCGCTGAGTTGTTGAATGGATTGGGCACCCATTGCCAACCCGGTCAGTAAAAACCCGCCATAAGCCGCGGCAGTCGTCAGGTCGGTCGAGCTGGCAATATCTCCCTTTTTACGCGCTTCATCCAGTTTGTGCTGGGTTGGGTCATGGGTTTTTTCGGTATCATCGTCTTTATCCGCCATCAGCCGCCTCCAAATGGATTGCTGATGAAGGATGCAAATGACTGCACCCAGATATTCAGCATTGTGGGGGCTAAAAGCATCAGCAGGATCAGCCCGGTTGCGGTAATAACAGGCGCACCGACAAAGATGACCATCAACTGTGGCATCGCCCGGTTGATGATGCCAAGCGTCAGATTATAAAGCACCGATACGATGACAAAAGGCGCGGCCAGGGTAAAGGCAAGAGCAAAAGCGCTGGCAATCCGGCGCACGCCCCACATGGAAACCGAAGCAGCATCAGGCAATTCAGCCACCGGGAAAAGCCGGTAAGTGAGCACCATCATTTCCGCCACCCGCACATGCAGATTAAGCATCATCGCCAAGGCCAGCCCGCCAATCACCAGAAAATGGCCAAAAGCAGGCAAGGGTGTCACACTAGCCCCGCCGAGGATTTGCGAAAGCGATGTGGCTTGCGCGGCGATTGAGCCCGCAGTTTGCAGGGCCAGAATAAACAGCCGGATGCCTATGCCAATCATAAGTCCGATACCCGTTTCGGTAAGGATCAACCACGCAAGGGGCGGTGGATTTTGAACCATCGGGGCAAGGTCAGACGCAAGTGCCGGAGAAAGAGCTATGGTGAAACCCAGTGCCAAAACCAGTTTGACCCGCCTCGGAACCGATTGCTCACCAAAACCGGGAAACATTGACATAACCGGCCCGACGCGCAGGAATACGATAAAATTCAACCACAGCAGATCGGTCGACAGACGCAGAATGTCGGCCAGTCCATTCATGCGGCAACAACCCCAACCAGTGAGGGTTTCGCCTCAAGCCCGATCTCTTCAAATGACAGCACAGGGTTTGATATATTCTTGGCCGACAACACCGTGCGTAAAAACCTGCGGCGCACGGTTGATGTGACAATCGCGGGGAACAACCCCTGCTCACCGGCTTTGCTCACCTGTTTGGCAACTGATGCGGTCAGGGTATTGAAAATTTCCGGCGGCAAGGCCACATCAACCCGGCCTCGGTCGCTGTCGATCTGATAGGTTGAAAATGTATCCTCCCATTCCGGGGCAAGCTGAATCAGGGGCAGGCTGCCATCGGGTCTTTGCAGATTGGCAACCAGTTGAAAACCAAGCCTCTGACGCACATGTTCGCAAATCGCTTCCGGCGAGGTATGAATTTGACGGCCCTCGGCCGTTGCCTCCAAAATTAGCGGAAGATTGCGGATTGAGACCTGTTCGGCCAGCAGCAAGCGACAAATATGATGCAGCATATCAGAGGGCACACGATCAGGGATCATCTCATCCAGAAGTTTTCTGTTTGCTTCCGAGCGCGCCTGATCGGTGAGGTTCACCATTTCATCCAACAGCCGGCGCATTGTTTTCATGCTCAATAACCGGCTAAGGTTTTTCTTGATGATCTCAAGCAAATGCGTGGCCAAAACTTCGGTGGGTGAGACAAGTGTTGTGCCGCTCAGCGCCGCATCATCCTGAGCACTGCTGTCGATCCAGCGCGCCGGAGCACCGTAAACCGGCTCGGTCACATTTTCGCCTGCGGGCAGGTCCGGGTTGCTGTCGGGGTCCAGCGCCAGAACCTGATTGCTGCGCAAAATCGCCCGGGCCTGCTCAACGCCCTGAATACGGACAACATACGACCCGGGCACCAATGACGGGTCATCCGTCAGGCGGATTTCCGGCAGGATCAGGCCATAAGATGTGGCGACATGATTGCGCATATTGGATATGCGCGCATCCAGTCCGATGCCCGGATCAAGCACCATATTCACCAGATCCGGGGCAAATTCCACATGAATATCATCAAGCTCCAATATATCGCCAAGCGATTTCTCGGCAGGTAATTCATTCATGGTTTCCGGCTCAGATGCCGCATCTGAAACGTGCTTTTGTTTGTGCATGAGCCACAGCGATGTAGCCCCGAGTCCGATGCCACCAATGATAAATGGTATGAAGGGCAAGCCGGGGATTAACGCGAACATAACCATTAAAAAGGCAACCGTTGCCATTGCGGTCGGGTGTTGGCCCAATTGTTTGGTCAACGCTGAATCCGTGGACCCTTGTGCGCCGCCACGCGCCAGCAACAAAGCCGACGCTATTGATATTATAACTGCGGGGATCTGCGTAACCAGCCCATCCCCAACTGTCAGGATAGCATATGTTTCAAAGGCCTGACCCAGCGGCATATCATGCACGACCACGCCCATGATCAGCCCCATCACAAGGTTGAGCAAGGTGATCAAAAGCCCGGCAACCGCATCGCCTTTGACAAATTTAGACGCGCCGTCGAGTGAGCCAAAAAAGGTTGTTTCCTGTTGCTCGCGCTCGCGGCGCTCTTTGGCCTCCTGATGGTTAATGGCCCCCGCCGACATATCACTGTCAATCGCCATTTGCTTACCAGGCATACCATCAAGCGCAAACCGCGCGCTAACTTCGGCCATGCGGGCAGCACCTTTGGTGATCACCATGAAATTCACGATCAGCAGCACGCCAAAGACAACAAGCCCCAGAAAAACACTGCCGCCCATGATGAAATTGGCAAATCCTTCAATCACCTCACCCGCCGCATTCGTGCCGGTATGACCCTGACCGATAATCAGTTTGGTTGATGATATATTGAGCGACAAACGCAGCATCAGTGAGGTCAGCAAAATTGTCGGAAAAACCGAAAATTCAAGCGGGCGTTCGATGAAAAGCGTGACCGTGAATATCAAAATCGCCAGCGCAAATGACGCGGCAAGACCGATATCAAGTATAAATGGCGGCATTGGCAGAATCATCATTACGATGACCGCCATCAGGGCCAGCGCTAAAAGGACCGTGGGCTGAAAAATATTGCTGATGGATAGTCTCATCATTAATCTATCCCTGCAATGGGTTGGGCATTTTGAAAAAATGGCTGACCTTGGGTTTGTGTCGGGGGTACAAGTGAGCCAAACGCCCCTTTGGTTTCTGTTATTTGAAGGAGCGGATAACGGTTAACCCGGATGAGCGCGGCCGTGGCATTTGCCATCTGAATATCCGGGTTTTGTGTTTGTTGCCCTGTTTCAGGCTGACCCAGAATTTTCTGTCTGATCCGATCAAACCGCGCTATATATCGCTGGGCATATTCAGGTGTTCGGGAATGATAAGCCCCGGCAGCCACGGACCAATCCCCGGATTCATCATAAAGCTCTTTTAAAAATGCCGCTGCATATCGGGCGTTCTCCATGGGGTCAAACATCTGATCAATTGACTGGAACGCAGCGCCATGCCATTTATAATTGATCTGAAAACACCCCACATCAAAACTGCGCGCTCCGCGTTTGAAGTTCTGAAAAACATACGCCCGCGCGGCATCCTCGGTGTCAAACCAATTGCCTTTGCCTTCCATATTAACGGTCCATGGCCAAGGCTCAAAGGTGCCACCCCGATTGCGGCCGGTTTCTGTTCTTGTAATGGACAAAAGCACAGACACCGGTACGCCGGTCTCCTTGGCAGTTCGATATGCGGCTGCATCACATATATTTTCTGTTGAGGCACGCGCGGGCACAGTCCAATACATCAGACAGAGAAACAAAATGACGATGCTGACCCACAATCTGCAAGCATAATTAAATGCAGTAGAATCATAGACGATAGCCTGAGCGAGCAAGTCAGGCTGCCCTTCCGGTTTCACCGAGTATAGCAAAGGTTATCCCTTCCTTTTCAGCGCATTCTGCGGCTGTCATAGTCAGGTTAGCCATTTGTTCTTTAGATTTGGTAACTTTGCCCGGGTTTTTTCATTCCTTTTGGCCATCGGGCCCGGGCTGTGATTGCAGCAGGTTTTTTATTGTATTGCGGGTAGAACTGCTTGCCTCAATCAAAGCCCTGTCCTGAGCCAACACACCCAAATCACTGGCCAAAGCGGCCTCAGTATCTGGTGGTTTGTTTCCCGATTCTACCAGCATTGCCACATCCGTCAGCACAGGATCATTTGCGGCAAGCAGCATATCCCAATCCTCGGCCAGCCATGCCTCACGTTTGGCCATATCTGGCTGATTTCCCATGGCAAATAACTGAGCCGCCGCCTTATGTTCACCAACCAGACTGCGCGCCTTGGCCCGCAATAGATTGACATCTTCACCGGCAAGCCCAAGCAAATCCACCTCAGCCTGGCGCGGGAGGTTTTCCCTCAAAGATATTTCAGCGTGCAAAATTGCCCGCACACGCCCTTGCTCCCCGACAGCTTGCGGCGTTAAGATTTGTCGGGCTTTAGTTGTAAACCCAAGATCCAAAAGCCGTTTTGCTGTGGCATTGACCACTTGTTCATCAATTATGTCCGGTTGGCCGACATAGTCGGAAAAAACATGTTTAAGGAACGTCATATCATCCGCATTGGCCGCCAAAAACCCAAGCATTTTTGATTGGGCCACACGCTGATTTTCAGGTCCCAACTCTGGTTTCAGGCGCGCGAATTCTTGATAAGATTGATCAAATGCGCCAGAAGCTGCCAGCGAAACCACATAAACCTGAGACAACTCATGGCCAAGGGGTTTATCGCGATTTTCCTGAGCATATGCCCCGGCGAGTTGCGCCGTTTTTAAAGATATTTCACGGCCCGCCTCAAGCGCGGTTTCAATTTTAAGCAGCAAGGCTTCAGCCGAGGGCTTTGCACCCGAGGTAACAACATCATCAAGTAGCACTTCAGCCCCATTATGCGCATCCGCAGCTATATCTATTTCAGCTTTCACAAGATCGGACTCCGGTGTGGTAGTCTCTTCAGTGCGATTCAGTATACGCAATACACGGTCAGACATTGTTTCATGCCCCGCCTCCAGCAAGCGGCGTGACAAAATAGGACCCAGATAGCTGCGTAAATGTGGTGGCAGGGCATTGAACCCGCGCAGGATTGCATTGTCATCCATCTCAAGATCCGTCGGAAGGGTTTGATAGGAAAGAGCCGACCACAACGATACCGGGACGCCACAGTTAAGTTGCCCGGACAGTTGCGACCCAACTGGCGCATATCCATTTTCAAATATCGCCGCCATATCCTTCAGCAATGCGGTATCGGGCGTCTCATCGGTTACCAGTTTGAGGGCTTGGCGGGCCTCAACACCAAAGCCAAAATATAAATAAAGCCGGGTCAATTCCATTGCCGCCGCTTCGTCGGTTTTATCAAACTCTCCCGACAGCCGGACACGCACGGCACCGATTTGTCGGGCAAACGGGTCATCCGTGCCCCAATTTGTGACATCGATCTGGTTGGGTTCAAGGCAAGCCACGTCAATTGAATCGCCAGTTGCCTGAGAAAGTGTACTCAGAAAATCACGGTCTATGCTGCTTTGCGCCCTGAGGTTAATCTGATCCAAACCTGCATTGCCGGCCTCCGCCTCAGAAATCATTGGAATTGCGGTATATTCAGAACTGGTATCACCTTGATCAGGTTCTTTTTGTCGTCCAGTTTTGCTTGGCAAACCCACATTAGGGGACAGCAGGCCCTGTGAGGCGGCACGGCCAATTTGACGTAGCAATCTATCGCGGGTTTCGAGTAGATTTCGCTGAGGGGCTTGCGGGACAATAGGATCAGAAATTTTAGTTTCGCCAGTTGCAGAATCCTCTGCTGTTGCCGTCGTCATATCGGGTGCAAACTCTGATATGGTAAGAGCTGCCGCGATGGATGAACGCGCATTCGGGAAAATGAGCGGCGGTGCAGAAGCCTGTCGCATCTCAGCCACTTGAACCGGTTCTGATGGTGGTTCAGTTGTTTGCTCATTCACCTGTGGTTTTGGTGCCTCTATTGTAGATTCAGCCGCATCGCGGATGTCCACAACCAACGATGATCTGCCATACCAGAATGTGTCCAGTTCACATTCACAGCCAAGTTCAATGGTCAGGGACTCATTCCCCGGGCCACCTAAAATAGCATTTACACG
This sequence comes from uncultured Roseovarius sp., assembly GCA_964655135.1. GTDB lineage: Bacteria > Pseudomonadota > Alphaproteobacteria > Rhodobacterales > Rhodobacteraceae > Roseovarius. The sequence goes on along the minus strand of CAZZKL010000025.1, from coordinate 14,951 downwards.
GCCTTCAGATAACCTGTTGAAAACTCTGCCAGTATCAAATTCAAACTCTTGCCCGGCAAACGCCAAAATGGCTTTTCCATCCTCTTGGGTGAGCTTCCATTCAACCCGTTTTGGCAAATCAAATACAATGCGTGTGTAATTTTCATGCTCTCCCGTGCGCACTCTGACTGGCTTGGACAAGGCCGGTCCTGCGAGCAACAAAGCCAGAAACAATACTGTAATACGGCCTATCATGCGGCCCCCTGTTTTACAGCTTTGAGCGCCTCTTCAAGGTCAGTAAAGCTGGGCCGGTTGTGCAGGGGGGTGTTTTGCCGACCAACTTCAATACAGATATTCGTGGCGTGATTATGGAGGTTGGCGACAAGCACCTCACGGACCAACTGATAAAAATGCCCGTCTTCTTCGACAACCCCTTTCACCTTTTCGGCGAAAGGCCCGACAAAGCCATAAGCCATGAACACCCCAAGAAACGTACCCACCAGCGCGCCGCCGATCATTTCCCCCAGAATTTCAGGGGGCTGATCAATGGAAGCCATGGTTTTGATCACCCCCAAAACGGCAGCAACAATGCCGAGCGCCGGCAGGCCATCGGCCATGAATTGCAACGCATGAGTGCCGTGAAGCGCCTGGTGCATGTTGGCTTCCATCCGTTTTTCAAGCACTTCTTCCACCTGATGCGGGTCATCATAGTTCATCGAGACCGAACGGATTGTATCGCAGATCAAAGCAACGGTTTCTTTATCGCCCAGTATTTTCGGGTATTTACTGAAAATTGAAGAATCGTCAGGAGCCTCAATATGTTCTTCAATGGCAACCGGGTTTTTCCGGGCCAGATGGATCAGCTCAAACAACAGGCACAAGAGATCACGATAATCATCCGGTTTCCATTTTGGCCCTTTGAAAACCTTGCCAAAATCTTTGAGCGTGTGTTTTATACCCGCAACATCATTACTGATCAGGAATGCGCCAACTGCTGCCCCGCCGATTGTCATCATCTCAAATGGCAACGCCTCAAGGATGATGCCAATCTTACCGCCACCGGCAATATAGCCACCAAAGACCATCACGAATATAACCGCAATACCAATAAGACCGATCATCGCAAGCTCCACCCAAAAACATTGGGGCTATCATGGCACCTTGGTGTTAAGAAACCTTGAGTCACCAAAAGACTACTCACTCGGAACATTGGCATTGCGCCCCGCCATCACGACGCTGAATGCACGGGCCGCCTGCGGGCTGAGACTTGCCATAATGCCGGCCGCAATTTCGGGGCGCATCCGAGCCAGAAAACCAGCGGCAAAATCCGGGTTCATTTCTTCAAACAAGGCCGCCGCCTGTTTTGGCTTCATGCTCTCATAGACTTTTGTGAGACGCACCAGATCATCCTCGGCGGCGGTATCCGCCAAAGCGATTGTACCGCGTAGCTTTTCCTCGGCGGCGGTGAGAGCGGCCAGCTTGCGCGTCACTTCCTGATTGGCGATTTTCAGCGCCTGCATCCTGCCTTGCAACGCCACCTCTTGTTGCTTCACGCGGGTTTCACGGGCACGCAGAGCTTCAAGCATCTGCATCAGGCCCTCAGAAGAGATGGAGCCGGGCGATGTGGGCAAAGCCCCTGCCGCGCTCATTTCCGGCGTATCATCTTCGCGGGCGAAGGCCTGCCCGGCATTATCACCAAGCCGGATCAATGCCGAGCTTGTCAGCAATGTCGCGATAATCACCAAGGCCCCGCGCCCGGGCTGTCGCCGGTTGCGGCGAATTTTGCCATTTTTAACCATTACGCTACGCTCGCCTCCGCGTCCTTATGCCGTTTAAAAACTGGTCCGGTAGGGGCCTCAGGTGGTTTTGGAGGGGCGGCAGGCGCAGGTTTGGCCTGTTCACCCGGCAAATCATGCATCGACGCCACCAACAGCTCAAGCCGTTTGGCCACGCCTTCGGCCCGGTCTGTCAGCGCGTCAAGCGACATGGTCGAGGCGCTGGCGGTGATTTGTGCGGCTTCCAGCACCTTGGTCAGGTCATCCACCTGCGCCGACAAAACCGCCACGGCCCCGCCAACCCCGTTTTCAAGGTCATTGAACCGGCTCAGACGCCGGGCCAGAATGTAGCAATAAAATCCGGCCCCCAATGCGCCGGCCACCAACAAAATATCAGCAATCATTTCCATTTTTTCCGCCCTCAGTTCAGTACAAATTCCATAATCAGCAGGTCTTTAACCCGCCCACCACCGGTCACAATCTGAATGCGCCGGAGCATTTGCGCCCTGAGCCGCACTAGTATCGAGCGCTCCTCAAGATCTTTGGGATCAAGCGCGCGCAGGTAATTATTGAGCACATCCACAACCCTCGGCATCAGCCTTTCAACCTCAGTTTGGTGCGCCGCGCCCACCTCAAGCTGCGCCCGGAACCGCAGGTGGCTGCTGCTGGCCCCCTCGCCCAGGGAAACCACCAGCGGTTCAACCGGGATAAAGGCAACATCCGGCATGTCCGTAATCATATCCGCTTCACCAGCCGCAGCTTCTGCAGCTTGCGAATCAGTTCCCAGAATCAGCCCGGAACTGACTGCATAAAACCCACCGCCACCACCCGCGAGCGCCAGCACAAGCCCCAAGATCAAAGGCATTTTCGACTTTTTCTTGGGTGTCTCTTCCTTGGTTTCTTCTGGTTCGGCCATTTTATCACCTGTGCGCTTCATTTCCATCAACATAACCGGACAGGACTAACCGATTGTTAAGCCTGATGAGCGAAAGATGTTTTATGCGATCGGCAGAACGCCGTGGATCAGGAGGCAAAGAATTGCAGCAGATCATTACAAATTGGGCCGCATTGGATGTGCGCCGCCAGATTACCGTCATTGCGGCCACGCTTGCGATGTTTGCCGCCGTGCTGGTGCTGACACGCATGGCCTCATCCCCCAGCATGACATTATTATATGCGGGCCTTGAAAGCAGTGCGGCGGGCGATGTTGTCACCGCGTTGGAACAGCGCGGTGTGACATATGATGTGCGCGGTGGCTCAATCTTTGTCGAATCGTCTCGCCGTGATGAGTTGCGGATGACATTGGCCAGCGAAGGATTGCCGGCCAATTCCGCCCGCGGGTATGAGCTGTTGGATGAGCTGTCAGGCTTTGGCACCACATCGCAGATGTTTGATGCCGCTTATTGGCGCGCGAAAGAGGGTGAACTGGCCCGCACCATCCTGTCACACCCTTCAATTACAGGGGTTCGGGTGCATATTGCCAGCACCGGATCAAATCCGTTTCAACGCGATATTAAACCAACAGCTTCGGTTTCCATCACCACAGGTGGCGGCAGTATTTCCGGCAAAGAGGCGCGCGCCTTGAAATTTCTGGTGGCGGCAGCAGTAACCGGGCTGATGCCTGAGGATGTGGCGATCATTGACACGGTTGGCGGGCTGATTGGGTCGGGCGATGAGACCCCGGCAAACGCGCCGGATGACCGGGCCGAGGCGATGCGGATGCGCATAAAACGTCTGCTTGAAGCGCGGCTCGGGGCCGGGAATGTGATGGTTGAAGCCTCGGTTGATACCGAAACCCGCAGCGAATCAATTCGTGAAAAACAAATTGATCCTTCTAGCCGTGTTGCAATCAGCACCGACACCGAAGAGCGTTCGGATTCGTCCTCGGATCAGGGTGGCGGTGGTGGTGTCACCGTGGCGTCAAACCTTCCCCAAGGCGATGGCTCGGCGGGTGATTCGTCGTCCAGTCAAACTTCTGAGACCCGTGAGCGGATCAATTATGAGGTCTCCACAACCGAGCGGCAGATTACCCTTGCCCCCGGGGCGATCAAACGGCTGAGTGTGGCGGTTTTGGTGAATGGTACGGTGACAACGGACGCGGCTGGCGTTGAAACTTTTGAGCCGCGCTCAGAAGAAGAACTGGGCGCCTTGCGCGAGTTGGTGGCCTCGGCGGTTGGATTTAATGAGGCGCGCGGCGATGTCATCACGCTAAAAACCATGCAATTCATCCCCGAAAAACCCCTTGGCACGACGGCGGAACCTTCATTTCTGGCCGGGTTATCACTTGACGTGATGTCACTCATTCAGGCTCTGGTGCTGGCGGTGGTGGCGACTGTTTTGGGCATGTTTGTTGTGCGCCCGATTCTGTCCGGTCCGCCAAATACGGCCATGGCGCAACTGGCCCCGCCTGCGGATGGTAGTACAGCCTCAACCGATACCGCCGAGGCCGGGCTGACACCTCTGACAGGTGAGATTACCGACAATAGTTTTGATGCCGGGAATATCCCGGTCATCTCGGACACTCAGATCGGCGCAGATGGCCTGCCTGCGATAGCCGGGGCGGGTGGGCAGGATCCGGTTGAGCGCCTGCGCAGTCTGATTGGCGAGCGGCAGGAGGAAACAGTAGAGATCCTGCGCAGTTGGCTTGAAGGCGAAGAGGAGACGGCCTGATGTCTATCTCACATCTGCTCGAAGATTTTGGCGCCTATGCCCGGGGCACACCCATATCCCTGACCGATGTGTCACTTGAAGAGCAACGGCTGGAAGCTTTTGAAAAGGGCTATCAGGCCGGGTGGGATGACAGTGTAAAGGCGCAAGCGGATGATTCGCGCCATATCACCGCCGATTTTGCCCGCAACCTGCAAGATCTGTCATTCACCTATCATGAGGCCCATGCGGCCGCGATGAATTCACTGGAACCACTTCTGCGACAGATGGTTGAAGTGGTCCTGCCAAAGGTGGCCCGTGAAACCCTTGGGGCCCGGCTCACCGAGGTGCTTGGGGATCTGGCCAAGACTCAGGGCACCGGGCCGATTGAGCTTGTCACCGCGACTGCGAATGTAACCGCGCTGGAAGGGATCCTTTCGGATGATCCGGCAATGCCCATGACCATCATTGAAGAGGAATCACTGGCCGATGGTCAGGTTTTCATCCGGTTTGGCAACACCGAGCACGAGATTGATCTTACTCAGGTTCTGGAAGGGCTTGATCTGGCCGTGACCGGATTTTTTGAAGAAAACAGGAAGGAAATAGCATGAGCGATGCAGTTGCAGATACCGGGAAAAAGCCCACCACGGATTTATCCAATCCATTTTCGTCAGTTCCCATCGAGATAACAATTTCCGTTGGCAAGGCCCGGCCTTTGATCCGCGACCTGCTGAAACTTGGCAAAGATGCGGTTTTGCCGCTTGACCGGCGGGTGGATGATGCGGTTGAGCTTTATGTCGGGGATCGCCTGATTGCGCGTGGGGAACTGGAAGAGCTGGAAGGCGAGCAAGCCGGGCAATTGGCGGTGCGTCTGACAGAGGTCGCAAATCTGCAAGATGGTCTGGGATGACCTGCGCCACCCCGCTTAAATCCGTCTGGCGATATGTCTTTACCTATCGCTATTGGCTGATGCTGCCGCTGGCCCTGATGATCATGGCCGGGCCGGTAGCGGCGCAGGATATTTCAATCTCACTGGGCGATGGCGGCGCCTTATCCGCGCGCACCATCCAGTTGATGCTGCTGATCACCGTGCTCAGCCTTGCGCCGGGCCTTGCCATCATGATCACCTGTTTTCCGTTTATGGTCACGGTGCTTTCCATCCTGCGACAAGGCATTGGCCTGCAACAATCGCCGCCCAATATGCTGATCATCAGCCTGGCTTTGTTTTTGACCTATTTTGTGATGGAGCCGGTCTTTACCGAAGCCTGGCAACAGGGGATTGACCCGCTGATAAATAATACAATCGATGTTGAAACCGCCATTCCCCGGGCGCTTGCGCCGTTTCGGGAGTTTATGGCCGGCCGGCTTGACCCCGATACATTTGCCTCTATGGCCGCACTCCGCCCCGATGCGGCGGGCATTGTCGCGGGGCCGGATGCGCCATTATCGGTTCTGGTGCCCAGCTTTTTGTTGTCTGAGATTGCCCGCGCCTTTCAGATCGGGTTTTTGGTCTTCCTGCCCTTCCTGATCATTGATCTGGTGGTGGCGGCCATCCTGATGTCGATGGGGATGATGATGGTGCCCCCGGCGGTTGTGTCGCTACCGTTCAAACTGGCGTTCTTTGTTATTGCCGATGGTTGGGCGTTGATTGCGGGCAGCCTTGTTAAGGGATATTTCTGAAATTGCCCCGCAATTCACCCCGTCCCGGCAGCGCGGGCAAACCCCATGAAGGCCCGGATCAGCCGGACCTCACGCCGCCCGGCCAGATGCACGATGGATTCGCTCATATGAATATCCGCGTCTGAAATCCGGATCGGCACCAGCCGGTCATCATGGCTGAACTCGGCGCGTGACACAAACCCGATACCCGCACCCGAGGCCACAATCTCGCGCACCGCCTCACGGCCCTCGGCCTCAATCGCGGGCGTGAGACGGATTTTATACCGCATGGCCTCATCCACCAGCTTCTGCCGGGTTTTTGAGCCGGTCTCACGAAAAATCAGCGGCAATTCCGCCAGCTCAGCCAGATCAACCGAATGTTTGCCCACGGGCAAAAACCCGCGTGCGGCAAAGGCGATAATTTCACTGCGCCCCAGATTGAGCGAGACCAGATCACGGCTATCCCCCAAGCTGCCAACCACGCCAATTTCGGCATTATAGGCGCGCAGTTCATCAAGAATTTCACCCGTGTTGCCGGTGCGCATGGTTATTTTGACCTTGGGGTGACGCGCGCGAAAGCGGCTGAGAATGTCGGTTACATGATGCGCCGAATCGGCGATGATCCGCAGCCTGCCCTCAATCGCCGCACTGCTTTCCGACAGGTATTCCTTGATCTGCTGCTCGATCTCAAAAAACTGCTTGGTCAGGCGAAAAAGCTGCTCGCCCTGCGCTGTCAGGCTGATTTGTTTATGCGCGCGCGAGATTAGCAAAACATCCTGTTCCTGCTCCAGTTTGCGCACCTGCTCCGAGATCGCCGGTTGGGTCAGAAACAACGCCTCGGCGGCGCGGGAAAATCCACCCAGAAGGGCAGTATAATGAAAAGCTTTGAGCTGAGAATGACGCATCGGGCCTGCCTTTGATCAATATATAAGTTTTACCTATACAAGGATTGATTTTATCAATTTCACATATGGATAACAATCCTTCAATGCTCTTATTGAGACAGCAGCCCGGAGAATTGTGATGGCGACCGCAAATAACAAAATCGAGCCCCCCCGGTTGGGCGAGCCTTACCTGCTCACCCCCGGCCCGCTGACCACCTCTTATGCGGTCAAACAAGCCATGCTGCGCGATTGGGGCAGTTGGGATGAGGATTTCCGCGCCATGACCCGCGAGATGCGCGCGCGGCTGCTGGATATGCTGGGCGCGGGGCAATCTGATTTCGATTGCGTGCCGATGCAGGGCAGCGGCTCATTTGCGGTTGAGGCGATGCTGGGGTCATTTGTGCCCAAAGATGGCAAGGTTTTGGTGTTGGCCAACGGTGCCTATGGCCTGCGGTCGGCCCAGACATTGGCCTATCTGGGCCGCGATTATGTGCTGCTGGACAAAGGGGATTACCTGCCGCCACGGGGGCCGGAAGTGGCACAAATTTTGGCGGATGACCCCGCGATTACCCATGTGGTGGCGATCCATTGCGAGACCAGTTCGGGCATTCTCAACCCGGTTGCGGAAATCTCGGAAGCCACTTACGCCGCTGGGCGCAAATTGCTGGTGGATTCGATGTCGGCCTTTGGCGCGATTGATCTTCAGCCCGGCACTATCCGTTATGAGGCGATGGTTTCCTCCGCTAATAAATGCATCGAAGGCGTGCCCGGCTTTGGCTTTATCATCGCCCGCAAATCCGAATTGCAGGCGGCGAAGGGCAATTCACATTCGCTCAGCCTCGATGTGCATGCCCAATGGGCGCATATGGAAAAAACTGGCCAGTGGCGGTTTACCCCGCCGACCCATGTGGTGGCGGCCTTTTTGCAAGCGCTGCGCGGCCACGCGGATGAGGGCGGCGTTGCGGCGCGCGGGGCGCGATACGCGCGTAATCGCGATGTGATTGTCGCAGGGATGCGCGGGCTGGGGTTTGAAACCTTACTCAAAGATCGCTGGCTCAGCCCGATCATTGTGACCTTCTTTTGCCCCGCCAGCCCGGCGTTTGAATTCACCCGGTTTTACGAGCTGATGAAATCGAAGGGCTTTATCATCTATCCCGGCAAGCTGACGGTGGCGGACAGTTTCCGCATCGGCTGCATCGGTCAGATGGATGAGGAGGTGATGCGTCAGGTCGTGACAGCGGCCTCTGAGGCACTATCAGAAATGGGTGTAAACTCGGCCGCACCGCCGCAAAACGCCTTGGAAGAACGGCTCAAACTGGCCGGATAAATTTGCAACATAACATCAAACCTAAAGGAGCCACCCCATGGCCGGACCATCAGAATACACTTTTGAACGCACCTATCGCGGCAAAATCAAAGCCGCCGTTATGGATTGGAGCGGCACCTTGGCCGACGCCTATGTCATCGCCCCTGCGGTGGTGTTTGTTGAGGTGTTCAAATCCCAAGGCGTTGAAATTTCCATGGAAGAAGCGCGCGGGCCGATGGGGCTGCGCAAGGATATTCACATCCAGAAACTGACCCAAGACCCGGTGATTGCCGCCCGTTGGGAAAAGATCAAAGGCAAGCCGCCAACGCAGGCCGATGTGGACGTGATGTTTGCCGAGTTTGTGCCCGCGCAACTGGCCTGTCTGCCGAAATACACCACCCTGCTGCCCGGGATCAAAGAGGTTGTGAATGGCCTTCAGGCAGAGGGCATCAAAATTGGCGTCTCCACCGGATTTACCCGGGTGATGGTGGATGTGCTGCTCAAGGATGTGATCGCTCAGGGTGTGACACCTGATGCCACTGTCGCCGGCGATGAGGTGGTGAACGGCGCCCGGCCCTCGCCGCATATGGTGTTCAAAAACCTTGATCTGATGGGCATTGATGACGTGAAATCGGTGGTCAAATGTGACGACACGGTTTCGGGCATTGGCGAAGCGATGAACGCCGGCTGCTGGGGTGTTGGGCTGGTGCGCTATTCCAACTATATGAATATCAACTCGCTGGACGAAGAGGCCACATTATCCGAGGCCAATATGGCCGCGCGCATGGCCAAAACCCGCAAAATCCTTGAGCAAGCAGGCGCGCATTATGTGATCGACAGTCTGGTTGAGCTGCCGGCGGTGATTGATGATATCAACGCTCGTTTGGCGCGCGGCGAAAAGCCGTAAAACCGACCGGTTACTTCAATGACAGGCCCGGTCGCGCAATTCCTGTTGCGCGACCGGGCGCATTTTGAAAGGCTGGGTAAATGACGCGGATCACACATACCGAAGGCGAATCCAACACCTCAAGCGCACGGGCCGAATGGCGTGAAAAATCCATCGGGCCAAAATCGAAACCGCTGCTTCAGCGCGATTCTGACGCCTTCCTGCATCAAAGCCTCTCAACCCCCTGTGCCGCCACCATTGCCAAGGCCAAAGGTATCTGGATTGAAGATCTGGATGGTCGTAAGTACATGGATTTTCACGGCAATTCCGTGCATCACATTGGTTACGGCCACCCCCGCCTGATTGCCGCGATCAAGGCACAACTGGATGATCTGCCGTTTGCGCCGCGCCGGTTTACCAATGACCCGAGTGTCGAGCTGGCGGAAAAACTGGCCGCAATCGCGCCGGGTGATCTGGGCAAGGTTCTGTTCACCACCGGCGGATCAGACGCCAATGAAGTAGCGCTTAAAATCGCCCGCGCCGCCACCGGGCGGTTTAAAACCCTGTCGTTCTGGGATGCCTTTCATGGCGCTGGAATGGGCGCGGCCAGCGTGGGCGGTGAGGCCACTTTCCGCAGCCATATCGCCGGGCCTTTACTGCCGGGGACCGAGCATATCGCGCCTTATGATTGCCTGCGTGCCTATAACCAGACCAGCCTTGAAGGAGCGGCACAGGCCTGTGCCAATATGGTGGAGTATGTGCTGGAGCGTGAGGGCGATGTGGCTGCCGTTATTGCCGAGCCGATGCGCGCCGTGCCAACCGTACCGCCGCCGGGGTTCTGGCGTCAGGTACGCGATGCCTGCACCCGCCATGGGGCCTTGCTGATCATGGATGAGATTCCCACGGGCCTCGGCAAAACCGGACGGATGTTTGCCTTTGAGCATGACGAAATCATCCCCGATATTGTGACCATGGGCAAGGCGCTGGGCGGGGGTATCCTGCCGATTGCCGCCTGTATCGCGCGGCGTGATCTGGATGTGTGTGGCGAGTTTGCCATCGGCCATTACACCCACGAGAAAAACCCGGTCACGGCGCGCGCGGCCCTGACCACGATTGAGATTATCGAACAGGAAGGCCTGGTTGAGCG
>CAZZKL010000025.1:0-4569 GCA_964655135.1 uncultured Roseovarius sp. | reverse complement strand
GCCATCAAGGCGGGGTGAAAATCACGCCTTTGGTTTGCGCCCTGAGCCGGGGATCAGCGGATTTGACCCGCACATCGCGGCCCTCCAGCAGTTCGGTACAGCGCTCAAGCGTCTCGGATTCAAGCCGCTGCATCGCCTCATGGGTATAGAATGTGAGGTGCGGCGACAGGATCACATTTTCATGGGTGTATAGCGCGCTTAACGGGTGATCGTGGCGGTTCAGCGGTTCACGGCTAAACACATCAAGCCCCGCGCCTGCGATGCGGTTTTCCTCAATCGCACGTAGAAGTGCGGCCTCGTCAATGATGGCCCCGCGCGCGACATTGATCAGATAGGCCGAGGGCTTCATCATCCGCAATTCGGCCTCGCCCAAAAGGTGATGGGTTTCATCATTGAGCACGCAATGCACGCTGACAAAATCGCTTTGCCTGAGCAATCCGGCCAGAGTTTCGCATGGCTCAACGCCTGCGGGCAGGTCATTCTTGGCGGTGTGCGGGCTATAGGTGATGACGCGGGCGCGAAAGCCCTGCCCGCACATGCGCGCCATGGAACGGCCAATGCGGCCCATGCCGATAATGCCCACGGTTTTGCCCGCAATATCCGCGCCAAGCCAGGCCGGTTCGGGCCAGGCCCAGCCATGCGCCTTCATCTGCGCGCTCAGCGCGGGGAGCTTTTTGGCCAGCGCAATCATCAGGGCAAAGGCCCCTTCGGCGACGGTTTCTTCGGCATATTCGGGGATGTTTACCACCGTAACACCGTGTTCGCGCGCCGCCGCTATATCAATCGCATCAATGCCAACACCGTATTTGACGATGCCGCGCAGCTTTGGTGCGGCCTCGATCACCCGGCGCGTCACGGGGGTGTAGCACATCAGCAAAAGATCGGCGTCTTGCAGCGCGGTGATCAGGCCATCCTCAGCTACCCCATCGGGCAAAAGATGCAGGTCATGACCCATATCGCGCAGGGCCTGATCAAGGGTGGGCGTTTGCAATTCGCTATCGGTTCGGACGATTTTCATGGGCCGGGCTTTGGCGGGTCAAGGCTGATTATTTCCCGGCGGTAAAGCTGTTGCTCTACCTCAGCCGGGTCTTTCTCAAAATTCCGCGCCGCCATGTGGCCAGAATAAACCGCGTCAGCAATCAACCCCGGTGCGGCCGCATCTCCGATCAGTTCAAGCGTGGTCAGGCCGCGATCCCTCAGGGCTTCATAAAGCGCTGTATCGCGGCGGCGTTCGGTCACCAAAAGGGTGCTGGCGCAGGCAATCTGCATGGGGTTGCCGGTATAGACACAGGCAAATTTGCAAGCGTCATCGCCAACCTCACGCAAGGCCTGCCCGGTGATAATGCGCACATTAAGGCGCAAAAGGCTGGCCTGCACGCGGGATTGCTCAAGCGTCATCTCGGTGAAGGGCGAGACCATGCTGGCGGGGGTGACAAAGATCACCTGATGCCCGGCAGTGGCCAGATGCTCGGCCAGAACGCCGCCCAAATAGGCCTGATCATCGTCGTAAATCAGCACGGGGCTTTTGCCGGGGGCCGTACCCGACATGATGTCATCGGGGGTCAGCACCGGCATCCGGTCCGAGACCGGCACGCCGCGCAGGGCTGAGCGGCCTTTGCCATCGCGCCGCCATTTAGCACCAGTGGCGATGAAGACATTCGCAATGCCAAGCTCGATCACCTCATCCGCAGACAGCTCGCTTTGCATAAACATCTGCACATTGCCGCGCTGTTGCAGGTCAAAAATTCGATAGTCAGCCACCCGTTGCCACGCGCCGAGCCCCTTGAGAGAGGCCTCGCGCATTACCCGGCCACCGGGATCATCCCCGGCCTCGGCCAGCGTCACCTGATACCCGCGCCGCGCCAGTTGCATGGCGCATTCCAGACCAGCAGGGCCTGCACCGACAACCAGCGCGGCCTCTTCGCGGCCTTTGCTCTCAATCTTCTCAGGGTGCCAGCCGCGCCGCCATTCCTCGCCCATGGTTGGATTTTGGGTGCAGCGAATGGGCGCGCAAAGGTTATCGGCCATGACGCAGATATTGCAGCCGATGCATTCGCGGATCTCGTCAATCCGGCCCTCTTTAATCTTTTGCGGCAAAAACGGATCGGCAATCGAGGGCCGCGCGGCCCCAATGAAATCAACAATCCCGCGCCGCACCAATGAGACCATCATATCAGGCGAGCCAATCCGCCCGACGGCGACAACCGGTTTATCTGTTACCTGTTTCACGAACTCAATGAAGGGGGTTTGATAACCGTCTTTCGGCTCAAACCGTGTGGTCATGGAATCGTTATCCCAACCGGCCACGTTCACATCCCACAGGTCCGGCAGATCGGCCAGCATTTCCACCACGGCGCGGCCTTCCTCATGGGCTTGCATCCCGTCCGGCCCGGCCATTTCATCCACCGCCAGACGCATGGCCACGGCGCAGGTATCGCCGACCGCCTCACGGGTGTCTTGCAGCACTTCGCGGATAAGGCGCGTGCGGTTTTCCAGACTGCCACCATATTCATCGGTGCGGGTGTTGTATTGCGGTAGCAAAAACTGGTGCAGCAGGGTCATGTGGTGCCCGGCATAGACATAAATCACGTCAAACCCGGCGTCGCGGGCGCGCAGGGCCGCCGCCTTGTGCCACTCACGAAAGGCGCGGATGTCGGATTTGTCCATCATCCGTGTTTGCCGACTATAGCTGTTGTCAGAGGTCTGAGCCGAGGGGGCCAAAATAGCCGTGCGGCTGAAATTATTGGGCGAGTGACTGCCATTATGGGCCAGCTCAACCGCCGCAAGCGCGCCTTTTTCATGCACGGCGTCGGTCATCAGGCGCAGGGCGGGGATGTCACGCGCATCCCATATCCGACCCTCGGCAGAGGGGGAAATATCCGATGAGGGATGAATTTCGGTTTCTTGATTGCTGACCACGGCCCAACCGCCTTCGGCCTTGATGCCACGCATTGCCGCCTCGGCGCGCGGATGCACATGCCCCATGCCATTGCAATGCGGCACCTGATAGAACCGGTTGCGGGCGGTGACCGGGCCGATTTTTACTGGCTCAAACAGGATGGAGTAATCATTTGTCTGCGTCATGGCGTAATCCTTTTGGGCAAAACCCGACAGGACTTTTAGATGTCACTCAATGCCCGCTTGCAAGTCAAAAATAGGCAGGAGAATGGCCAGCACGATGGTTAACACCAGCCCGCCAACCAGCATCATCAACATCGGTTCCAACAGCGCCGAGACCCGCTTGCGCTCATTAGTGAGCCAGCTTTCCACCAGCATCGCCGCGCGCTCGGACATGCGGCCAAGGCGGGCCGATTGCTCGCCCGCGTCAATCAACTGGCGGCAAACCGGCGGGATCAGGCTCATCCGCGCAAGGCCTTGGCTGAGGCTGTCGCCGCTGCGCACTGCCTCGGCTAGGTCAAGCGCCTCGTTGCGGTAGCGGGTGATCGTCAAAACGTCACTGGCCGAGGTCACCGCATCCACAACCGTCTGACGGCTGGCAATCACCAAGGCCAGCGTGCGCAGATATTGCGCCGCTGCCGACAGTCGCATCAACCGACCGAAAACTGGCATTTTCAGCACAAAATTATGCCAGCGGTCACGGATATGCGGCACCCGGAGCGCCATCACGATGCCCATAATCCCGGCTGCAATCCCTACCAATATGAATATCCAGTTGGCCTGAATCCAATCGCTGATGCCCATCACAATTTGCGTCAACCGTGGCAATTCCCGGCCCGAGACTTGAAACATCGCGGCAATTTCAGGGGCCACATTGACCATCAAAACGCCAGCAACCAACAGCGACACCGCCGTCACAAAAGCCGGGTAAATCAACGCGGTCGCCATCTGTGCCTTGTCTGATCCAACGTCTTCAAGATAATCCGCCAAGCCGTCAAACACCGCCGCCACATCGCCTGATGTCTCACCGGCGCGCACCGCCGCGATGTAGAACCGGGGAAAGCCCGCATTGGCAAGCTCAAGCGCTACAGACAATGGCTGACCATCCAAAAGGGCGGCTTTGGCCTCGGCGGCGGCAGCCTCGATTGAATGGGCCGTGCCCGACGCGCGCACGGTTTCCAGCGCCGCCTCAGCCGACAGATCAGAGCCCAGCAAAACCGCCATCTGCCGGGTGAATACCGCGCGCATATCGGCGTTCAGCCGGGTCCGCCGTTTGCGCCGCCTAAGCGGGCTGCCCGCCTGTTCCTTACTGGTGATTTGCTCCGCATAAAGCCCCTGAGATTTTAAGATATCCGAGGCCTGCACCTCACTTTCGGCCACCAGAGTGCCCTTCTTGCGCTGGCCTTTCTGGTTGAAGGCGATATAGGAAAACGCCCTCATAGCGCATCGCCCACAACCCGCAGGGCCTCGGACAGGCTGGTTTTGCCGGTGCAGACCAACTGCAACGACTGACCCAGCAATGTCTGATCCGGGCGCAGAGCCTTTTCTTTCATCTCCAGCTCGGACGCGCCACGGTCAATGGCATCGCGCAGGGCCTCGCCGACCTCAAGAATCTCAAACACGCCGACCCGGCCAAGATAGCCGGTATTCAGGCATTGTTCGCATCCTACC
>CAZZKL010000024.1:0-25538 GCA_964655135.1 uncultured Roseovarius sp. | reverse complement strand
CGGTGTGGCGCGCCGCCCGATTGTGGATATGGAGGCCTACGAGGCGTCGCTCAAATCGCGGATGGATCCAACCGCCAGCATCCTGCGCTCGCTCAACGTCCGCGCCCGCAACGCTCAGGCCCGGATGATCTTTACCGAAGGCGATGACCCGCGCGTGCTGCGCGCCGCCGTTGGGTATCAACGCGCGGGGCTTGGTCATGCTCTGGTGGTGGGCCGTGAGGCCGATGTGAAGGCCAAGCTCACGGCGGCGGGCCTTGCCGATGCTGTGTCTGAGCTGGAAGTGGTCAACGCCGCCAATTCCCCGCATCTGGATGAGTATAAGGATTTTCTTTATGCCCGCCTGCAACGCAAAGGTTTTGACCTCAAAGACATCCACAAACTCGCCGCCCGTGACCGGCATGTGTTTGCGTCTCTGATGCTGGCGCATGGCCATGGCGACGGGCTTGTCACCGGGGCCACCCGCAAATCGGCCAATGTGCTTGAACGGATAAATCATGTGTTTGACGCCGACGCCGCCCATGGCGCTGTGGGTATTACTGCGCTGTTGCTCAAGGGCCGGGTGGTGCTGATTGCTGACACTTTAGTGCATGAATGGCCCGATGAAGAAGACCTCGCCAACATTGCCGAGCGCGCCGCCGGGGTCGCGCGTGCTTTGGCGCTTGAGCCGCGCGTGGCGTTTGTGTCGTTCTCAACCTTCGGCTATCCGCGCTCCGAGCGGGCCGAGAAAATGCACGGTGCCCCCCTTGTGCTTGAGGCGCGCGGCGTCGATTTTGAATTTGAGGGCGAAATGACGGTGGATGTGGCCCTCAACACCGACGCGCAGGCGGCCTATCCGTTCCAACGCCTCACCGCTCCGGCCAATATTCTGGTGGTCCCGGCGCGGCATTCGGCGTCAATTTCTGTTAAACTGATGCAGGAAATGGCCGGGGCCACGGTGATCGGCCCCATCTTGTCGGGTGTCGATAAACCGATCCAGATTTGCGCCACCAATTCCACCGCCAATGACATCCTCAACATGGCGATCCTTGCCGCCTGCAAGGTTGGCTGATTCTAAGCCTCGGGTTTATACCCCATCGAGCTTTCCAACAGGTGTTTGGTATAGGGATGCGCCGGGTTCATCGCGCGCATTTCTTCCACGCCCATTACTTCAACGATTTCGCCCTGTTGCATCACCGCGATCCGCTCGCACATATGGGCCACAACGGCGAGGTTATGCGACACCATAAGATAGGTCAGCTTTTGTTTTTCGCGCAGATCCGCCAGCAGATTAAGCACCTCCGCCTGCACCGACACATCCAAAGCCGAGGTCGGCTCATCCAGCAGCAACACCGACGGCTCAGGCGCCAAGGCGCGGGCCACGGCGACGCGCTGCCGCTGTCCACCAGATAGCTGATGCGGATAGCGAAAGCGAAAAGCGGGGCCAAGGCCGACATCCTTGAGCAGCTTGCCAATACGGTCATCAATTTCGTCAAACCCGTGCAATTTAAGGGTTTCGCTCAGCACCTGATCCACCGAATGGCGCGGATGTAAGGAGGCATAAGGGTCCTGAAACACCATCTGCACGTCTTTATAAAACCCGCGCGGGCGCTTTTTGCCCATCGCCACGCCCGCCACTTTCATCGTGCCGGACCATGTGGGCACCAACCCCACAAGGGCGCGCAGGATGGTGGATTTACCCGATCCACTTTCGCCCACAAGGCCAAAACTGGCACCCGAAGGCACGGTAAATGTGGCGTTTTTAACCGCATCCACCCGGTCCTCATTTTCGCCAAACCAGACGTTGAGGTGATCAAATTCAAGCTCGCTCATTGGCGGGCACTCACGCTGGGCGCGTCTGACCATGCCGGATCACGCACCAGCGCCTCAAGCCGCGATTGCGGCGCGTCGATCCGGGGCAGGGAATTGAGCAATCCACGGGTATAAGGGTGCGTCGCCTCGTGCAGTTTGTCCGCCGCACAGGTTTCCACGATCCGCCCGGCATACATGATCAGCACCCGATCACAAAAACTGGCCACCAGATTAAGGTCATGGCTGATGAAAATCAGGCCCATGCCGCGTTCCTTCACCAGCTTATCAATAATGGTCAGGACCGAGGTTTGAACCGAGACATCGAGCGCCGAAGTTGGCTCATCCGCGATCAGAATTTCAGGCTCGGTGATCAGCATCATCGCGATCATGATCCGCTGTCCCATACCGCCCGACATCTCATGCGGATAGGCGCGCATCACCCGCTCAGGATCACGGATTGAAACGGCGTTGAGCATCTCAATCGCCTTGTCCCAGGCGGCTTTTTTGCTGGCACCGGTGTGGAAACGGTAAATCTCAATAATCTGTTCCGATATGCGCATCACCGGGTTCAATGAAAATTTCGGGTCTTGCATGATCATTGAAATCTTTTGCCCGCGCACCGAATTCATGTCCTTCTCGCTCATCTCCAGCAGGTTCTGCCCGTGCAGCTCCATCCGGTCGGCGGTAATGCGCCCCGGCGGGCGGATCAGGCGCAAAATCGCCCGGCCGGTCATGGATTTGCCTGACCCACTTTCGCCAACGATGCCAAGGCGCTCTTTGCCAAGGGTAAAGGAAATGCCGCGCACCGCGTCAAACTCGCCCGAGCGGGTGGGGAAGGTGACGGTCAGGTTTTCAACGTCTAAAAGATTGCTCATCCGGATTTGCCTTCCTTGGGGTCCAGCACATCGCGCAGCCCGTCACCCAGCAGGTTAAAGGCCAGTGAGACGGTAAAGATGGCAAGCCCCGGCACCGTGGCCACCCACCAATGATCAAGGATAACCTTGCGCCCGTCGGAAATCATCGCGCCCCATTCGGGGCTTGGCGGTTGCGCCCCAAGGCCAAGAAAACCAAGGCCCGCCGCCGTCAGGATAACCCCGGCCATATCCAGCGTGACCCGCACAATCAGCGAGGAAATGCACAAAGGCCAGATATGTTTGGTGATGATCCGCAACGGCCCGGCACCTTGCAGTTGCACCGCCGCAATGAAATCGGAATTACGGATGGTCAGGGTTTCGGCCCGTGCAATCCGGGCATAAGGCGGCCAGGCGGTAAGCGAGATGGCCAGCACCGCGTTTTCAATGCCCGCGCCCAAAACCGCAACAAACGCCAGCGCCAGAACAAGCCGGGGGAAGGCGAGGAAAATATCGGTAATCCGCATCAATACCGCGTCCACAATGCCACCAGTATAGCCCGCGATGGTGCCCACAAGCAGCCCGGCGATGGGCGCAATCAGCGCCACCAGCGTGACAATATAAAGCGTGATCCGCGAGCCATAAATCACCCGGCTAAGGATGTCGCGGCCAAGGGTGTCAGTGCCCAGCCAATGACCGTTCTCACCGGGGGCCGCAAGCCGCCCGGCCAAATCCTGCGCCAGCGGATCCATCGGTGCCAGCAGCGGCGCAAAGGCGGCGATCAGCAACAGCAGGATCAATATCCCAAGGCCGATCATCGCCATGGTGTTACTGCGCAGATTAAGCCAGCCATTATAAAGCGCCGCCAGTTTCGCATGACGGCGCGAGGTTGGCGTATCGGTCATCAGCCACTCACGCAGGCTTTGATTTGGCTCGCTTGCGTCGGTCATTTCGCCCTCGGGTCAAAGAATTTATACAGCAGGTCTGAGAAGATATTGAGCAGCACAAACACCAGCCCAACCACAATCGTCCCACCCATTACCGCATTCATATCCGCCGATAGCAAAGAGGTGGTGATGTACGATCCAATACCGGGCCATGAAAAGATGATCTCGGTCAAAACCGAGCCTTCCAAAAGCCCGGCGTAACTCAGCGCGACGACGGTGATCAACTGCACCTTAATATTGCCAAAAGCGTGCCGCCAGATCACCGTGCGTTCCGGCAGGCCTTTGACGCGGGCGGTGGTGATATATTCCGAGCTGAGCTGTTCCAGCATGAACGAGCGCGTCATCCGGCTAACGTAAGCCAATGAATAATACCCCAGCAGGCTTGCGGGCAGGACGATATGCGAAATGGCGTTGCGGAAAATTTCCCAGTTGGCATCGAGCACCGCATCAATCAAGATCATGCCGGTAACACGCGGCACAATATCGACATAGAAAATATCCAGCCGCCCAGATCCCGCAACCCAGCCAAGTTTGGCATAAAATATCACCAGCGCGATCATCCCGATCCAGAAAACCGGCATCGAATAGCCGATAAGGGCAACAACGCGCGCCACCTGATCAATCCATGTGCCGCGTTTCACCGCCGCAAGCACCCCAAGGGGCACGCCGATAAAAACGCCAATCATCGTGCCCAGCGTGGCCAGCTCAAGCGTCGCGGGAAACCGGCGTTTGATCTCTTCCGAGACCGGAAAACCAGTGCGCAGGGATTGGCCAAAATCGCCCTGAATGACGGAAAATACATAATTGAAAAACTGCACGATCAACGGTTTATCAAGGCCAAGCTTGATATAGGCCGCATCGTAAATCTCTTTGGTGGCGCGCTCGCCGACCACGGATAAAACCGGGTCAAGCGGCATCACCCGGCCAATGAAGAACGTGACAAATAGCAGCCCCAGCATGGTGACCGCGATGGACAGCAGGGTTTTTGCGGTCTGCATTATTATGCGTGGAAGGGGCGACTTGCGCCGCCCCTTCACCGTGTCCGAAACCGTGGACATTATTTGGTAACGGCCCAGTAAGCCGCATTGGTGATCGCGCCACCCATGCTAAAGCCATTGACGTTTGAGCGAACGCCGTTTTGCTCAACCTTTTGGAACATGATGGCAAACGGCGATACCTTTTGGTGCTCGCGTTGCAGCGCCTCATACATTTGGCCACGCTTGGCACGGTCAGGCTCGACAACAGCGGCGAGGGTTTCGTTTGACATCTCGGGGATGCTCCACGAATTGCGCCATGCCAGCAAACCAGTGGCCTGAGCCGCGTCCGAGTTATCGGGGTTATAGGCAAACGTGCCCGCGTTGGTGTTGGGATCAGGATAATCCGGGCCCCATGCGCCGACATAAATGTCATGCTCACGCGCGCGGTAGACGCCAAGGATTTGCTTGCCGGTGCCCACTGTCAGCTCGGCCTTGATGCCGACCTGCGCCAAGGTGTTTTGCAATGATGTCGCAATATCAATCCGCTCTTGGGCTTCACGCACAAAGATTTTGACACTAAACCCATCGGCATACCCGGCCTCGGCCAAAAGCGCCTTGGCTTTGGCGATATTAAAGGAATACGGCGTGTCGGATATTTCACCCAAATAAGTGCGCGGCAGAAACGCCTGATGCACCTTGTACTGACCCTTGAGGAAACTGTTGGCCATGCCCTCATAATCAATCAGATATTTAATCGCCTCAACCACTTTCGGATTGGAAAGCGCCGGGTGTTTTTGGTTCATCGAGACATACATCAACCGCCCGCGCAATTCGCTGTCGATATTCACGCCATCGGCACCGGCCAGACCTGCAACATCGTCCGGAGTCAGGTTCCGGGCAATATCAATATCGCCTTTTTCCAGCAGAAGGCGCTGCGTGGCGCTTTCTTGAATATGACGCACAACAACCCGTTTCATCGCCGGCTCACCAGCGTAATAATTGGGGTTTGACACCATGGTCAGGCTTTCATTCGGCTTCCAGCTTGCCAGCGCATAAGGACCAGAACCGGCAGTGTTAGTCCGCAGCCATTCATTGCCCAGATCACCATCAATTTCATTGGCCATCACGGTTTTCATATCCACAATGCCGCCGATGGTGGCGGTCATGCAGTTCAGCACAAAAGACGTGGCATAACGTTTATCGGTTTTGATCACCAACGTCATATCATCAGTGGCGACAATGGTTTCACCAACATTTTCGGGGGTAAAGCCAAACTGTGTCAGGATAAACGCCGGGGTTTTATTCAAGATTATCGCGCGCCGCAGGCTAAATTCAGCGTCCTTCGCCGTGACCGGATTACCCGATTGAAATTTAACACCGGGGCGCATGTGAAAGGTGATGGTTTTGCCATCTTCCGACACATCCCAGCTTTCCGCCAGATCAGGCTTATAACCCGCGCCCAGATCATTGGGGTCAAAATTGACCAGACGGCTATACAGATTGCGGCTGGCATCGCCCCCGGCAAATTCAAACGATTGCGCCGGGTCAAGCGTGGTCACATCATCAATCCGGCCAGCGATCACCAGCATATTGGCCGGTGTCTCGGCCATGACCAACTGCCCGGGCACGGCCAAAGCCATCCCCAGCGCCACGCTGGCCATCAGGTTTTTAAACGGTTTCATAGTGTCTTCCTCTCCTCTTGTTTTTTGTCGCTTCTCAGGTCTTCGCCTGTTCGCCCCATGTTCTGGCCAATACGCGCAGCCAGTTTTCATTGCATAGTTTACGCATCAAACTTTCTGAATAGCCATGCTCTATCATCGCATCTCTTAGTTTTCCCAATCCGGCGACGTCGCCAATCACCTCAGGCAGCATCGCGCCGTCAAAGTCCGAGCCAAATCCAACGCGGTCCTCGCCCAGCTTGTCAATCAGGTGATCAAGATGCGCCAGCATGGTCGCAAACGGCACATCGGGGCGCATTTGGCCATCCTCGCGCAAAAACGCGGTGGCAAAATTCAGCCCGACCATGCCATCACTTGCGGCGATGGCCTCAAGCTGTGGATCGGTAAGGTTTCGGGCGTGGTTGCACAGCGCGTGCGCATTGGAATGGGTGGCGACCAACGGCGCATTGCTGATCTTGGCCACGTCCCAAAACCCGGCCTCATTGAGGTGCGACAGATCCACCATGATACCCAGATCATTACACCGCCGGATCAGGTTTTTCCCCGCCTCCGTGAGGCCGTCCCCGATATTACCATCCGAGGGAAAGCGAAACGGCACCCCCTCGCCAAAAATCGTCGGGCGCGACCAAACCGGCCCAAGTGAGCGCAGGCCAGCGGCATAAAGCACATCAAGATTATAAAGTTCAGGGTCAAGGCCCTCGGCCCCTTCGATATGCATGATCGCGGCAAGGCGGCCCTCATCAAACGCCGCGCGTATGTCATCGGTACTCAGGCAAATGCGCACATGTCCCTCGGCCTGCATCCGGTGCAAAATCGCGGCCTGTTGCATCACCACCGGCAGGGCTTTTTCAACTTGGATGGCCGGGGGCAAAGGCAGATCATATTCCGGCTTTTGCATGTCGGCATCGTCATCATGTGCTGAAGGGGACGGCACATAAATCGCGAAAAACCCGCCACCAAAGCCGCCCTTGCGGGCACGCGGCAGGTCAATCTGGCCATGCTGGCCGCTGGCGAATTCATCAATCGCCTCCGGCCCGCCCGCGCGGTAAAGCTTGAGCAAAACGTCATTATGGCCGTCAAAGATCAATGGTGTGCAGTGGTCTGGGCTGTGGTCTGGGCTGTGGTCCGGGCTGTGGTCTGGCATGGCTATCCCCAAGTGTCAGGTCAAGCTTAGCGCTAACATGGTGCGGGCCACCAGTGAAAAATCGTGGTGCAGCGATTTGCTGGGTCAAAGCCTTCGGATTGCAGCCCTAATGCGTCAGCGCAAACGCCGCCGCCTCGCCCCATAATTGCCGCACCCTTGCATCGCGGCCACAAGCTTCGCGATAGCGCTTATAAGCACTTGATTGCCGTTTTGGGCCAAATCGGGTCAGCACCAGCTTGGTGCCTTTGTAATAATTCTGATGATACGCCTCGGCCTTGTAAAAAATCTGCTCGGGCAGGATTGGCGTGACAATTTTCTGTCCAAGATCATCCTGAGCCTGCTGCAATACTTTTTGGGCGATTTTCTTATCCACTGGGTTTGAATAAAATACCGCCGTGCGATAGCTGTCACCGCGATCACAAAACTGCCCGCCTGAATCTGTCGGATCAACTGATCTAAAGAACAACGCCAATAGTTTTTCTACCGAAACTATTGTCGGGTCATAGGTGATCTGAACCGCCTCATAATGCCCGGTGCTGCCCCGGCCGACATCCTTATAGGTGGGGTTCGTCAAATCTCCGCCGGTATAGCCGGTGATCACTTCGCTCACGCCCGGCACCGATTCAAAATCTGATTCCACACACCAAAAACACCCCCCCGCCACGGTCAGGGTTTCGGCATTTGCCCGGTCATGATGAATGCCCATGCCAATCACAATCAGCACCGCTAATAAGACCGCCTTCAAATGCCTGAATCTCCGGGTCATGATTTGCCTCCTCTTTTGGGTGCATTTTGACCGATGGAATACTCCCCGCCAAGGGGAAGAAGCCGGATGTCACGCGGTGGTGAAGCCATTTTACCCCCTGTCAGGCAAAGACTCGCTGGTTTTGGCCGAGTCTTGTACAAAACACCGGGTCATGTTGTACAACTTGTACAACATTTTACCCCTTCAGCCGCCTGTCCCGCGCCGCCAGCAATTTCAGCCGCAACGCCTGTAACTGAATAAATCCCGCCGCGTCTTTCTGGTCATAGGCCCCTGCGTCATCCTCAAATGTCACATGCGCTTCGGAATAAAGTGAGTGTTCCGACCAGCGTCCAACCGTGCGCGCCAGCCCTTTATAAAGCTTTAACCGCACCGTACCTGTCACATGATCTTGTGATTTATCAATCGCCGCCTGCAACATCTCGCGTTCGGGGCTGTACCAGAAGCCATTATAGATCAGCTCAGCATATTGCGGCATCAACTGATCCTTAAGGTGCATCGCCCCGCGATCCATGGTGATGCTTTCCATGCCGCGATGGGCCTCCAGCAAGATCGTCCCGCCGGGTGTCTCATAAATCCCGCGTGATTTCATCCCGACAAACCGACCCTCCACCAGATCAAGCCGCCCAATCCCGTGTTTGCCGCCCAGAATATTCAACCGTGTCAATATGTTAGCCGGGCTCATCGCTTGGCCATTGATATGAACCGCGTCGCCTTTTTCAAAGCCAATTTCAACAAATTCCGCCTCATCCGGCGCGTCTTCCGGGCTTACCGTGCGCTGATAAACATACTCCGGAGCCTCCTGCGCCGGATCCTCCAGAACCTTGCCTTCGGATGAGGTATGCAACAGGTTTGCATCCACTGAAAACGGCGCTTCGCCGCGTTTATCCGTAGCAATGGGAATCTGATTTTTCTCAGCAAAATCAAGCAGTTTCGTGCGGCTTGTCAGGTCCCACTCGCGCCACGGCGCAATCACTTTGATGTCGGGATTAAGCGCATAAGCCGCCAGTTCAAACCGCACCTGATCATTGCCCTTGCCCGTCGCCCCATGCGCCACCGCATCCGCTCCGACTTCCTGAGCAATCTCAACCAACCGCTTGGAAATCAACGGCCGCGCAATCGACGTGCCCAACAAATAAAGCCCCTCATAAACCGCATTAGCCCTAAACATCGGGAATACAAAATCGCGGACAAATTCTTCGCGGACATCTTCGATATAAATATTTTCTGGTTTGATTCCAAGCAGTTCCGCCTTTTTGCGCGCGGGGTCCAGCTCCTCGCCCTGCCCAAGATCGGCGGTGAAAGTAACCACTTCACAGCCGTATTCGGTCTGCAACCATTTCAGAATGATCGAGGTATCAAGCCCGCCGGAATACGCGAGCACAACTTTTTTCGGGGCAGTTTTGAGGCCGGACATACTCATTTCCTTTATGTCGAACATTTCCCGGCGCTTAACCGGTTTTCGGGGGCGGGGCAAGGTCAGGGCTTGCAAGCCCGCGCGCGCTGCGGCACTGAAGGGCGCATGAGCCATTTTCAGGACAAAGCCCGCGCCGCCCGTGACGCGATGCGCGATGTGTTTCCCGCAACGCCCTTGCAGCGCAATGAGCACCTTTGCGCGCGCTACGGGGCCAATATCCTGCTCAAGCGTGAGGATCTTACGCCGGTGCGTTCATATAAATTGCGTGGGGCCTTCAATGCTATGCGCAAAGTATTGAATACTAATGATAAAACCACTAAATTTGTCTGCGCCAGTGCTGGAAATCACGCGCAAGGTGTGGCGTTTATGTGCCGGCATTTTGGGGTTAAGGGCGTCATTTTCATGCCGGTGACGACGCCGCAGCAGAAGATTGGAAAGACCGGGATTTTTGGCGGCGACATGATTGAGATACGCCTGATTGGTGATTATTTTGACGACACGCTTGAAGCCGCGCAAAACTTCTGCACGGAAATCGGCGGGCATTTTTTGCCACCCTTTGACGATGAAGATGTGATCGAAGGTCAGGCCTCGGTTGCCGCCGAAATTGAACAACAGCTAAACACCGTTCCCGACCGAATTATCATGCCGGTTGGCGGGGGTGGTCTTTCGGCGGGGGTGTCTTCATATTTTGGCAAGGCTTGCGATTATACCTTGGTTGAGCCTTCCGGTGGCGCTTGCCTCAAAGCCGCATATGAGGCTGGAAAACCTAAAAAACTCAATAAGATAAGCAATTTTGCCGATGGCGCTGCCGTGGCCCGGATTGGGGTAAAAACATTCGCCCGCCTGTCCGGTCTTGATCCGTCCTGCGCCCTAGTGATTGATGAGGATCGCCTTTGCACCACCATGCTTGAGATGCTCAATATCGAAGGCATCGTGCTTGAACCGGCGGGCGCCTTGGCGGTTGATGCGCTCAAGGATGTGGCGGATGAGATCAAAGGCAAAACCATCATCTGCGTCACCTCCGGCGGCAATTTTGATTTTGAACGCCTGCCCGAGGTGAAAGAGCGGGCGCAGCGCTATCTGGGGCTGAAGAAATATTTCATCCTGCGCCTGCCGCAACGCCCTGGTGCGTTGAAAGAATTTCTTGGGCTTCTTGGGCCAAAGGATGATATTGCCCGGTTTGAATATCTTAAAAAATCGGCGCGCAATTTTGGTTCAGTCCTGATCGGGATCGAGACGGATAACGCTGCTAACTTTCTGGAATTAGAGGGAAAATTCGCAGATGCCGAATTTGATTGCCGCGATATCACCAAGGATGAAGTGCTGGCGGAATTCCTGATTTAAGCGGCTACACTTGCCTCCAGTGCAGCCAGAAATTCAGATTTGGACATCTCATAGCATTTGACAATCTCAGGCAGATTAATCTGATCAAGCTGGCCCTTTCCAGCGGCAGTTTCGCCTGCCTGGCAACGTTTCGAGAATTCGGCGAAGCCCAGATTGAGCGCGCTGCCCTTGAGAAAATGCAACTGGGTTTCCAGATCCCCGGTGGCCCCGGGCTGGCCCAGTTCGGTGATCGCCTCATCAACCTCTTCCAAGAAAATTTCGACCACTTCGCCAAAATCTTCTGCGCCGATTTCATCACGCAATTCTGATACTTTATCCCAGTTGATCATGGGGTTTGCTCCTGCATCTTGGGCATAGATTACACAATATGATTAACCAAACGACAAAGGAATCCAGCAGAATCTTCGGACAATTTTAGGGTTCACTCCATGTTAATCCGGGGGGGCTAAGCCACATCTGTTGAACAGATTGGATTTGATACCGTGCGAGCAAAGGCACAATCAGAATGCAGCTCAGACCCTGACTCGGGTGTGATAAAACGGGTTTTGGTCGTTGATGACAGCCGATTGCAGCGGCGTATCCTGACCGCCTCATTAAAGCGGTTCGGCTATGATATTGTTGAGGCGTCATCGGGGGTCGAAGCGCTTGAAAAATGCCGCGATGCGCCGCCGGATCTTGTGGTCAGTGACTGGATGATGCCGGGCATGTCGGGGCCGGAATTTTGCCATGAATTCCGTAAGATGCAGCGTGACAGCTATGGCTATTTCATCCTGCTGACATCGAAAAGCGAAAAGGGTGATATTGCCCATGGGCTGGATGCCGGGGCCGATGATTTCCTGACCAAACCGGTCAATGCCGCCGAGCTGCGCGCCAGAATTTCCGCTGGTGAACGTATCCTGATGATGGAACGGGAACTGACCGAAAAGAACCGTCTGATCAACTCCACGCTTGAGGAATTGCAGCAGCTTTATGATTCGCTTGACAGTGACCTGATCGAGGCCAAGAAGCTGCAACAATCGCTGGTTAGCGACAGGCACCGCGATTTTGGCAATGCTGATGTATCAATGTTGCTGCAATCAAGCGGCCATGTGGGCGGTGATCTGGTGGGCATGTTCCCGATCAGCGATACCCAGATTGGGCTATATGGCATTGATGTTTCGGGTCACGGCATCAGCTCGGCTTTGATGACGGCGCGGCTGGCCGGGTATCTGTCGGCAGCGGCCCCGGATCAGAACGTGGCGCTTATCCGCACCGAGGATGGCAGCTTTGCCCCGCGCCCGCCTGCTGAGACCATTGCAACGCTCAACCGTCTGATTCTTGATGAGATGGAAACCGAGCTTTATTTTACCCTGCTTTTGGCGATTGTTGATCTGGAAAGCGGTCAGGTGGTCATGGCACAGGCCGGGCACCCCTATCCGGCGCTGCAACGCGCCGACGGGACGGTTGAAATGGTGGGCATGGGCGGCTTGCCTGTGGGCCTGATTGAAGGCGCGGAATACGACCAGTTTGAGGTTATGATGGCCCCGGGTGACCGGTTGATGATCCATTCGGACGGCGTTGTTGAATGCGCGGATATTCACGATAATCTGCTGGATGATACCGGCCTTGCCCGGATTTTGGGTGAGCTGCGCCAAACCCACGGGCTGGCCTGTCTGGAATCCCTGATCTGGAAGCTCACGGATTTTGCCGGGGATCGCGATTTTGCCGACGATGTCTCGGCTGTGTTGCTGGAGTTCAAACCAAGCCCGATACTTGGTTAAAAATACCGGCTAACAAAATACCGGTCGCCTGAGTTGGACAGCTCTTGCACCGCCAGCTTTGGGCTGGCCCAGAGGGGCGTATGCCCGGCCTCAGACGGGGGGCCAAGGGGGCGCACCGGGAAAGCCATGTAAATATGGCAAATCTTTTCCGCCCATAGATCATATTCCGGCATATAGGTGAACCGGCGATAGGCCCCCAAACGGCGCGGCGCGGATATCCGCCAGCCGGTTTCCTCAATCACCTCACGGTGCAACGCCTGCAAGGGGGTTTCGCCGGGATCAATGCCGCCGCCGGGCAGTTGCAGCTCGGGCGCAGGCTCGGCCTGATGGGTCAGCAGCAAATCACCACCCCGTGGCAGGATCACATAAACCCCGGGGCGGATTTTATAGCGCTTGTCGGCGCGCGGTGTTTCGTCAAATCGTCTCATCTTGCGCGCTTCCCCTTGGACGCTGCCTTGCCCTGCTTATATACACGCGATATGCCAAGTTTTGGCTGGTAAGGAAACCCCATGACATTAGGTCAAAAAATCGCCTGGGACGATACGATTTTACCGTTCCAGTTGGACAATGCGGATATTCGCGGGCGGATTGCCCGGCTTGATGGCGTGCTGGACGGTATCTTGCGACAGCATGACTATCCGGCGCAGCTTGAGGCGTTGGTGGCGGAAATGGCGCTGTTGACGGCCCTGATCGGCCAGACCATCAAACTGCGCTGGAAGCTGTCATTGCAGGTGCGATCCAAAGGCCCGGTGCGGATGATTGCCACCGATTATTACGGCCCGCAAAAAGAAGGCGACCCGGCCCGCATCCGCGCCTATGCCAGCTATGATGCGGATCGTCTGACCGGGGCCTCGCCGTTTGAGCAGATCGGCGAGGGCTATTTCGCCGTGCTGATTGATCAGGGCGAAGGCACCGAGCCGTATCAGGGCATTACCCCGATTGCGGGCACAAGCCTGTCCGCCTGTGCCGAGGCCTATTTTGCCCAGTCGGAACAATTACCAACCCGGTTTGCCCTGAGCTTTGGCAAGTCAACCGAGGCGGGCGGGGTTGAGCATTGGCGCGCGGGCGGGGTGATGTTGCAACACATGCCCAAAGCCTCGCCTTTTGCCACCGGCGGCGGATCGGGTGAGGGTGGATTGCTGGGTGCGTCAGACCTTTTGGAGGATGAGGACGAAGAGAACTGGACCCGGGCAAACACCTTGCTGGATACGGTTGAAGAGCTGGAGCTGATCGGCCCATCGGTGCCGCCGACGGATTTGCTGGTGCGGCTGTTTCATGAGGAGGGGCCGCGCGCGTTTGAGCCGCAGGCGGTGCGGTTTGGCTGTAGCTGCTCGGAAGATAAAGTGCGCCAAAGCCTGTCGATCTATTCGGCGCGCGATATTGGGCATATGACAACGCCCGAGGGGTTGGTCACGGCCGATTGCCAGTTCTGCGGCGCGCATTATACGCTTGATCCCGCAACCCTTGGGTTTGAAGCCAAGGCCGAACCCGATGGCAAGTAAAACCGATTTTTTTCAAAGGGTTACCGACGCACTCAAAGCGCCGGGCGCGCCGTCGTCTGATTATGATCTCAACCGCGATGTGATCCTGCCACCGGGGCGCAAGCTCAGGCCTGCGGCGGTGCTGATCCCGATCATCGGTGAAGGCGATCAGGCGCGGATCATTCTGACCAAACGCGCCTCGGCGCTGGAGCATCACCCGGGGCAGATTGCCTTTCCCGGTGGCAAGATGGATCAGGGGGACCGCGATATTGTGGCCACCGCGCTGCGCGAGGCGTCAGAGGAAATTGGCCTTGAGCCGGGCAATGTTGAGGTTTTGGGGCGGATGCCAAGCCATGAAACCGTGACCGGTTTTGAAGTAACGCCGATTGTGGCGCGGGTGCTGCAGCAGTTTGATCCAACGCCGGAAAAGGGCGAGGTTGACGAGGTGTTTGAGGTGCCGCTTGGCCATGTTCTGAGCCCCGGAAATTACCGAATTGAGGCGCGGCGCTGGCAGGAGAAATTGCGTTCGTACTATACTGTGCCTTATGGCCCCTATTATATCTGGGGGGCAACGGCGCGGATTTTGCGCTCCTTTGCGGATGCAGTGGGGCAGAGATGAAAATAACCGGAAATTGGATCAATCAGCCCGCAACTCAGGCGGTTTGCAATATGCTGGAAAGCGCAGGATTTCAGGCGTTATTTGTCGGCGGATGCGTGCGCAATGCGCTGCTGGGTGCGCCGGTGAATGACATTGATATTGCCACCGATGCCTTGCCGGATCAGGTAATGCGGTTGGCAAATGCGGCGGGGCTGAAGGCGATTCCCACCGGGATTGATCATGGCACCATCACGGTTGTCTCAGGGCATGTGCCGCATGAAATAACCACCTTCCGCGAGGATGTGCAAACCCATGGGCGCCGTGCCACCGTAGCCTTTTCCGGAGATATTGTTCAGGACGCCCGCCGCCGGGATTTCACCATGAATGCGCTTTATGCGCGCGGCGATGGGTTGGTGCTTGACCCGTTGGGCGGTCTGGATGATCTGCGCGCGCGGCGGGTTAGGTTTATTGAAGACGCAGCCCAGCGCATTCGCGAGGATTTCTTGCGCATTTTGCGGTTTTTCCGGTTTCATGCCTGGTATGGCGATGCATCCGGGGGTCTTGATGCCGACGGGCTGGCGGCGGTGGCGGCGCATGTTGACGGGCTGCAAGGCCTGTCGCGCGAGCGGGTTGGCGCGGAAATGCTGAAACTTTTGGCCGCCGCTGATCCCGCGCCCGCTGTGGCGGCGATGCGCAGCACCGGGGTTTTGGCGGCGGTTTTGAGCGGGGCCGATGACCGCGCGCTTGGCCCGTTGGTGCATCTTGAGGCGTTGGAAAATGTGGCTGTTAACCCGATCCGGCGTCTGGCGGCTTTGGGTGGCGAGGATGTGGCGAAATGCCTGCGTTTGAGCAAAAGACAGGCGAAACAGCTTGATCTGCTGCGGTCAGAGATCGGGCAGACAACCGGTGCGGTGGAATTGGGCTATCGCTACGGCGTTCAAACCGGCATGGATATATCGCTGCTGCGCGCGGCGATGCTTGAGGCACCGCTTGCGCAAAACCTGTCTGCCGAGTTGAACAGAGGCGCAAAGGCCGTATTTCCGATTGCGGCGGGTGATCTGATGCCGGAATTTAAAGGCCCGGCGCTGGGCGCGCGCCTTAATGAAATTGAAAGCCGCTGGATCGCGTCAGGATTCACCCTGACCAAACACGACTTATTATCAGGAACGCCCCGCATATGACGCAATACACCATCAACCGGCTGGGCCATTTGGGCGATGGCATTGCTGACGGCCCGCTTTATGCGCCGCAAACATTGCCGGGCGAGGTGGTCACCGGCACGCCTGAGGGTGAGGCGCTCAGGGATGTCAAAATCATCACCCCCTCGGCAGATCGTGTGCGCCCGCCGTGCCCACATTTTCGCACCTGTGGCGGGTGTCAGATGCAACATGCCAGCGACGGATTTCTGGCTAATTGGAAAAGCGATATTGCAAAGGTGGCACTGGCAGCGCATGGGATCACGGCTGAGTTTCTGCCCATCGCCATATCGCCGCCGCGCAGCCGCCGCCGGGCGACATTTGCCGCGCGGCGCAGCAAAAAAGGCGCGATGGCGGGATTTCATGCCAAAGGCTCGGACGTGATTGTTGCGATAACCGACTGTCATTTACTGCACCCTGATCTTATGGCGGCGCTGCCTGTGGCCGAAGATCTGGCCATCGCCGGGGCCAGCCGCAAGCATCACATTGATGTGGCGGTCACGCTTTCAGACAACGGGCTGGATGTGCTGGCAACCGGGGGCAAGCCGCTTGATGGGCCGCTGCGCATTGCATTGGGCGCTTTGGCGGAAAAACACCGGCTGGCGCGGCTTTGCTGGGGGGATGAGGTAATATCATACCGTGCAGCACCCGAACAGGTGTTTGGCCGCACCCGTGTCACGCCGCCTCCGGGCAGTTTTTTGCAGGCGACACTTGCAGGCGAAGCGGCGTTGCAGGCGGATGTTAAACGTATCGTTACTGGCGCTAAAACGGTGGTTGATCTCTATGCTGGCTGCGGCACGTTTGCGCTTGATCTGGCGCAGGAATGTGCGGTGCACGCGGTTGAGGGCAGCGCCGAGATGATCGCGGCGCTTGATGCGGGGTGGCGCAATACCCAAGGGTTAAAGCCGGTCACCCAAGAGGTGCGGGATTTGCATCAAAACCCATTGCGGCCCGATGAATTGGCCAGATTTGGCGCAGTTGTGATTGATCCGCCGCGCGTCGGTGCCGAGACGCAGATTGCGCAGATATGTGCGGCGCAGATTCCGAAAATCGCTTATGTATCATGTAATCCCACCAGCTTTGCCCGCGATGCCCGCGCGCTTGTTGATAGCGGTTATTGCCTTGAAACTCTGCGGGTTGTGGATCAGTTTCGCTGGTCTGCACATGTTGAATTGGTGGCGGAATTTAGCATCACTTCCGGGTGAAATCGTTTTTAACACTATCTCAATGCGCTAAAATTAGCGTAGAAAGGTGTAAAAACGGGGCAGAGATTAACGTTATGAAGATATTGAGGATACTTGCACTGATGGTGGTGGCCCTTGGCCTGACCGCGTGCAGCAGTTCAAAATTCAAAACCTATGATGGCCCGGAAGTGACGCGGGTGATTGTCAATAAGGGCAATCGTGAGATGTTTTTATTGCATAATGAGACGGTGCTGAAGGCCTATAGGGTTGATCTTGGGTTTGAGCCGCGCGGGCATAAAGTGGAAGAAGGCGATGGCCGCACCCCCGAAGGCGAATATCTGATTGACCGGCGCAACCCCAACAGCAGTTTTTATCTTTCCATCGGGATCAATTACCCCAATGAACAGGACATCGCCCGCGCCAAAGCCGCCGGGGTGAGCCCGGGGGGCGATATTTTCATCCATGGCGGGCCAACACAGCCTTTTGGGTCAGATTGGACAGCGGGCTGCATATCCGTGACCAATGATGAGATCGAGGATGTTTATGCGATGGTGAATGATGGCACGTTGGTGGTGATAAATCCTTAGGGGGCTTACCCGCCCATCACCAGTGTCCACCAGATTTTACCGTTGGCTTCCTGTTTCCAGGCAAAGCCCATTTTGCGGGCTTCGGGCGATAAAATAACCCAGCGGGTGGAGGTTTCATCCATCCATGCGGCCAGGGTTTCAAGCTCGGTTTCATAGGTTTCCGAGATGTTTTCGCCAACCAGCTTGCCCTCATATCCAACCCGCTGCACCCGGTCGATGGGCGATGAGCCATCTGATCCGAAATGCCAGGGCCGGTTTTGCAAAGACATATCCTGCGAATGCGTGGCGGCGGCGGCGTTCAGTTTTGCATCAAGCTCAACCGGGCCTTGCCCGGCGGCCTGACGCAGGGAATTGATCGAATCAAGCATTCGATATTCTATCTTGGCCTTGCTTCCCGGTCGGATGTGATAGACGCGCGGCAAGGGTTTGCCATCGGGACCTAACTGAGTTGTCGGGGTAGAACATGCTGACAACACCAGCATTGCTGACAATAAAAGACTTATAATACGCATAGTGATTTAGCCTGTTGGAAATTCCTGTTGCCCGCTCTCTATAGGGTATGGGTGAATGAATCAAACCCACTTATGCGTGGATTAGCCATTTGACGATTGTTTGATTTGCGATTGCGGTATTCTCGTCATATAAAGCCCGAATGATGTATAATTGATGTTTGGAGCTTAGAATGCCCATAAATACGAAAAACACTTGGAATCGCCGTGCATTTATTGCCGGGACTGCCGCCGCCCTTGGGGCTCCGGCGCTGGCCAAGGAGATACCCGGGGCAAGCTCGATTGAGATGGAGCAGACCATTTCAGAATCCGTGCGCCATAATATCTCAAGCTTCCGGGCGCTGCATTGGCAGCCTTATTTTAGCAACCTCAAGAAGGGTGCAATATTGGTGGATGTGGAATCCCGTGTGCTGCATTTCTGGTCGGCGGATGGCAAGACATACAAACTCTACCCGTCTAGTGTTCCGATGTCCGAAGACCTGACCCGCCGGGGCCGTACATCAGTGGTGCGCAGGGTTGTTGGGCCAAGCTGGAGCCCGACGCCGGCGATGCGCAAACGAAATCCTGAATGGCCGGCCTTTGTACCCCCCGGCCCGGATAACCCGCTGGGCACCCATGCGCTTTATCTGAGCTGGAAATATTACCGCGTCCATGGCACCCAGGATACCCGCAAAATCGGTCGCCGGTCGTCAAATGGCTGCATCGGGCTTTATAATGAACATATCCAGGATTTGTTCCCCCGCACCGTGGTTGGCACGCAGGTTCTGTTGATTTAGCAGGCCATACATCGAAATTGATCAAGGCGGTGGTTTTTCCACCGCCTTTTTATTTGCACGGCAAATGCCCGCCTTATTCAACCCAGCCGTTGAGATTTGCAGCGATAATGCCCGCGAGCGCCTTGATATGCGCCGCCTCGTCATTGAGGCAGGGGATGTAGGTGAAGTGTTTGCCGCCCGCCGCCTCAAAGCTCATCCGGATTTCGACCTTGATCTCTTCCAGCGTCTCAATGCAATCGGCGGAAAATGCCGGTGCGATGACGGCGATATTGGTTTTACCGTCTTCACGGGCCAGCCGCGCCACCTCTTTCACCGTATAGGGTTTGAGCCATTCCTCGGGACCAAAGACCGATTGGAATGTGGTTGTAATCTGGGTGTCGTCCCAGCCAAGGCGCTGCTGCAAAAGCTCGGTCGTGCGCTGGCATTGGTCGTGATAGGGATCGCCCTCCTCGCGGTAGCGGATTGGCATTCCATGGTAAGATACCACCAAAATACCCGGTCGCTCAGCCGCGTTGGCGTAGGCGCGTTCAACCGATGCGGCAAGGGCCTCAATATAGGCCGGATCATCATAATAAGCCCCGACCACCCGCGCGGTGGGCTGTTGTTTTTCCTGCATAAGCGCGCGGAAAAATGCATCATTGGCGGTGGCGGATGTGGCCCCGGCATGTTGCGGATAAAGCGGGAAGAACAGGATGCGGCTGCAGCCCGAGGCGACCATTTTGCGGACCCGGGATTGGGTTGAGGGATTGCCGTAGCGCATACAAAAATCCACCTCGACCTGATCGCCAAAACGATCGTGCATCTCGGCGGCAATGGCCTGTGTCTGATCGCGGGTGATGGTCATCAAAGGGCTTTCATCAAGCACCTCGTTCCAGATGGATTTATACGCCTTGCCGCTTGAAAACGGCCGTTTGCTGAGGATAATCAGGTGCAACAGCGGCAGCCATTTCCAGCGCGGGTAATCGATCACCCGCTTATCCGATAAAAATTCGCCTAAGTAACGGCGCATTTGCCAATATCCGGTGCCATCGGGCGTGCCCAGATTAGCCAGAAGGATGCCGGTTTTTGCGGGAAGGTTGTCAGGCATTGCTTGGTGCTTTCATTGTCTCATGGGATCGCTTTAACGATTGCTTAACGATTGCACGGGGCGCGTCAATCTTTGAGCTTGGCCTCATGGGTGCCAAGCGCCTCAGCCAAGCGGGTTGTGGCCGATCCGGGCCTCAGCGGTTTTTGCTGGCTTTCATCGGGGGACCAGCCGGTCAGGATGATCAGCTCAAACGTGGCATTGATCCGGCCCGCGTCGCCAAAGGCTTGGCAATAAATCTCCTCGGCTCGGGTGATCAGCGCGCGCCGCGTCATCTTGCGCGGGCGGCCCGAAAGCGCGTTGGTTTCCCCCATGGCGCGCAGATCGTGCATCAGGTGCCGGGGGGATTTATAGCTGACATTAAGCGGGATGCTATCGGCCACCGGCAGGGCAAACCCGGCGCGTTGCAGCAAGGCACCAAGATCACGGATTTCCCCCATCGGCGCGATGCGCGGCGACAGCCCGCCGGTTATTTCCGCCTCGGCCTGCGCCAAAGACGCGCGCAGCTCGTGCAGGGTTTTGCCGCCCATAAATACCGCAAGCAACAGCCCGTCCGGCCTGAGCGCCCGGCGCGCCTGTATCAACTGCCCCACCGGATCATTGGCCCAATGCAGCGCCATGGCATGTATCAGAAGATCAAACCCGGCCTCGGGCAGGTCAAGCACCTCGTCATCCGCGCGACATGTGGCCTCAGGGAAGGCATTTTGCCAAAAATCGGGGAATCCGGTGACAATCGCCATCTCCTTAAAGGATTTGTTAACCATTTCGAGCCGATCCTTAAGCTCATCGGCAGCGGTCTGGTGCAAAAACATTGCAGGCGCGTGGCTGGCGCGGTGTCGGTTGCGGTTTAGGGCCGCGTGATCGGTTAATTTATTCATGGCGGGGACAATAGGGCGATGGCATCCGGGTTACAAACGGCCTTACACCTGATTTACCCGCCGCGTTGCACAATTTGCGGCGATCAGGTGGACAGTGATTTTGGCCTGTGCGGCCCGTGCTGGCGCGACACCCCGTTTATATCGGGGCTGGTGTGTGAGGCGTGCGGCGTGCCGTTGCCCGGTGAGGAAGACGCGGATCAGGTGGTGCATTGCGACGATTGCCTCAAGATTGCCCGGCCTTGGGCGCGCGGGCGGGCGGCGCTGCTGTATCGCGATAATGGCCGCCGTTTGGTGCTGGCGCTGAAACACGGCGACCGCCATGATGTGGTGCGCCCTGCCGCGATGTGGATGGCGCAGGCGGCGCGGGGTTTGCTGACGGATACCACGCTGATTGCACCGGTGCCGTTGCATTGGGTGCGGATGCTCAGGCGGCGGTATAATCAGGCGGCGTTGCTGGCGCAGGGGGTGGCGGATGAAACCGGGCTGGCCTGCTGCCCTGACCTGTTGATCCGGTCACGGCGGACCAGATCGCTTGAGGGGCTGGGGTTTGACGCGCGGCATCAGACGCTGGATGGCGCAATCACCGCCCACCCGAAACGCCGGCACCGGATGGCGGGGCGGCATGTGTTGCTGGTGGATGATGTGATGACCTCGGGGGCGACATTTTCCGCCGCCGCGCAGGCCTGTTTTGCGTCCGGCGCTAAAGATGTGAGCATTCTGGCACTGGCGCGCGTGGCAAAGGATGATTAAGTTCCCCCGTGAATAAGACAAAGAATAAGACAAACGGGAACCACGCAGATGAAACCAGTTGAGATTTATACCTCGCCCCTCTGTGGCTTTTGCCATGCGGCCAAACGCCTGCTGAAACAAAAGGGCGTGAATTTTTCCGAAATCAATGTGCTGATCAACCCCAGACGCAAGCCCGAGATGATCAAGCGCGCAAATGGCGGGCGCTCGGTGCCGCAGATTTTTGTCGGTGACATGCATGTGGGCGGCTGTGATGAGCTGTATGCGCTGGAGCGGGCGGGCAAACTGGATGCTCTGCTGGCCGCATAAGCGATGAAAACCGCACTTCTACAGCTTAATTCAGGGGATGATCCGGTTAAAAACCTGCCGGTGACGATGGCTTGGATTGCCGAGGCCGCAGGCGCAGGGGCCGGGTTTATCCTGACCCCGGAGGTGACAAACTGTGTGTCTTCCAGCCGGGCGCGGCAGCAAGAGGTGCTGGCGACCGAAGAGCAGGACCAAACCCTGAAAGCCTTGCGGGCACAGGCGGCGGATCTGGGTATCTGGCTGCTCATTGGGTCTTTGGCGCTGAAAACCGATGACGCAGACGGGCGCTTTGCCAATCGTTCGTTTTTGGTCTCGCCCAAGGGGCAGATTGCCGCGCGATACGATAAAATCCATATGTTTGACGTGACGGTCTCAGAGACGGAAACCTATCATGAATCCAAGGGCTACCGGCCCGGGGATCAAGCTGTTTTGACGGATGGCCCCTGCGCGCTGGGCCTGACGATCTGTTATGATCTCCGGTTTCCG
This sequence comes from uncultured Roseovarius sp., assembly GCA_964655135.1. Lineage (GTDB taxonomy): Bacteria > Pseudomonadota > Alphaproteobacteria > Rhodobacterales > Rhodobacteraceae > Roseovarius. The sequence continues at coordinate 3,036 of CAZZKL010000024.1, read as the reverse complement.
CTGCTTTACCGAATGTTGGCGCAGGCCGGGGCGGAGTGCCTGACGGTGCCATCGGCGTTTTCAAAGGTAACAGGTGCTGCGCATTGGCAAACGCTGTTGCGGGCGCGGGCGATTGAAAACGGCTGTTATGTGCTGGCCCCGGCGCAGGTGGGCAGCCATGCGGCAACTCAGGGAAAACCGCGTGAAACCTACGGGCATTCAATGGCGATTGGGCCTTGGGGCGACGTTTTGGCCGATGCCGGAACCGCACCCGGTGTGATATATGTTGATCTGGACCCTTGCCAAGTGGCACAAGCACGACAGCGCATTCCGGCGCTGAGGCATGACAGGCAATACAGATGAGTGACACCAGCAACGCATTGGCCGTGGCGCTTTTCAGCGAGATCATGACCAATGATCAGATGATCCGAAACCGCCTGAGCCGGGTGTTGCCCAAGGGCATGGAAATATCACATTTTTCCGTGCTCAACCATTTGGCGCGGCTGAGTGATGAGCGTAGCCCGGCGCAACTGGCGAAAAACTTTCATGTGACCCGCGCCGCGATGACCAACACGTTAAGCAAACTGGAATGGGCCGGCTATGTGCATATCCGCCCCGATTGGGATGACGCGCGGCGCAAACGGGTGTCGATCAGCCCCGCCGGGGGCCGGGCGCGCGATGTGGCACTGGCGGCGATCACGCCGATGATTTCCGAAATGGTCAGCGATCTGGGCGAGGATAAAGTCAAGGCGGTTTTGCCGGTTCTGCGCGATCTGCGGGCGCGGCTGGAGCCTTAAGGTTTTACGCTTGCGGTGACGTAATTCACGCTCAGGTCTTTGGCTGACAAAGACCATGTCCAAGCCACCGGATTGAACACAAAACCCTTGCGGTCCACCGGATCAAGCCCGGCGTCTTGCAGCAGTTTATAAAGCTCATCAGGGGTGATGAATTTGCGCCATTCATGGGTGCCTTTGGGCAGCCATCGCATGATATATTCCGCGCCGATAATGGCCGCCGCAAAGCTTTTGGCGGTACGGTTGAGGGTTGAACAAATCTGCAAGCCCCCGGGTTTTAATAACTGTCGGCAGGCGGTCAGAAACGCCGCTGGATCAGCGACATGCTCAACCACTTCCATGTTCAGCACCACGTCAAACTGTTCCCCGTTTGCCGCCAGTGATTCGGCGCTGGTGTGACGGTAATCAATTTTCAAACCAGAGATGTCGGCATGAACCTGCGCCACCGGGATGTTGCCCGCCGCCGCATCGGCGCCCACAACATCGGCGCCCAGCCGCGCCATCGGCTCGCTCAAAAGGCCCCCACCACAGCCAATATCAAGGATACGCAGGCCTTTGAACGGCTGTGGCCCGGCCAGATTACGCTCAAATTCGGCGGCAATTTGCGATGTGATATAATCCAGACGGCAGGGGTTAAGCATGTGCAGCGGCTTGAATTTGCCGTTCGGATCCCACCATTCGGTGGCCATCGCCTCAAACTTGGCAACCTCGGCAGGATCAATAGTTGTTTGGGCGGCTTGCATTTTGCTCTCCATATGCTCAACTGGTGTCGCCCAGTATATAGGATGATCATGGATAAATACGCAGGCCAAAAGAGCGCAGTCCAGTATCTTTTTCCCCCGGTCGAGCCGTTTGCCCGGCAAATGATCGATGTGGGCGATGGGCATAAGGTATATATGGAGCAATCCGGCAATCCGAATGGCATGGCCGTGATCGTGCTGCACGGCGGCCCCGGTGGCGGCTGTAGCCCGGCGATGCGGCGGTATTTTGATCCCGAGCGCTATCACATCATCCTGTTTGATCAGCGCGGCTGTGGCCGGTCGACGCCCAATGCCTGTGTTGAGGCCAATACCACTTGGCATCTTGTCGCCGATATTGAACGTATCCGGGCGCTGTTGGAGATTGATCAGTGGATCATTTTTGGCGGCAGTTGGGGCGCGACTTTGGCGCTGATTTATGCCGAAACGCACCCCGACCGGGCGCGGCATCTGGTGTTGCGCGGCGTGTTCACCATGACGCAGGCCGAGCTGAAATGGTTCTACGGCGGGGGTGCTGCGCAATTCTGGCCCGAAACATGGGCGCGTTTTCAATCGCTTATCCCGGTGGAGGAGCGTGGTGATATGATAACGGCCTATCACAAGCGGCTGTTTTCCGGCAATAAATCCGAAGAGGTCACTTTTGCCAAAGCCTGGTCGTCATGGGAAAATGCTTTGGCCTCGGTGCGCTCAACCGGCGCGGGCGGCGACAGCCCGGCGGAATATGCCCGCGCCTTTGCCCGGCTGGAAAACCATTATTTCATCAATGGCGGGTTTTTGGAGTATGACGGCCAAATCCTTGATCAGATTGGCAGGCTCAAAGACATCCCCGGCACGATTGTGCAGGGGCGCTATGATATGATCTGCCCGCCGGTGACGGCCTATGATCTGGCCAAGGCCTGGGGCAATGCCGATTTGCGGATGATCCCGGTGGCCGGGCACGCGCTGTCCGAGCCGGGGATAAGTGCCGAATTGGTGCGGATCATGGATGGGTTGGCAAAGGCACCTTAGAGGCCTTCGCGCACCTGCCGATCATACTCAGCCGCGTCAAACCAGCCAAGCGATGACTTGACCTTGAGATTTTCGTCCAAATCCCATTCTTCCCATCCCGGTACGCTGACGGTTTTGCCGGTTTGTGAATGCGTGCCTTCCAGCACCCAGCCAAACATCACATGATTGCCAGCGATGCGCAGATGTTCCAGCCGCACAATCAGCCCGGGGAATTCGCTATAGAATCCCGTGACCATTTCCAGAACGGCAGCACGGCCTTCGTGCGGGTCACCCCGGTTGATGATGATTTTGCCATCCTCGGCATAAAATGAGGCAACGGCGACGGGATCGCCTGAACACCACGCGGCGGCATACGCTTCGGCCACTTCCTGAATAGTCATAATTCAATCTCCTTAAAATATGGGATGAGCATGGCGTGGCGCGGGATCAAAGTCTAGCTTGCGCATTCCCCTTGCAGACTCACCCAAGCGCGCGTATATGCATTTCAACAGCGGCGC
>CAZZKL010000023.1:0-26280 GCA_964655135.1 uncultured Roseovarius sp. | reverse complement strand
TGATCTTGGCGCGATCCCCCCGGCAATCGGCCCGTTTGGTGACAAAGTTGAAAATTCCGCCCTTGCCGTTTTCGTCGCCCGGATACCAGTTCTGCACGGTGGAATATTTCACCTCGGCGTCTTCTTCGATGATGATCTCGACCACCGCCGCGTGCAACTGCGACGTATCGCGCTGCGGCGCAGTGCAACCCTCAAGGTAGCTCACATAAGAGCCCTTATCGGCAATGATCAACGTGCGCTCAAACTGTCCAGTATTTTCCGCGTTAATCCGGAAATAAGTGCTCAGCTCCATCGGGCAGCGCACCCCCGGCGGGATATAAACAAATGAGCCGTCCGAGAACACCGCCGCATTCAGCGTAGCATAGTAATTGTCGCTCACCGGCACCACGCTGCCAAGGTATTTCCGCACCAGTTCAGGATGCTCACGAATGGCCTCTGAGATTGAGCAGAAAATCACCCCGGCCTTCATCAGTTCCGCCTGAAATGTGGTGCCCACCGAGACGGAATCAAACACCGCATCCACCGCCACCTTCCGGCCCTCCGCAGGGGCCTCGCCCGCCCCTTCAACCCCGGCCAAAATCATCTGCTCCTTCAGTGGGATGCCCAGCTTGGCATAGGTCGCCAACAACTTTGGGTCCACATCATCCAATGATTTAGGCCTTACTTCCATCGACTTAGGCCGCGCGTAATAATAAATCTCCTGAAAATCAATTTCCGGATAATCAATCATCGCCCAATCCGGCTCCGTCCGGGTCAGCCAGCGCTCATAAGCCTGCAACCGCCACTCGGTCATCCAGTCGGGTTCTTCGTTTTTGCTTGAGATCAGCCGCACAATATCCGGGGTCAGCCCCTTGGGGGCATATTCCATCTCAATGTCGGTTTCCCAGCCGTATTTATACGCACTGCCAACGTCGCGCACCGCATCCACGGTTTCCTGATCAACGCCGTCTTTCGCCTGCATATCGTCCACGATTGCCATGGCTCAACTCCTACTGTTTCACGCCGCACGGGCGCGGTATTTCGCCCGCTGATCGGTCCAAGCCTCAGTAAATCGCCGAACCTCGTCTTCCGTCGTCTGCGGCCCCAGCGACACCCGCACAGCACAACCCGCCAGCGCCGCATCAAACCCCATCGCCGCCAGCACATTACTGACCCGCACCTTACCACTGGAGCAGGCCGACCCGGCAGAAATGGCAAACCCCGCAAGGTCCATCGCCATCACCTGAGTCTCACCCTTCCAGCCGGGTGTGATGAAACAACTGGTGTTGGGAAGCCGTGATTCCGATTTCCCGACAAAAATAGTCTCTTTTGCAGAATGCGCAATAGTTGATTCTAGAATGTTTCTAAGTTTCTCCACCCGCGCCCAGACCCCATTCTGCAAATCCTTCTGTGCGGCCTCGGCGGCGGCGCCGAACCCGGCAATGCCAATGACATTCTCGGTGCCCGCCCGGCGGCCCATCTCCTGCCCGCCACCGCGGATTTGCGCGGCAATATCGGTGCCACGTCTGATCACCAGCGCGCCAACGCCCTTTGGCCCGCCCAACTTATGGGATGAAATAACCGCCATCTCACAGCCCAACCAGTTAAACGCTAGCGGCAGCTTGCCAAAGGCCTGCGTCATATCACAAAGCGCCAGCCCCTCAGGCAGGTCCTGCACAATCCCGGTCTCGGGATTGGCCAGTTGCAAAACCGATTTACCCGGCGCACCCACCGCAACCCGGCCATGCCCGTCCACCGGCAAATCCAGACCAACCCAGGCCCCCACCGCATCATGCTCAACCGCCCCGGCCATCAGCCCGCGCCCGGCACAGCCCAACGCCGCCGCCTCACTGGCACTGGCAGTAAAAATCACATCCGCGCCTGTCGCCCCTAACGCCGCCGCCACCTGCGTGCGCGCCCGCTCCACCAACGCCTTGGCCGCGCGCCCTTCGCCATGCACCGACGAGGGATTGCCCACCACATCCATCGCCGCAATCATCGCCGCCCGCGCCTCGGCCCGCAGCGGTGCCGTGGCATTATAATCCAAATAGATCCGGGATTTCACAGCTTACCCCAGCTTTCATTTTTCCATAAATACTCAAAATCCGCGCCCGTCAGGGCGCCCCACCGCGACGACGCCGTCGGCGCAAAACATGGATTATACACAACGCTCATTCCTCATCCACCACCGCAAACAACCCCGGAACCGCCGGACAGGGGATCAGCTCATTACCCACCACATCGCTCAACCGCGTCTGGTGCAAAAACACATAAACCTGCGCGCTCAAGCCCTCCCACAGCCGGTTGGTCACCGATTGCGCCCGTGATCCCGACGCCCCGCCCGAGGCCCCGGCGCCTTTATGCAGCGCGTCCACCGTCTCATCCACCGCCGCCAGCACATCCGACACCCGTATCTCTGACGCCGCCCGCGCCAGCCTGTAGCCGCCACCCGGCCCGCGTACCGAGGCCACCAATTCCGCCCGCCTGAGCTTGACAAATAACTGCTCCAGATAGGGCAATGATATATCCTGCCGCTTGGAAATATCCCCCAGCGTCACCAGCGCATCCCCCTCCTGCAACGCAATATCGGCCAGCGCCACCATGGCATAACGGCCTTTTGTGCTTAATTTCATATGGCTTCCCCCCGCGAAAAGATTGACCTCATCAAACACAAGGCTTATCCCGCTAGCAACCGTTTCAGTACAGACTGAAATTTAGAACAATTCTAATATACTTGAGGGAATTCGTCAACTATGCCCACGAGTCAAAAGCAAAACAAAGGAATCCCATGCCTGAGGTAATATTTCCCGGCCCCGAAGGCCGCCTTGAAGGTCGCTATCATCCGCAAAAAGAAAAAGACGCGCCGATCGCCATCGTGCTGCATCCGCATCCGCAATTTGGTGGCACCATGAACAATAAGGTGGTCTATAACCTGCATTATGCCTTTTATAACATGGGCTTTACGGTGCTGCGGTTCAATTTCCGAGGCGTCGGCCGCTCGCAGGGCGAATATGATCAGGGCGTGGGTGAGCTGTCTGACGCGGCCTCGGCGCTGGATTACCTGCAATCGATGAACAACAATTCCAAACATTGCTGGGTCGCCGGATTTTCCTTTGGCGCCTGGATCGGTATGCAACTTCTTATGCGCCGGCCTGAGATCAGCGGCTTCATCTCGGTGTCGCCGCCGGCCAATATGTATGATTTTTCCTTCCTCGCCCCCTGCCCGGCCTCGGGCCTGATCCTCAGCGGCTCGAATGACCGCGTGGCCCCCCCCGCTGATACCGAGGCTTTGGTTAACAAACTGCACGAGCAACAGGGCATCACCATCACCCATCAGGAAATTGACGGCTCGGGCCACTTCTTTGAAGAGCCGTATATGGACACGATGATTGGCAACGTCACCACTTATGTCAAACGTCGCCTGACGGAAAACACGAGGTAACGCGCCATGGGCATGACCGAAGATCTGGCCGAAGAGCTGGCGACTGAAGCCATCAAATACATCGAATTTACTGGCGATGAAGAGATAATCGCGGTTCTGTCCAAATCGCTTGGGACGTCATCACACACCGCAGAAGAGGCCTTCATGACCGCCATCCGCGTGCGCCGTGCCAACAGCAAGGCGCGGGCTTTGCTGGCGCGTAAAATGAAAAAGGCACAGGCCGATCTCGATGAAAAAATGCGCGCCTTTGAAACCGGGCATATGAAAAACCCCTGAATTTTTCTGCCGGATCACAGGCAAACCCAAAGCCGCCAGTCTTTCACCACCAGTCTTTCACCACCAGTCTTTCACCACCAGTCTTTCACCCGCCTGAATAGGAAATTGACTTGGCCATACAGCTTGGTTTGGGATGCATTCCATCATAAAATTCGCCCTGCCCACAGCCAACCAAAGCCGGATCATAAGACCCCAAAACCGGGACATTCAGGGCCTTGCCAAGCTGCCGGATCTCATCCTCAAGCACCGCATAAAGCGGCATTTCCTGCGTTATTCTCGCAAACAACCCCGGATGATACGGCGATAATACAATCGACACCTCAATATCATTGCGCTTTAAATACTTGATCAGGCTTATATATTTATCTTTATACTCTGATGAGTGCTGATAAGTTGCAATTTGATATTTCAACAGATGATCAAACCCGGCTTCGATCTGTGTTGGGGTTTTGTTTACAAAGCTCTGATCATATATCATCACCCCATCCGATGACCTTTTCGCCAGCGCCTCATGGGCCATATTAGAGGTGGAAAGGGCGGCAAAATTCAGCCCTGCAAACACCGCGTTCAGCCCTTTTTGATCAATATCCGCATCGGTCAAAAATGGCACCGGTTTACCCGCCGCCGCGTTTTGCATTTGCGCGGCCCAGTTTTCATATAATGCGGCGATGCTTTTCCATTCATCTTGGGTGGAATTTTGGTTAAAAAGCCACGGATCAGCCGCCAAATACACTTTTGCCACATCAAATTTCGCGGTGGCTTCTCCCACCAGCGCAATCATGTCCTCAACGGCGGCGCCACTGACGCTTAAATTCAGCACCTCATCGCCAAAGGTCTGATTGCCCGCCTGCATCAACCGAGACGACCCCATGACAATGATCTTTGGCTGGCGTGTTTCCACAACCAACCGGGCGGCGGTAAATTTACGGTCATCAAGATTGCCGTAATACACATACTCACTTTGCGCCAATGACCGTGCCAGCGCCCCCTCAAACCCTTTGGTCGCCTGCTTGGTCACAACCCCAAACGCCGCAAGGGCCGCAAGGCTAAGCCCACTGAGCAACATCACCCGGCCAGTCGACAGATATGCCCGATTGCGACAGGGGCGCTCAATAAATTTCCAAGTGAAGTAGGCAAGGGAAAATGAGAACAATATCAGCAGGATAACAATGCTCGTGGGTATTTCCGTCTCGCCCACAACATTGCGATAAATCGCAAAAACCGGCTGGTGCCAAAGATAAAGGCTATAAGAAATCAGCCCAATAAAGACCAAATATTTATGGCCCAACAGCCGGGCCGTGATTGTGCCCGGTGTGCCGTAAACAATCACCCAAAAAGCCCCAATCGTGGGCACTAACGCCGCATATCCGGGAAACGGCGTATCGCGGGTAAAAATCACACAAGACAGGGCAATCAGGGCCAACCCCAGCACGCTGAGCAGGTGGTGACGATGGGCAGGTCCAATATCCGCCCCCCGACGACACATCAACGCGCCATATGCGCCCATCAACAATTCCCAACCGCGTGTCGGCAGCAAAAAGAACGCGCCTGAGGAAATAAACGGATTATCCTGAAACAACCCGGCCCAAACAGACAGGCCAAGGCTTAAACCCCCGGCAACCAAAAACAGTAGCTTATAGCGCCGGACACCGACAAAGCTCAGCGCCATAAGGGCCAGCGGGAAGAAAATATAATACTGCTCCTCAACCGCAAGGCTCCAGGTATGGATCAGCGGATTAAGCTCCGAGGCTTCCTCAAAATACCCCGCTTTCAGCCAGAAAAATATATTTGACGAAAAGCTCGCCACGCCAATCACAGATTTCCCAAGCTTCGCCGCCGCAATCGGATTCAACAGCACCCAACCGCAAACCACGGTGATAAAGGTGACAAATGTCAAAGCTGGCAGGATACGCCTTGCCCGGCGTTCATAAAACCTAAGAAGGCTGAAATGCCCGGTTTCCAACTCGCCAAGAATGAGCGTTGTAATCAGATAGCCACTGATGACAAAAAAGACATCAACCCCAACATAGCCGCCGCCAAAAAGCCCAAAACCCGCGTGATACAGGATGACAGGCACAACCGCGAGGGCGCGCAATCCGTCAATCTCGGCTCGATATTTCAAAATAGGGCCTGCCACAATTCCCGGTTTTAATAAAAGATGTTCTCTTTTTTGGTGTTTATAGTCATTATCAGGTAGCAGAGGCAATGGGCAGCGATTAGCACATGAGCATGAGACTCATCATTCTTGGCACAGGCGGCCACGCAACCAGCCTGATGGAAACCGCCACAGCCTGTGGGCAATTCGATCAGATCATTTTTGTTGATCCGGCAAGCGCCTCAGCCAGCTTCATGGGCTGCCCGGTGGTGGCCTCCCCTGAGCAGGTTGAGGCCGATGATAGCACCCGCTTCATTGCCGCCCTTGGCGATAACAGCCGCCGCGAAACCGCCGTGCTTGAGCTGGTAAAATCCCTGCCTCACGCGCGGTTTGCCACATTGGTGCACCCTTCCGCTTCGGTCTCAAGCTTTGCCCGCCTTGGGGCCGGCACGGTGGTGATGCAAAATGCCGTTGTGGCCGCCAACGCCCGCATTGGCGATCATTGCATTATCAACAGCTCGGCCACCGTTGAACATGATACAATGGTTGAGGATTTTGCCTCCCTCGCCCCCGGCGCCATTACCGGCGGAAATTGCGCAATCGGCAAGCGCGCAGCGGTCTCAATCGGCGCGGTAATGCGCCACGGCGTGCGCCTTGGCGAGGACGCAATTCTTGGCGCAAATTCCTATGCACACTCAGAAATTCCTGCGCGTACAGTCGCTTATGGCTCTCCTGCCAGGGTTGTCAGAGAACGCAAAAAAAGCTATCCCTATCTGTGACATATTTTGAGCGCCTCTGACAAAGAATACGTCCCACAGCCAAGAATAGGCAAACATGTGACTCACATTAAAACGATTGAAAAAATACTTATCTCTCCAGACGACACTTTGCTGGAAGCCATTACCCGAATCGATGCCGGCGCGTTGCAGATTGCGCTTGCGGTCGATGCCAATGGCGGGCTGCTTGGCACCGTGACCGATGGTGACATCCGCCGGGGGCTGTTGCGCAAACTACCGCTGGATACGCCGGTGCGCGAGGTGATGAACAGCGCGCCGGTGACCCTGCCCGACAATACCGAACGCAGTATCGCCCTGGCCTTGATGCGCGAAAAGGGCATTCACTGTATTCCGCTGGTGGATACGAATGGCCGTATCACCGGCATTGAAACCGAACACACCCTGATATTTGAGGGCGAGCGTGAAACCTGCGTGGTGCTGATGGCGGGGGGGCTTGGAATGCGCCTGCGCCCCCTGACCGAGACCCTGCCCAAGCCGATGCTGGAGGTGCAGGGAAAGCCGATGTTAGAGCACATTATTGAGCGGTTTCGTGCCCAAGGGTTTCGGCGGTTTTATCTCTGTGTGAACTACAAATCGGAAATCATCGAGGATTATTTCGGCGATGGCACGGCGTTTGATTGCGACATCCGCTATGTCCACGAAGACAAACCCCTCGGCACCGGCGGGGCCTTGGCGCTGTTGCCCGGCAAAGACCTGTCGAAAGACATCATCGTGATGAATGGCGATCTGCTGACCACGGTCAATTTCCGCAATATCCTGTCATTTCACCGCGAAATGCACAGCCGGGCCAGCATGTGCGTCATCCCGCATAAAGTGGATATTCCTTTTGGCGTGGTCAAACTTGAGGATAACAAATTTGCTGGCATTGAGGAAAAGCCCAGCTATTCCTTCTTTGTCAATACCGGGATTTATGCCCTCAACGCCAACCTGATCGAGCAAATTCCAGCCAACGTATTTTTTGATCTTCCGACGCTGTTCAACAACCTGAAAGATCAAGGCGAGAATGTTTCCGTCCTGCCCCTGCACGAGCAATGGCGCGACATTGGCAACATGGATGATTTCAACAAAATTCAAGACGAAGTCAGAAAGCGCTCTTGACCAAAGCTGCAAACATACTTGGATTGATCCCGGCGCGTGGCGGCTCAAAACGCATTCCGGGCAAGAACCTGAAACAAATCGGCGGGCGCACCTTGCTGCAGCACGCCATCTCTCAGGCCGAAAAATCGCGTTACATCACCCGCATCATTGTCTCCAGCGATGACGCCGCCATTCTGGATCATGCCGCCTGCGCCGGGGCCGAAACCTTGAAGCGCCCGGCGGAACTGGCGGCTGACGAAACCCCCGGCATCGCGCCCGTAATCCACGCGATTGAGGCGCTGGACGGGGATTTCACCCATGTCGTCCTACTGCAACCAACCTCGCCCCTGCGCAATGCCGATGACATCGACAGCGCCATCGCATTATGCCTTGATAACGATGCCCCGGCCGCAGTTTCCGTCAGCCCGGTGCGCGAAAACCCGGCTTGGATGTTCCGCCTTGATAGCGCCCGGCGCATGACCCCGCTTTTGGATGGCGTAACACCCGCCCGCAGTCAGGACCTGCCGGAATATTTTGCCTTGAACGGCGCCGTCTATGTGGCCAAAACCCAAACCGTGCTGCAACAGCGCGCCTTCCTTGTACCCGGCACTCTGGCCAGCGTCATGCCGGTTGAGCGCGCATTGGATATTGACCTGCCCGATGATCTCGACCGGGCGCGCCAGTTGATGGAACCGGTGCCAAAGCCCACCGGCCAGCAAGGGTAAGTCGCGCATGGCCCAGAGCATGATGAAACCTCCTCTCATATGGGCGCTGACCGGTGCGCGGCACGGCGACAATGCTCAGGTCATGGTGCTGGCACAGGCGACAGCGGCACGCACGGGCGGTGAATTGGTTGAGAAACCCTTGAATTACAATGCCTTGCGATTGCTTCCAAATACCCTGATCCCGCCATCCGTCGCGGTGTTGGATAATGTGAGCCGGGCGATCATCGCAGGCGGGCCGTGGCCTGATCTGGTGATCTGCGTCGGGCGGCGGTCGGTGCCGGTGGCGCGGTGGATACAGGCCCAATCCGGCAATCGCACCCGTCTGGTGTGGTTGGGACGGCCCCGCGCGCCGCTTGCATGGTTTGATCTGGCGCTCAGCACGGCGCAATACGGATTGCCTGAATCCGATAATGTCACCACCCTTGATCTTCCCCCCACCATGCCGCCCGCACCGCCCGAAAACCTTGAGCGCTGGCAAAAGGAATTCGCGGATTTGCCCCGCCCGCTGACGGCGGTGCTGGTGGGCGGTGCCCGCTGGCCGATCCATTTCAACAGCTTTGATGCCGCCCGCCTTGGGCAGGTGGTGGAAAAAGAGCGCGCCCAGACCGGCGGCGCATGGCTTGTTTCAACCTCCCCGCGCACTGGCGAAAAACCGGCGCAGGCGCTGCAGGCGGCACTGGAAAAACCGGGAAAATTTTATGGCTGGAGCGCCAGTACCGCCGCCAAAGACAACCCGCACCGGGCCCTTCTGGCGCTGGCGGACCGCTTTATTGTCACCGCCGATTCCGCCTCGATGATTGCCGAAGCGGTGCGCACCGGCAAGCCGGTCACGCTGGTTCCCATGCGGCGAAGCCCGGTTGCCCTGCGCTGGCGGGCGGATGCCGGGCTGGCGCGCATCCTGACCGAGAAAGGCCTGATGTCACCGCCGCGCAACATGGAGGCCTTTTGCACCCGTTTGCTAAGGGCCGGAGCGGTGCGCCTGCCGGGTCAGGAAGAGGGCAGGCTGTTGTCCTCATGGAAAGAGGATGGACAAGACGAGGTTCTCAGCCGCATCGAAGCGTTGCTTGCCACCTGACGCCTTGTCAAAATACCAGCCCCCGCCGGGTCGGTGCCTGCCGGTGCCTGCCGGTGCCTAAGGAACCTCCTAATAAAGCACCGACCCCGATTGCATCCCCTCATCGCTGGCCTTTTCGCCGATTTGGCCAACCCCACCGGTGGGGGTCTGGATCTCGATAATCTGCTCGCCTTCACCGGCGCTATACAAATCAAGGTCGCTGCCCATGGCAAAACCGCCATCATACATCAGGCCAAAATTCGGGTCTTCGCCATCGCGGAAATATTCCGCCACCACATTATCGCCGCTGGCCCCATCGGGCAGGCGCGCCCCGGTGTAGCGGTCAATATTGATGAAATAGCCCCCCGGCGGCACTTTGAATTTACCCGCGCCATATTTTGCCACGGCTTTCTCCATGAACTGCTGAAACACCGGCCCGCACATCGAGGCGCCATAAGCCCCCCGGCCAAGGCTTTTGGGCTGATCAAACCCGATGTAACACCCGGCCACGATATTGTTGGTAAAGCCAATAAACCAAACATCGCGCGCATCATTGGTGGTGCCGGTTTTGCCCGCCACCGGCACAGTCATATTGACATATCTTGAGGCCGTGCCGCGATCCACCACACCGCGCATCATCGAGGTCAGTTGATAGGCGGTAATCGCATCCATCACCCGTTCGCGGTTGGAAACGATCTGCGGCCCCTGACCGCTTGGAATGGCGGCGTCATTGCAATTAAGGCAGGTGCGGGTATCGTGGCGAAAAACGGTTTTGCCATAGCGGTCCTGCACCCGGTCCACCAATGTCGGCTCTACCCGCTCACCGCCATTGGCAAACATCGCATAGGCCGCCACCATGCGGTAAAGCGTGGTCTCCTCCGAGCCAAGGGCGTTGGCTATAAACTGCCCCATACTATCATAAACCCCAAAGCGCTCGGCATAATCGGCAACCACATCCATGCCCACCTCTTGCGCCAGCCGCACCGTCATTAGGTTACGCGAGCGGACAATCCCGGTGCGCATTGGCGTTGGGCCGTAAAACTTGTTTGAGGAATTGCGCGGCCGCCACAGGCCCTGCGGCGTATCAATTTGAATTGGCGCATCAATAATAATCGTCGCCGGGCTATAGCCGCTGTCCAGCGCCGAGGCATACACGAAGGGTTTGAAACTTGAGCCCGGCTGCCGCATCGCCTGCGTCGCCCGGTTGAACACTGAATTTTGATAAGAAAACCCGCCCTGCATCGCCAAAACCCGGCCGGTATTCACATCCATCGCCATAAACCCGCCCTGCGCCTCGGGCACCTGCCTGAGCGACCAGCGCACAAATGTTTTGCCATCCTTGCTCATCAACCGGCGCACATGCACCACATCGCCAAGCTTGAAATTCTTTTTGAAATCGCCGGAAATCCAATCAATATCCTTGCGCGGAATCACCTGCGGCTCGGCCTCGCTATCCTCAACCCCTTCAACGCCAATGCGCATTTGCTTGTCGGATATCTCCAGCACCACGGCGGGATACCATTTGCCGTCAAGCTCAATATCGCGGGCCACTTCCACATCACTCAGCGCCGCGCGCCAGTCGGCTTCCGATTGCAGCGCCTCAGCCGCGATGGTTTTGCCGGTGCCAATCCACTTGCGCCTGCCCCGGTCGTATTCCTCAAGCCGACGGCGCAGCGCATCCGCCGCCTCAACCTGCATTTCCGGATCAATCGTCGCGCGCACACTTAAACCGCCAGTGAAAAACTCACCCTCGCCAAAATCCCGGCTCAACTGCCGGCGTATCTCATCGGTGAAATAATCCCGCGGCGGCAGGCTATCGCTGAACGGCTTGAAATCGCCGTTTTGCACAGATTCCACCGGCATCGCCACTTCCGCCTCATAGGTAGCCATGTCAATATAGCCGTTTTGCTGCATCTCCCTCAGCACAAAATCGCGCCGCGCCTTGAGGCGTTTTTTCTGCCGAACGGGGTGATAATCACTGGGCGCTTTCGGCATCGAGGCCAAAAACGCCGCCTCATGCGGGGACAGATCGGTCAGGGTCTTGTTGAAATAGGTCTGCGCCGCCGCCGTCACGCCGTAACTGTTTTGCCCCAGAAAAATCTCATTGAGGTAAAGCTCAAGAATTTGCTCTTTGTTGAGGCTGCGCTCAATCCTTGTGGCCAGAATAATCTCTTTGATCTTGCGGGCAATCTTGCGATCCCCTGACAGCAGGAAGTTCTTCATCACCTGTTGGGTAATGGTCGAGGCGCCGCGCACCTCACGCCCGCGCGTGCGCACCGCATCATAAATCGCCGCCGCAATGCCGCGCGCGTCAAACCCGCCATGGTGATAGAAATTCTTGTCCTCCGCCGAAATGAAGGCATATTTCACCAGATCAGGAATTTCCTCAGCCGGGGTAAACAGCCGCCGCTCCTTGGCAAATTCATCAATGATCCGCCCCTCCGCCGAATAAATCCGGCTGATCGTCGGCGGCTCATAGGTGGCCAGGGATTGATGGCTCGGCAGGTCTTTGCCGTAGATATAGAAAATAGCGCCAATACTCAGCGCAATGACCACGATGAACATGGTCAGAGTGCTGAATATCGTGCCTGCAAAGGTTAGAATTGATTTGATCACGGCTGCCTCACTAAAGCCTTATGCGGTTTGCATTTCATATAGGCGCGATGACAGCCCCAGTCAAAAAACAAATACGTTTGCCCTGCGCCATTTTCCGCGCCCCCCTCATTGCCCGGCCTCATTGCCGCACCAGATCGGCCGCCGCCGCATCCGATATGCGCCAGTTCACCAACGCCTGCGCAATCGCCGCCGCCATCCGCAACCGCCAATTCGCATCGCTCAGATTCGCAAGGTCGCGGTCATTCGATAAATAGCCAAGCTCCAGCAAAACCGATGGAATATCCGGCGATTTCAGCACCGAAAACCCCGCCGCCCGCTCGGGCCTTGAATTCAGCGGCAAATCATAGGCCGCAATCTGATCAACCAACGCCCGCGACAGGCTTGCGGCACGCGGCACCGTCTCCAACCGCGCCAGATCGATCAAAATATCGGCGATCACATCATCGGTGCCATTCAGGTCCACCCCCGCCAGCATATCCGCCCGGTTATGGCGCTCTGCCAGTGCCGCACTTGCCGCATCGGTGGCACTTTGCGACAACACATAAGCCGTCGTCCCCCGGGCGCGGCCTTCGCTTAGAATGTCGGCATGTAATGAGATCATCACATCCGCCCCCACCCTATGCGCAATCGCTACCCGCCGCTCCAGCGAGACAAAACTGTCATCATCACGGGTCAGGATCACCTCAAAATCATCCGCCCGGATCAGCGCTTCTTTCAATTCGCGCGCGAAGGTCAGCATCAGATCCTTTTCAATCGCATCGCCCTTTTCGGCCCCGGGATCAATCCCGCCATGGCCGGGATCAAGCAACACCACCAAAGCCCCCTCGCCGCGTTTGCGCCGCTCAACCGCAGTTGCCCGCGGCGGCACTTCCCACCCCGGCACATCCGGCGCACCAGACGCGGCCTTGAACGCCGCCTCAGACCCAAGCCGCAGCGCAACGGCCAAATCCGCCTGCCCCGTCACCGCATCAATGTCCATATTCGCCGACTGCATCAAAAACGGCCCGCCCAGATCAACCACCATCCGCGACCACCCCGGCCTGATCCCGCCAACCCGAACGCCCATCTTGCCCGGCTCAAACCCGGCCCAATCCACCTCACGAAAATCCAGCACCAATCGCGGCGGCGCGTCCAGCGTAAACGCCCGAAACGGCACCCCCTGACTAAGCCGCAACCGCAAATCAACCCCCGCCTCACTGCGGCTCATCCCGCTCCCGGTGCTCACCACCCGCGCCAAGCCACTGAACTCCTGCGCCATCACGCCCCAGCTCACCAGACACGCCACCAGCGTCCAAATTATCCTGATCTTCCTGCTCATCCGCCGCTCTACCCGGTCTTGATTTTAGCACAGGTTACACTACCTCCCACCAAATTGCACCCTCCTGCCCTTTCATTTTTCCTTAAATACTCAAAAATCCAACGGGCCTCACCGCGCGCCGCGCTCCGCCATAAAGCGCGTCAGCCGCTTCAACCCCTCGCGAATATCCGCCGTCGAGCGGGCATAGGAAAACCGCAACGTCCCCGCCCCGCGCGCGGGATCAAAATCCAGCCCCGGCGTCACCGCCACACCGGCCCCCGCCAAAATCTCCGCCGCAAAGGCCCGGCTGTCGTCGGTCAAATGCCGCACATCCGCATAAACATAAAACGCCCCATCAGGCGGCGCGATCCGGTCAAACCCCGCCGCCGGCAGCCCCTCAAGCATCAACGCGCGATTGGCCCGGTACACCGCCATATTGGCCTGCAATTCCTGCCTGCATTCCATCGCCGCCAGCGCCGCAATCTGGCTCACATGCGGCGGACAGATAAACAGGTTCTGCGCCAGCCGCTCAATCACCCGCACATGATCCTCAGGCACCACCATCCAGCCGACCCGCCAGCCGGTCATGGAAAAATACTTGGAAAACGAGTTGATCACATAACACTCATCGGTGATCTCCAGCGCGCTCACCGCCTTGGCCTCATATTCAATGCCGTGATAAATCTCATCGCTGATAAACGCCGCCCGCTCATCCTGCGCCGCCCCGATCAACGCGCGCATTGCAGACCGGCTCAGCATCGTCCCCGACGGATTGGCCGGGGACGCCACCAGCACTCCATCCAGATCCCGGCCCGGCAAATCCCCCGGCACCGGTTGCAGGCGGTTTTCCACCGAGGTTTCAATATCCACCGGCACCAGATCAAGCGCCTTCAAAATCTGCCGGTAACTGGGATAGCCGGGCGCGCCAATCCCAACCCGCGCGCCCGCATCAAACAGCGCCGTGAACGCCAAAATAAACGCGCCCGATGAGCCGGGCGTGACAATCACCCGGCTTGGCGCAAGATCAATATCATACCATTCGCCATAAAGCCGGGCGATCCGCGCCCTTAATTCTGGCAGGCCAAGCGCCACGGTATAGCCCATAGGATCCACCGCCATCGCCGCGCTCAACGCCGCCCGCGCGCCAAATGGCGCAGGCGTGCCGGGCTGGCCCACTTCCATGTGAATTATGTCGTGCCCGTCGGCCTCGGCGGCGCGGGCGGCCTCCATCACATCCATCACGATGAAAGGGTCAACCTTTGAGCGGCTTGAATTATGCATGGGTTTGCCCCTAAATAACAATGGTGATCCTTTTCACCCAGAGACAGGCAGGCCGTCAATGCAGCATCTTCGCCTCTTTGCCATTTGTTTTTCACTGATTGCTGTTACTTTCACCGCTCCGGCGCGGGCGCTGACGTTGTTACGCGACCCCGATATTGAATATGCGCTGAAACAACTGGCCGCCCCGGTGCTCAAAGCCGCCGGGCTCAGCCCCTCACGGATCAATATCTTGATCATTGATGATCGCAGCCTCAATGCCTTCGTCGCCGATCAAAACCATATTTTCATTCATTCCGGCCTGCTGCTCAAAATGAAATCAGCGGCGATGCTGCAATCTGTTCTGGCCCATGAGGCGGCGCATATCACCAATGGCCATCTGCTGCGCCGCCCGATTGCGGCGCGCAACGCCCGCACCGCCGCCGGGCTTGGCGCCATTCTGGCGGGCGCCGCGGCGGTCGCGGCGGGCGGTGGCGGCGATGCCATTGCCGGGGCCGCCCTTGGCGCGCAATCCACCGCCGCGCGATTGTTCTTTGTCCATACACGCGCCGAAGAAAACGCCGCCGATAACAGCGGAATGCGGTTTATGGCCAATGCCGGGATTGACCCGCAAGCGGCGGTCGAGGTGATGGATATTTTTCGCGGCCAAGAGGCCCTGCCGGTCAGCCGCCAGGATGCCTTTTCGCGCACCCATCCGCTTTCGGCCGATCGCTACCGGGTTCTGCAACGGCTGGCCACCGCGTATCAGGACAAGGCCCGCCCGCACCCCGAGGCCGACTATTGGTTTGCCCGCGCCAAAGGCAAATTATCCGCCTTCCAACGCTCGCCAAAATGGACCCTGAACCGCGCCAGTGACAGCGGCTATAAGGATGTCAAACTGATGCGTCAGGCCATCGCCTGGCATCGCCAGCAAAAAACCGCGAAAGCCATCAAGGCGATTAATCAGGCCATCGCCCTGCGCCCCAAAGACCCCTATTTTCTTGAGCTGAAAGGCCAGATCCTGATCGAAAGCCGGCAATTCAAAGCCGCCACCGCCACCTATGCCCGCGCCGTTAAACTGGCGCCGAATAATCCGCTGATCTTGGGGTCCTACGGCCATGCCCTACTGGCTCAGGGTCAGGTCAAAACCGCGCAACAGGTGCTGGAAAAATCCCGCGCCCGTGATGGGCAGGACACCCGCGTGGTACGCGATCTGGCGCAGGCCTATTCCAAGCTTGGCAATCGCGGCATGTCCTCGCTTCTTACCGCCGAAAGCTATGCCATGACAGGCCGGTTTAAAACCGCAGGCATCCTCGCCCAACGGGCCTCAGATTTGCTGCCGCGCGGCTCGGGCGCTTGGCAAAGGGCGCAAGATGTGCTTTTCACGGCTAAAGCGGCGGCTAAAGCCAAAAAACGACGATAAAGGAAGCCCATGATGAAACGCTCGATCCTGACTGCCCTTGTAGCCCTGTTGTGGTTTTCCACCCCGGTGCAGGCGCTTGAACTTGCACAGATGAGCGCCGATGAGCGCGCCGTCTTTCGGGCCGAGGTCCGGGCCTATCTGCTGGAAAATCCCGAAGTGATCATGGAGGCCGTGGCGGTGCTGGATCAGCGACGCGCCACGCAAGAGGCCGAAAATGACCGGCTTTTGGTCAAGGCCAATATCGACGCCTTATTTGAAGATGGCTATTCCTGGGTCGGCGGCAACCCGCAAGGCGACATCACGCTTGTTGAGTTCATGGATTACAAATGCGGCTATTGCCGCAAGGCCTTTGATGAGGTTGAAGAGCTGATCAGCTCCGATGGCAATATCCGCTTTATCATCAAGGAATTCCCCATCCTTGGCCCGCAATCCACCCTCTCGGCCCGCTTTGCTGTCGCCACCAAACTGCTGGCGGGCGATGACGCCTATCAGGCCATCCATACCGCGTTGATGACCTATAATGGTGAGATAAATGAGGCCGCATTGACCCGTCTGGCCGAGCCGATGGGCCTTGAGGCCGATAAAATCCTTGCTCATATGGACAGTGAGGAGGTCAGCCAAATCCTTGCGGCCAACCGCGCATTGGGTCAGCAAATGGCCATCAGCGGCACGCCGACCTTTATCATGCAAGACCAGATGCTGCGCGGTTATGTGCCCTTGAATGGGATGCGTCAGGTGGTCGAAGAAATCCGCTCGCAGTAAAACCGGGGCGGCGCGGCCTTAGCACGCGATAGGGCCATTGGTGACAAAACCCGCGATTTCTGGTAGGATGCCTTATTAAAATTAGGCATTTTAACCATCTTGAGGGGAATACTAATGGAACGCAGAGACTTATTGAAAATCGGAATTTCAGCACCGCTGGTACTGCTGCCAAGCATCGCGCAGCCTCAGGATGGCGGCATGGATGTAATAAGAAGAAATATGCAACTGGTTTGGTCCAATGAAAGCGATGGTGGCGAAGACGAAAAAATTACATACTTTTTTATCAATTATAAGACCAAATTCTATGTGGCTAATCTGTCAAAATTTGATCTGAGTGACGATGAAGATGCCGGTGGAAAGCAGACAGCCACAGGTGCCCTCAGGGGATCCAGACGGATCGGGCGGATCCACGCTTATTACCAAGACGGTATAAAAGGCAGTTTCTTAAGCGGCATCTATGTCACGCCCAAAACCATCCCGAAAGTGCGCACCGCACCGGTGTTGATCCAAGCCTTCTATGACGGAAAACCCTATACGCTGTCTGGGTCTATCAAATTGCGCCCGCTTGGGGCCAGAAAAAGCAAAAAATTGCCGCAGCTCTCTGAATTCAGACAAAAACCGATAGTTGCAAATCTGTACCAGAATCAGAACACGCTTATCATCAGCCCCAAAAATGTCCGCCTCGGATTTCGGTTGACGTTCTGAACCCCAGGTTTGGGATTAAATGGCGCGGCGGGGGCCCTAGGCCTGTGGACAATCACCCCTCACACTGCCCGCACCTGAGGCCGCCGCCATTTTGCCGCCGGTTCAATCATCAGCTCGGTCAAAGCCCACACCAGCGCATCCACCCGGTCCGGGCTGCCCTTGCCCTCAAATCCCTGTGCCGTCATCGCGCACATCTGATCCTCCAGCTCGCCCAGCCCCTTTAAGTGGTGTATCCGCCCCTGCTCATAGAGCGCCGCCGCAGGCTCGGCCCGCGCCACCTTGCCCCGGCTGGCATGAACCGCCTTGATCGGCACCAAAGGATCGACCTGACGAATGACCGAGGATACCAGATCACCGCCCTGATTGACCTCCACCACCAGCCGCTCGGCGCCATGGGCTTCCATCGCACGAATGGCCGCATTGGCCCAGCGGTTGGGCGACGCCGCCCCGATTGTGGCATCCGCCAAAACATACGCCCGCCATTCCTGCACCGGCCCTTGCGTGCAGGCCCCAACCACAACAATCCCGCATTCATCCGACGTGGCCTTGCCGGTCACCGGCGGATCAACCGCCACCACAATCCGGTCCATCTCGGGCGCTTTATCCACCCGGCAGGTCTCAAGCATCGCCGAGGTCCACAAAGCCCCCTCAGCCTCATCCAGCAGCACGCCGTCAAGCTCCTGCCGCCCCAGCCGTGTGCCAGCATAACGCGCCCGCACCTCCTCAAGGAAACTCTCCGCCAAAAACGCGCGGTTGGCTTCGGTCGCGGCGGATGTCACCACCGTGGTATCCAACTGCACCAGCTCCTTCAGCACCCCCACATTCCTTGGCGTGGTGGTCACACAAACCTGCGGATGATCCCCGAGGCGCAAGGCAAACTGCAACATATCCCAGGTATCCCTTGCCTTCTTCCACTTAGCCATTTCATCCACCCAAGCGCCATCAAACTGCGGCCCGCGCAGCCCTTCGGGATCATGCGCCGAAAACGCCTGCGCCGTGGCCCCGTTGGGCCAAATGAGGCGCTTGCGCGAGGCCTGCCATTCCGGCCGCCGGTCATCGGGCGAACACGCCATAATGCCGCTTTCGCCAAAAACCATCACCTCACGCACCTGATCAATCGTCTCGCCGACCAGCGCCAACCGTTTGCACCGCCCCTCATCCAACGGCAATGACCCCTCAACCTGCGCGCGCACCCATTCAGCACCCGCGCGCGTCTTACCCGCGCCGCGCCCGCCCATGATCACCCAAGCCCGCCAAACGCCTTCCGGGGGCAGTTGATGCTCCATCGCCCAAAACTCAAACAAATAGGGCAGCGCCATCAATTCGCCTTCGTTGAGGCTATCGAGGAAATCCATTTGGGCATCTTGCCCTTCTGAGG
Organism: uncultured Roseovarius sp.; assembly: GCA_964655135.1. Taxonomy (GTDB): domain Bacteria; phylum Pseudomonadota; class Alphaproteobacteria; order Rhodobacterales; family Rhodobacteraceae; genus Roseovarius. The sequence goes on along the minus strand of CAZZKL010000023.1, from coordinate 7,397 downwards.
CGATCCAGGCGGCACCCGATCTGAGCCCGTGCGGTGTCGAAATCGAGGGCATAGTCTCGGACAATGCCTTTTTTGCGCTTGTTACGTTCATTGAGGGTCACCTCTGCTTCTATTGCAATTTTCAGCCATTGCCGAATATCGGAAATCGCCCGTGTTGAATTTTTCAGCTCATCCAGGTCTCCGGCCCTGACCTTCTCCTGAAGCGCTTCAAGATCGGTTTTCATATCACTCAGTTGTTTTTGCAGCGATATAACCGAAGCGCTCAGGCCCGTGGGGCCGTCATCGGGGGTAATCAATGTCATGCGTGCTCAATGCCTCATGCGATTGCAGTATTTGCCCCTCCGCATAGTTCCGATATGAAAATGACCTGCGAGAAAATTCCCCGGAAGCCGCGCTCATATGCCGTTCAGCATGTCGCAACCTATACGTGCAACAAACGGTAAAGTCAATGTTTTTCAAATAGATAGCCTCGAAAAGCCGGACGTAATAATTACCTTTTATTAATATCTCCCCATGATCAGGCACTGCCCGCACCATAAAAAAGGGCCGCCCACCTTGCGGTAAGCAGCCCTCCCCCCGTGAGTGGATTGGGGTCTTATTCCGTCTTGCCAGCCTCGATAGAAATTTCCACTTCAACCTCATCACTGACAAATGGCGCAAACATATCCAGACCGTAATCCGACCGCAGCAGCGTGGTCGTGGCACTAAAACCCGCCCATTCCTGCCCGTCTTTCATCGGATGGCCCCCGGCCTTGTTCAAAACCGCGTCCAACACCACGGATTTACTTGTGCCATTGATTGTCAGGTCTCCGGTAATGTTGGCCGTTTTGTCGCCGGTCACCTCAATGCTGGTCGAGGTAAAGCTGACCATATCGCCTTCCCCCGCACCAAAGAAATCATCGCTCATGAAATGATCAAACCGCGCTTCCCAGCCGGTCATCATTGAGCGCACCGGCATCGATACCGACACCGATGAGGCCGCCGGATTGTCCTGGTCAAAGCTGATCTCACCGCCAAACCCGGCAAACATGCCGCGCGTGGTTGAGAATCCAAGATGCTGATAGGAAAAAACGATCTGACTGTGGCTTGGGTCCAAAACATATGTCTCAGGGGCCGCCATGGCCATATTTGCGCTCAGCGCCAAAGCGGCCGCAAAAACTGTGGGTTTCATACCATACTCCAATATTTCACCGCAGGGTCACGGCTTGGAGATGAAAATACCCTTCGCACGGCAAAGGGCAATTCCACAGAATTCAACATGTTATGTGGTAAAATGAACAGCCCCCGATAATCAGGAGGCCCAATAATCAGGAGGCCCAATAATCAGGAGGCCAGCGCCTCGCGAATCGCTTTTCCAACAACCGGGTCATGCACAGCCACAGTGGCAACCTGCCGACCGGTCATATCGCGCGCCGTAAGCAGATTATCGTACATCGTGATCTCTGAAAGCTCGTCCAGCAAATAATGCGTGGTGTGCAGCGGCTCACCATGGTTTCCCAGTTCCGTCACACTCAGGCGGCGGCGTATCGGATCAAGCTGTATCACTGGTATGTTTTCGCGTGCGTCCAGCATATTGATTACAACAAACCCCAGGCTTAATAAAACAAATGACAAAGTCATTTTAATCAATAACATAGCCACATCACCCGCCGCGACAGGCTCGACCCAGACCCAGACGGACGCCGCAAGAAAAATTGTGCCGACCAGTGTAATTACACCATTCTTAAACAATTTCCATTTATTGCCTTTATGAGCTTTGAGAAATTTCAAAGGCCCGTCCGAGATTACATTTGACTGAAAAGACATCGTTTGGTCCCCGTATCTTATTCATGTTATTTACCATCGTGCAGGACAATCATGACGAGAATTAGGCGGTATATAGGTTAAATTCAGCCACTTCCCCCCAGGACCCTGCAATAAACTTGCGTCACTTGGAAATTCATCGTATAGGCGGCCTTCCTTTCGCGTTAATACATCTGAACCGCGCAGTCTCTCGTGGCCGGGCAGCGAAAGGCTAACATGCCCGACCTTTGAAATGCGCCTTGATAGAAGTGGAGTGAACATGCCGCTATATGAGCATGTAATGATTGCGCGTCAGGATTTGTCCGGCGCGCAGGCCGAAGGCCTTATCGAACATTTTGGTGCTGTGCTGTCCGACAATGGCGGCAAGCTCGTGGAACACGAGTATTGGGGCGTCAAAACCATGGCCTATAAGATCAACAAAAACCGCAAGGGGCACTATGCCTTCCTGAAAACCGACGCGCCTGCGCCGGCGGTACAGGAAATGGAGCGCCTGATGCGCCTGCATGATGATGTGATGCGTGTGCTGACCATCAAGGTTGACGCCCACACCGAGGGCCCCTCGGTGATGATGCAAAAACGTGAAGAGCGCGGCGACCTTCGCCCGCGCCGTTGATCACCTTAGGATAAGGACATAAACCATGGCTACTAAACCATTTTTCCGCCGTCGCAAGGTCTGCCCCTTCTCGGGTGATAACGCGCCAGCGATTGATTACAAAGACACCCGCCTGCTGCAACGCTACATCTCTGAGCGCGGCAAAATCGTGCCCTCGCGCATCACCGCCGTTTCGGCCAAGAAGCAACGTGAACTTGCGCGCGCCATCAAACGCGCCCGCTTTCTCGCCCTGCTTCCCTACGCCGTGAGATAAGGAGAAAGACATGCAAGTTATCCTTCTTGAACGTGTCGCCAAGCTTGGCCAGATGGGCGAAGTTGTTGACGTAAAGCCCGGCTTTGCCCGCAATTACCTTCTGCCCCAGGGTAAGGCCCTGTCGGCATCGGCGCAAAACATCGCTGCTTTTGAGGGTCGCAAAACTCAGCTTGAAGCCGACAACCTGGAAACCCGCAAGGAAGCCGAGAAAATCGCCGACAAGCTGAACGGTCAGCAATTTATCGTCATCCGTCAGTCCTCTGACGCTGGCGCGCTTTATGGCTCGGTCAGCACCCGCGACGCTGCCGATGCTGCCACTGAAAACGGCTTCTCGCTGGATCGCAAGCAAGTGTCGCTTGCCCGCCCGATCAAAGAACTGGGCCTGCACGACATCATCGTGTCGCTGCACGCCGAGGTCGAGGCGGTAATCCAGCTTAACGTCGCCCGCTCCCCTGAAGAGGCCGAGTTGCAAGCCTCAGGCAAGTCCATTCAGGATGCCGCCGCCGAGGCCGAAGAAGCCGCAGATTTTGAGATCGCCGAATTGTTCGACGATATTGGTGCTGCCGCCTCTGACGATGAGGATCTGGCCGAAGCCGTTGAAGATATTCTTCCCAACGCAGAAGAAAGCGCAGAAGAAAGCGCAGAAGCGGAAGCCAAAAACAACGACGACGACTAACCACAATATGCTTTGAAACATTTGCCGCGCGGGCCCTCTCGCGCGGCATTTTCATGCCCGTTTATTGCGTTATTCAACTCAGGCTCGACAAACTGCAAATTATCGTGCTAAATTTCTACCATAGCGGGATTTACTTGGGCATTGTTGCTTAATGTATTGCTATATTTTGGGTTATTTGGAGTTGACGGAGACATGAATGATATCGATAAGGCCGTTGGAAACCGTATTAAAACCCGCCGCAAGGGGCTGAAACTTTCGCAAACTGATTTGGCGAACAGCATCGGGGTTAAATTTCAGCAAGTCCAGAAATACGAATCCGGCAGTAACCGCGTCGCCGCCTCACGCCTGTGGCAAATGGCGGATGCGCTGCATGTCCATGTCTCGTATTTCTTTGAAGACCTCGAATTTATGAATAATAAAACACCCGCTGTTTCTACCGCAACCGAACTCAATGCCCAATATGATAATCTGAAGCAGTCGTTGAATTTCATTACCGAGCCGCAACGTCAGGCAATCCTTGCCCTTATTGAGACATTCCAACATGAGAATGCCGATCAAAAACCAATGTAAGGAGAGCAAGCTGCTCCAGATTTTTAAACCACGAACTGATCTTATTGATCTCGACAGCGACCCGTCGAATAAAAACCGGTTTGATGATTTTCTCAAACTTGTGCGCGAACGGTTTGAGCTTGATCACGTTGCCTATGCCGGGATGAACCCGATCAATGGCTCGGTCTATGGTCATGTAACCTATTCAGAAGACTGGCAAAAACATTATGTCGATAACGGCTATCACCTGATTGATCCCACCCTTCAGGGCGCGCGCCGCAGCATCGCCCCAATTGACTGGCGCCGCCTTGAGCGCAGCAAACATTTCCAGACAGTATTTAACGATGCCCGCGAATTTGGCATCAGCGAGCGGGGCATCACCATCCCCGTGCGCGGCCCTTACGGCGATATTGGCGGCCTGAGCCTGACGCGCGATTGTTCCATCCGCGAGTGGGACATGCTGAAATCCCAGCACATGAGCGAGCTGCAATCGGTTGCGGTGCATGTGCACGATATGGTTATCCGTTCCGAAACGGTATCGCGATTGCTCAATTCGCCCGCGCTTTCAAACCGTGAAATTGAAATCATGCAATGGACGGCGGCGGGCAAATCGCAGCAGGACATCGGCGATATTCTGTCGATCTCGCACCGCACCGTCGAAGTGCACCTGCGCTCGGCCCGGCAAAAATTATATGCCCTGACCACGCCACAAGCGGTTGGCCGCGCGATTGCGATGGGTATGATTTACCCGGAATAACCTCTGCCCGGAAATCATTACTATAATGACCCACTACGGGATTCCCCTAATAGATTTGCCAATAATTACCCGTAACCTTATCCTTATCAACTCACGGATATGGGAGAACGGCAGATGATTTTAATTATTGACGGGTTAAATAAACATAAATACCAATCTTATCTCGACCAGATGTACAAGCTCCGGGCACGGGTGTTTGGCGATCGTCTGGGATGGAAGGTTTCGATCAAAAACGGCATGGAAAAGGACAAGTTTGACAACCTTGATCCGGCTTATGTCCTTGGCCTCGATGATGCCGGGAATGTGGTTTCTTGTGTGCGCGCTTTGCAAACAACCGGTCCGCATATGCTGGCGGATGTGTTTTCTGACATCCTGCGCGGTCAGCCGCCTTTGCGCAACGCAAACCTGTGGGAATCCACCCGGTTTTGCGTTGACACCAAAAGACTGGGGCGCGGCAAGGACCGTAATTCAGTGTCCTACGCCACCTCGGAACTGATGATCGGATCGCTTGAATTTGCCAAAAATTCCGGCATCACCGATATTGTCACGGTGATTGATCCGCTGATGGACCGGATACTCAAGCGCTCGGATAATGCGCCTTATGGCTATGTCGGCAAGCAGACGGATATGGGTAAAGTGCCCGCATTGGCGGCCTTGCTTGACTGCACCGAAGACCGCATCAACCGGCTGCGCAATTTCTCCGGCATCTACCACGATGTGTTTATCTCCGAAGACGAGATCGACGCCGCCGCGCATTTCCAACCGGCAAAACCTGCAGAAAAATCAAAGATAGATCTGCAACAATACTGCAATCAACAGATTGAAGCCGCAACCAACGAAACTGAGAAAGCTGCGGCTCTTGCATTGCAACAGGCACTGGCTCACCGCTTCCAATCGGCGCGCGCTATTAATGCCTGAATGCAGTCGGGGCCGCCACATGGCAGGGCGGCCCCGGTTTTATTTTCTCATCAAGGGTTAAGGCTTATTCAGCCTCCATTGCCTCAATCGCTTTTTTAAGCTCATCACGGCTGATCTTTTTCTCGGAAACCTCAGCCAGTTCAATCACATAATCCACAACCTTATCTTCAAAGATCGGCGCGCGCATCTGTTGGCGCATCTGCGGGTTTTTCTGCACATATTCAAAAAACTCACGCTCCTGACCCGGGTATTGCCGCGCCTGTGCCATTACCGCCTGCGTCATCTCGGCATCGGTGACATCAATCTCGGCCTTGCGCCCCAGTTCCGCCAGCAGCAGCCCCAGCCGCACCCGGCGCTCGGCCAGGCTTTTGTGCTCATCGGTTGGCTCAATCTCGGGGTGCTCATGGCCCTGCACATCAGGATTTTCCTCATGCCATAGCTGATGCGCGATTTGCTTGGTTTCCATCTCAACCATGGTCGGCGGCAGCTCAAAACTCACCAGCTTATCCAGCGCGTCCAGCAGATTACGCTTCATGATTGCGCGCGAGGCCCCGGCATATTCACCGTCCAGACTCTCACGGATCTGACCCTTCAAAGCCTCCAGATCATCGGCGCCAAACTTCTGTGCCAACTCATCATTGATCTCGGCCTTCACCGGCGCCTTCACCGCCTTCACAATACAGGTAAACACCGCCGCCTTACCCGCCAGATGTTCGGCCTGATATTCCTCGGGGAAGGTCAGCTCAACATCCTTCACATCCTCAACCTTCAGCCCAACCAACTGCTCTTCAAAGCCGGGAATGAAACTGTTTGAGCCAAGCACCAAAGGATAATCCTCGGATGCACCACCCTCAAACGGCTCGCCATCGACCTTGCCAAGAAAATCAATCACAATCTGATCGCCGTCCTTGGCCTTGGAGCCCTTCTTACGATCCTCAAATTCCTGCGCGCTTTGCGCCAGATTTTCCAGCGCTTCATCAACGCCCGCGTCATCGGCCTTGGCCACCAGCCGCTCCAGCTTGACCGCCTTCAGGTCGACCTCAGGAATGTCGGGCAATGCCTCATAGGACATCTCGATCTCAACATCGTCGCCCTCTTTCCATTCCTCATTGGCCATCTTCACATCCGGCTCACCCGCCGGGCGCACGCCAGCCTCTTCAAAATGCTTGCCCATGGCGCTGTCCACGGCTTCTTGCATCGCCTCGCCCAGAACCTTCTGACCATAGTTCTTCTTCAGCAGCGCCATCGGCACCTTGCCCTTGCGAAAGCCCTTCAACTCAATAGTGGGCTGCGCTTCTTTCAGCTTTTCATTGACCTTCTCATCCAGCTCCGCCGCTGAAAGGATCATCTTATAGGCCCGCTTCAGGCCCTCGTTCAGCGTCTCAGTGACCTGCATGTTCGTCCTCATCCATTGCTAAATGGCCGCATCCCTGCGACCCCATAAAATCCGGGCCTTTTTAGGTCTGCCACGCCCGGCTTGCAAGCAAAGACTTGCATTATCGCCTCCGTTGCCGCCTATCTGAGCCAAATCCGGTTGCCAGAGAAAATCAGGCGTCGTTTGCCGCCACCTGAAAACATCAGCCAACGCCCAAGCGCATGACCATGCGCCGGGCGGTCAGCCCGCCCCATCGGAGGCGCTTTGCGCCGTGAGATAGATAAAAGTGGCGCGGTTGACGGGACTCGAACCCGCGACCTCCGGCGTGACAGGCCGGCACTCTAACCAACTGAGCTACAACCGCGCAGACATCTGACAATCGATCCATGGGGGCAGCGGTGGCGCGGTTGACGGGACTCGAACCCGCGACCTCCGGCGTGACAGGCCGGCACT
>CAZZKL010000022.1:2288-26471 GCA_964655135.1 uncultured Roseovarius sp. | reverse complement strand
GTGGGGCCGCCCTGCGAGGGCAGGTTTGCTCATGGTGCCCCCAGTTTTTCACACCAATTAATCCGCGCGCCACCGACAAAAGCCACCGCAAGCCCTTCGCGCACCAGCCGCGCGGCCACGTCCTCGCCATCAATCAGCAGCCGGATCAACGGCGGCGTATTCCCCCCCGCAAGCCGCTCAATCTGCACCTGCCCGCCCGCAATCAGGCTTTGCAACCGCTCTGCCGCCAAGGTGCCAAAGGCCAGCTCCTCAGCACAGCCCGGAGCCTCAATATTCGGCGCATCAACCCCGGCAATATTTACCTTTGTCTGCCCGGCCCCGCGGCATTCAAGCACCACACTGTCGCCGCTCAGAACCGCGCCAATCTCACAACGGTTGCGCACCGGGCGGGTGTCATCAACATTGCGCGCCACATAGAACATGACCAAAATGGTCAGCGCCGTCAGCGTTATGCCCCTGAGTATCATCCGCATGGGTTATATCCTGTTCCTTTGCGGTTGCTCATATCACATCCGAAACACGCCAAAACGGGTTTCCTCAATCGGCGCACAAAGGGCGGCACTGAGCGACAGCGCCAGCACCTCACGCGATTTGCGCGGGTCAATGATGCCATCATCCCACAGCCGGGCCGAGGCATAAAGCGGGTGGCTTTGCGCCTCAAACATGTCAATCGTCGGCTGCTTGAATGCGGCTTCTTGGCTAGCTGACCACTCCCCGCCCTTACGCTCAATCGCCGCCCGTTTGACCGTGGCCAGCACACCCGCCGCCTGCTCGCCACCCATCACGCTGATCCGCGAATTGGGCCACGACCACATGAAACGCGGGCTGTACGCGCGCCCCGACATGCCGTAATTCCCCGCGCCATATGAGCCGCCAATCACCATCGTCACCTTGGGCACATTGGTGGTGGCCACCGCCGTGACCATCTTGGCCCCGTGGCGCGCGATGCCCTCATTTTCATACTTCCGGCCCACCATGAAGCCGGTGATATTTTGCAAAAACACCAGCGGGATATTACGCTGCGAGCACAACTCAATGAAATGCGCGGCCTTCTGTGCGGCCTCGGAAAACAACACGCCGTTATTGGCAATAATCCCCACCGGACAGCCGGTAATATGGGCAAAGCCACACACAAGCGTCTCGCCGTAGCGCCGCTTGAACTCATCAAATCGTGATCCATCCACCACCCGCGCAATCACCTCGCGGATGTCATAAGGCGTGCGCAAATCCCCGGGCACAACCCCCAATAATTCCGCCGGATCATAGGCCGGCTCCTCGGGCGTCGCCCAGTTTACCGTGACCGGCTTCACCCGGTTCAACCCGGCCACAGCCCGGCGCGCCAAGGCCAACGCATGGGCATCATCCTCGGCCAAATAGTCCGCCACGCCTGAAAGCCGCGTATGCACATCGCCGCCGCCCAAATCCTCGGATGTCACCTCTTCGCCGGTTGCCGCCTTGACCAAAGGCGGTCCGGCCAAAAAGATAGTCCCTTGATCTTTCACAATAATCGTCACGTCCGACATGGCAGGCACATAAGCCCCGCCAGCGGTACACGAGCCCATGACCACGGCAATCTGCGCAATGCCTTTGGCACTCATCCGCGCCTGATTGTAAAAAATCCGGCCAAAGTGATCGCGGTCGGGGAAAACCTCATCCTGATTGGGCAGGTTGGCGCCGCCACTATCCACCAGATAAATGCACGGCAAATGGCATTCCTCGGCAATCTCCTGCGCGCGCAGGTGTTTTTTGACCGTCATCGGATAGTATGTGCCGCCTTTGACGGTGGCGTCATTGCAAACGATCATGCACTCCAGCCCGGATACCCGGCCCACCCCGGCGATGACCCCGGCTGAGGGCGCGGCCCCGCCGTAAAGCCCATGCGCCGCCGTGGCGCCAATTTCAAGAAATGCACTGCCGGGGTCCAGCAGGTTGGCCACCCGGTCACGCGGCAGCATCTTACCCCGGCTCAGGTGCCGCTCGCGCGGTGCCTCCCCGCCGCCCGCCGCTGCCAGTTTTGCCGCCTCAGCAACCGCATCCAGCGCCGCCGTGTTTGCCGCTTGATTAACCTTGAAATCCTCAGAGGATGTCAGAACCGAACTGCCCAGTTTCATTCGCAAGTCTCCTTTATTGCGCGGGCCTTCAAATCCTTGCGGATCACCTTGCCGGTTACGGTCATTGGCAGGGAATTCAAAAAGCCTATTTCCCTTGGATATGAATACCTTGCAAGGCGTTCTTTAACGTATGCTTTAAGTTCATCTTCCAGCTTTTCAGAGGGCATAATCCCATCCTTTAACACCACATAGGCCTTGACAATCTCAGTGCGCATCGCGTCGGGTTTGCCGACCACGCCCACCGTCGCCACAGCCGGGTGCTGCATCAGGCAATCCTCAATTTCCGCCGGGCCAATGCGGTATCCCGACGAGGTGATCACATCATCCTCACGGCCGACAAAGCGCAGATATTCGCCCTCCCAAATGCCCCGGTCGCCGGTCAGCATCCAATCCCCTGTAAACTTCTCCGCCGTCTGCTCGGGCCGGTTCCAATATTCCAGCATCATACTGGCCGAGCCGCGTTTCACCGCCACATCGCCCTCGTCTTGGCTGGGCTGCCCGGCCTTGTCCAAAACCGCCACCTCATGCCCCGGCACAACCCGCCCGATGCAGCCCGGGCGCGGCTCATAGAGCGCCTGACAACTCCCCGCCACCAGATTGCATTCGGTCTGGCCGTAAAACTCATTGATCGTCAGGCCAAACGCCTGACGGCCCCATTCGAGCATCTCAGCGCCCAAAGGCTCGCCGCCGCTGCCGATACTGCGCAGGCCGGGGATTTTGGCCCCCTCAGCCTTGATCATCCGCAGCGCCGTGGGCGGGAAAAACACATTTGTAATGGCCGCCTGCCGGATGATGTCCTTGCACCCCTCCACGCTGAACTTGGCCATACGCGCGGCCACCACCGGCACGCCCAAAGCCAGCCCCGGCATCAGGATGTTGAACAATCCACCAATCCAGGCCCAATCGGCGGGGGTCCATAAAACATCATTCTTCTGCCCCAGAAAATCATTGAAAAGCTCGGCCCCCGGCAGGTGCCCGGTGAGCACCCGATGGCCATGCAACGCGCCTTTGGGGCTGCCGGTGGTGCCGCTGGTATAGATCAGCACCGCCGGGTCATCCGGGCCGGTTTGGGCGGTCTCAAACGGCGCGGTGCCGAGCGTCAGATCTTCGGGAATGACCGGCGTTTGCCCATCCAGCATTCCCGCCCCTTCCGCATCAGTGATGATAAATTCAGCCCCGGCATCGCGCACCCTTGATTGCAGGGCATCGCGCATAAAAAGCTTGAACAAAGGGATTGAGATTGCCCCGATTTTCCACACCGCAATATGCGCCGCCGCCGTCCAGACGCCTTGGCTTCGCAGCACCCCCACCCGGTCGCCGCGCGTCACCCCGCGCGCCACCAGATCATGTGCCAACCCATCGGCCAGCCGCCGCAACTCGGCGTAGCTCACATCGCGCCGCCCGCCCGTCAGATCAATGATCGCCACCCGCTCAGGCGCGCGCGCGGCCCAACCGTCGCAAACCTGCGTCGCCATATTCAGACGCTCGGGCAGGTCCCAGCTAAACCCGGCCACAAGCGCGCCGTAAGATTGGCCTTGCGTCAGCATCAGTAATCCAAGGCCACAGTTTCAAGATAAAGCGCCTGCGCGCCGGTGGTTTGCATCAGGCAGTCCACTGTGGCCGGACCGCCACCGGTGCCCCCACCCCAAAGCGAGCGGGCATGATCACATTTGGCATCGCGAAATGTGATCCACGCGCGCTGCATCTCGCGCAAGGCCGGGGCCTGATGCGGTGCTGCGGACCCAAGATCAGCCATCTCCGTATCCGTGGCCCGCGCCGCCGCCATGGCCACGCCGTAAGCCGCGTTCAGACGATCATCCCAATAGCTCAACTCGCGGCTGAGACAGGCCCCCATGCCAACGGTTGTGCCCCCCGCATCCGTGGCCATGCAGGCATTGGCCGACGCCCCGATACAGGCGCGCGCATCCTCGCCAGATCCCAGACCCGCAAGGCAGCCCTCGACCGCCGCCGTTGAGAATTCAAAATCCTGTGCCGCCACCGGTGCGGCCATGAATACGAGTAAAAATAAGGTTCTCATTTCATCGCCCCCACCAGTTCACGGCCTATCAACATGCGTCTGATCTCAGACGTGCCCGCGCCGATCTCCATTAGTTTAGCGTCGCGGAAAAGCCGCGCAACCGGGGCGTCAGCCAAGAACCCCGCGCCACCCAAGGCCTGCACCGCCTGATGCGCCTGTTTCATCGCCTCTTCCGAGGCATAAAGACAACACGCCGCCGCGTCCTGACGGGTGACATCGCCACGGTCGCACGCCTTGGCCACCTCATAGACATAGGCCCGCGCCGAATTCATCGCGGTGTACATATCGGCCAGTTTGCCCTGCATCAGTTGGAAATTGCCAATCGCCGTGCCAAATTGCTGGCGCTCGGCCACATAGGGCATGACCTCATCCAGACACGCCGCCATGATGCCGGTGCCGATGCCCGCCAGCACCACACGCTCGTAATCAAGGCCCGACATCAGGACGCGCACGCCTTTGCCCTCCTCTCCAAGCACGTTTTCAAACGGCACTTCGACGTCATCAAAAATCAGCTCGGCGGTGTTGCTGCCCCGCATCCCCAGCTTGTCAAAATGCGGACTTGTGGAAAAGCCTTTCATGGATTTTTCAACGATAAAGGCGGTGATGCCTTTAGAGCCAGCCTGCGCATCGGTCTTGGCGTAAACCACCAACGTATCCGCGTCCGGCCCGTTGGTGATCCAGTATTTACTGCCGTTAAGCCGGTAATGATCATTGCGCTTTTCGGCCCGCAGTTTCATTGACACCACATCACTGCCCGCCCCCGCCTCGGACATCGCCAAGGCCCCCACATGGGTGCCCGATATCAGCCCGGGCAGGTATTTCGCGCGCTGCTCATCGCTGCCATTCAGCTTGATCTGATTGACGCAAAGATTGGAATGCGCGCCATATGACAGGCTGACCGAGGCCGAGGCGCGGGCGATCTCCTCAACCGCGATCACATGCGCGAGGTACGACATCCCCGCGCCGCCATATTCCTCGGGCACAGTGACGCCCAAAAGGCCCAATTCGCCCATCTCGGCCCACAGCTCATGTGGAAAAACATTGCTGCGGTCAATCTCGGCGGCCATCGGCTTGATCCGCTCCTGCGCCCAGCGATGCACCATATCGCGCAGCGCATTCACATCCTCGCCCAGATCAAATTGCATGGTTGCGTTGAACATCGCGTCAGCCTCCGGCTTTGCCATTTATTGAACACTTGTTCATTTATAATGGCAAACGCTGCGCCCGGTCAATCCCCCTGCCGGTCACAAAGTGGGTCACCTCACCGGCTTTGCCAGCTTTCCTTGCGGTCGACAAAATTGCGATACCAAATATCTGCGGCCTTAAGGAAATGCGGTTTTTGAAACGGATGTGCCCAATAGCCGTTAAAGGCCGTATGGGAAAACGCTGTTTCGCCGCGCGCGTCGCCCATCGCCTGATACGCGGCCTTAGCCCCCAGATAAGGCGCCATCACAGTGCCCGAGCCGGAAAACCCCATGGCGTGATGCAGCCCGTTATCTGCGCCCACATTCGGCGCGTGCGAAAAGCTATAGCCGGTATTGCCGGTCCAGACATGGCTGAGCTTGACATCGCGCAGCTCGGGCCAGACCTCGCACATGGTTTCAAACTGCCGCCGCGCGGCCTTGGCCATATCCACATCCACCATCGCCGCGCGCCCGCCAAACAAAATGCGCGTGCCGTCAGGCGAGATGCGAAAATAGCTGTGCCGCGCCCGGGTTTCCACCATCATCCGCCGCCCCGGTGCAAGGTGGCCCAGCAGATTGGCATCAAGCGCCTCGGTGGCGATAATATAGCTTGGCAAGGCAAAAATCCGTTTCGCGTACCAGCCAAACGGCTTTGCGGTATAGCCATTAGTCGCCAGTACCACCTTGTCGGCGCGAATATCGCCCTTGCCCGTGCGGGCGACAAACCCGGTGCCTTCACGGTCCAGCTTTGTCACATTCGCATGGCCCACCACCGGGATGCCCCTGCGCCGCGTCGCCCGCATCAGGCCTTGATGAAACTTCGCCGGATGCAACCCGCAATGTTCTTCCAGAACCGCGCCGCCAAAATAACGCTCGGTGGTGATTTCTTTTGCCAGTTCATCGCGCTCAACCAGCCGCATTTTCACGGCGGATTTCTCGGTCACATGCTGCACCAGCCGCTTGAGATTGTTAAAATGCGTCTCGGTCCAGGCCAGTTGCAATCGGCCCGTCTGTTGCAGATCACACTCAATCCCCTCGGCCTCAATCAGCGCCCTTGTCCACGCCGTCGCGGGCGCGCTTTCGGCCATCAACGCATCGGCCAATTCCGCGCCATATTCCGCCGCCAGCTTATCCCAGCTCAGACGCGGATGCGCACCAAACATGCCGCCATTGCGGGTGGACGCGCCCTTGCCCGGCTCGCCTGCATCCACCACGGCCACTTTCGCGCCGCACTCCTGCGCCGCAATTGCCGCCGAAAGCCCGGTAAAGCCCGCGCCAATGACCAATAAATCACAGCGTTCCGACAGCCCGTCATCGCTTGCCTCATCGGTCAGGGCATCCCACCAATAGGGGTATCCCTGCTCGGCCTCACCGGTCCATTTGATAGTGTTCATCACATCCCCCGCGTATTGCTTTTGGGGCAACTGAGCGGGTTTTGCGCGGCTTGTCCACTCTATATGCGTCAGCTTGCGTCGCGAACCGCTTGCGTGATGCGGTTCAGCACCTGATCCAGCAGCGCGAGGTCTTCTGCCTCACCCATCACCCGGATCAACGGCTCGGTGCCCGACTTGCGGATCAATAATCGCCCGACCCCATTGAGTGCCGCCTCACCCTCGGCAATCGCCTGTTGCACCGGGTCCGCCTCCAACGGGGTTTTGCCCGCCTTAAAGCGCACATTAATCAGCTTTTGCGGCACCGGCTCAAACACCCGCGCCAGCTCAGACGCCTTTTGCCCGGTCTCGACCATTGCCGCCAGAAATTGCAGCGCGGCAATCAACCCGTCACCGGTAGTGGCAAAATCGGTCATTACCACATGGCCGGATTGTTCCCCGCCCAGATTGAACCCGCCCGCGCGCATCCGCTCAACCACATACCGGTCGCCCACATTGGTGCGTTCCAGCCCAATACCCTGCGCCTCAAGGAACCGCTCAAGCCCCAGATTTGACATCACCGTCGCCACCAGCGCATTGCCCTGCAGCCGCCCCTCACGCGCCCAGCGCGACGCGATCAGCCCCATGATCTGATCGCCGTCCGAGACCTGCCCCTGCTCATCAATCAAGATCACCCGGTCGGCATCGCCATCCAGACAAATGCCCAAATCAGCGTGGGTTTCACCCACCCTACGGGCTGCAAGCTCTGGATGGTTTGAGCCGCAATCCTTGTTAATATTCAACCCGTTAGGCTCAACCCCAAGGGGGATCACCTCGGCCCCCAGCTCCCACAACACTTCAGGCGCGGTGCGGTAGGCCGCGCCATTGGCGCAATCCACCACGATGCGCAGCCCGTCAAGCCGTTTGCCGCGCGGAAAGGTGGTTTTGGCATATTCCACATAGCGCCCGCGCACGTCATCAATCCGCCGCGCCCGGCCGATATTTTCCGGCTCACACGGGGCCACACCGGCCTGCAACAGCCGGGTAATTTCGGCCTCGGCCTCATCGGATAATTTAAACCCGTCAGGCCCGAAAAACTTGATGCCATTGTCACAAGCCGGGTTATGACTTGCCGAGATCATCACGCCCAGATCTGCCCGCAAACTATGGGTGAGATAGCCGATTGCAGGCGTCGGCACCGGCCCCAGCAAAAACACATCCATGCCCGTTGAGGTAAACCCGGCGGTCAAAGCGTTTTCAATCATATAGCCCGAAAGCCGCGTATCTTTGCCAATCACCACCCGGTGTTCATTCTTGTCACGGCGAAAATAGCGCCCGGCGGCAGCGGCCAGTTTAAGCACCATCTCAGCGGTCATCGGCCAGGTATTCGCCCGGCCCCGCACGCCATCGGTGCCAAATAATTTATCGCTCATTTTGATCATCGCCCCTTGCCTGCCGGTTATTTCTTTTAGCTCATTATCGGGCCGAAATTCCAGCGTG
This sequence comes from uncultured Roseovarius sp., assembly GCA_964655135.1. Lineage (GTDB taxonomy): Bacteria > Pseudomonadota > Alphaproteobacteria > Rhodobacterales > Rhodobacteraceae > Roseovarius. The sequence continues at coordinate 18,268 of CAZZKL010000022.1, read as the reverse complement.
TTCTTTGCAACCGACGGTGGCTTATGAACTCAATAAGCCATCGTCGCCGCAACCGCCCGCTTCCAGTCGCCATATTTACGGCTGCGCGTTTGCTCATCCATCTGCGGGATAAACTGCCGTTGCAACGCCCATGTTTTGGCAAACTCATCCTTGTCCGGATAAACCCCGGCCTGCATCCCCGCCAGCCATGCCGCCCCCAGCGCTGTGGTCTCCAAAACCTCAGGCCGATCCACCGGCGCGCCGATAATATCCGCCAAAAACTGCATCGTCCAATCTGACGCACTCATGCCCCCGTCTACGCGCAGCACCGCCTGCGCATCCCCGGCCCAATCGCTTTGCATCGCAGTCAACAAATCGCGGGTCTGATAGCCCACACTTTCCAGCGCCGCGCGGGCAAATTCCTCTGGGCCGGTGTTTCGCGTCAACCCAAACACCGCGCCGCGACAGTCCGCATTCCAATACGGCGCGCCAAGACCGGTAAACGCCGGGACCATGACCACATTCTGACCCGCATCTGCCGCCTCAGCGAGGGCCTGCGTTTCCTTGGCATCGCTGATAATTTTCAACCCATCACGCAGCCATTGCACCACCGCACCAGCGATAAAAATCGAGCCTTCCAGCGCATAGGTCGGCTTGCCATCCAACTGATACGCAATCGTCGTCAGCAGCCGGTTTTTCGACATCACCGGCGCGTCGCCAGTATTAAGCAGCGCAAAACAGCCAGTGCCATAGGTCGATTTCATCATGCCAGGATTGAAGCACGCCTGCCCCACCGTGGCCGCCTGCTGATCCCCGGCGACGCCGCGAATGGGCAGGGAAACGCCCAAAATACCCGCCTCACTCATGCCAAAATCAGCGGCGCAGTCTTTGACCTCAGACAGCATATTCATAGGAATATCAAGCAGTTGGCAAATATCCGCGCTCCACGCACCTTTGTGGATGTCATACAGCAGCGTGCGCGCGGCGTTGGTGGCATCAGTGGCATGAACCCGCCCGCCGGTCAGCTTCCAGATCAGAAAACAATCCACCGTGCCAAACAACAAATCCCCGTTTTCTGCCCTTGCCCGCGCGCCCTCAACATTCTGCAAAATCCAGCGCAGTTTTGTGCCGGAAAAATACGGATCCAGCAACAGGCCGGTGGTTGCCGTGACCATATCCCCCTGCCCCGCCTCGCGCAGTTCGCGACAATAATCCGCCGTGCGCCGATCCTGCCAGACGATGGCATTATGCACCGGCTCGCCGGTTTTTCGGTCCCACACAATGGTGGTTTCGCGCTGATTGGTAATGCCAATGGCCGCTACTTTTGCGTCCGTTTTGGACAGCACCTCGCGGCAAGTGCGCAAGGTGGTCTGCCACAGGTCATCGGGGTCATGCTCAACCCATCCCGAGGCTGGAAAATGCTGCGGGAATTCCTCCTGCGCCACGGCTTTGATCTGCATCTTAGCGTCAAACAAAATCGCCCGGCTTGAGGTGGTCCCCTGATCAATCGCAAGAATATGGCTCATGCTCACCCCTTAATATTTTTTAATCTGAGTTAACGCCCAGTCTGACAATGCCTGCCCACAAGCGCAAGCATCTCACTGTGCTTTGACCTCCTGCGCCACCCAATCTTGCAGCGTTGCAATCTCATCTTGGCTCATCCGCAGTCCGATTTTTGAGCGCCGCCAGACAATGTCTTCGGCTGAACGGGCAAATTCATGGCGGATCAGCCAGCTCGCTTCGCGCGCCGTCAAGGTGGCGCCAAAATCCTGCCCCAGATCATCGGCGGATGTGGCCTCGCCCAAGACCTCCCCGGCTTCTGTGCCATAGGCCTTAATCAGCCGCCGCGCCCAAAAAGGACTGAGAAACGGGTAATCCTTCTTAAGATCAGCAATTAATCCCTCAACGCCATCTACGGCAAAATCCCCGCCGGGCATGGCCACGCCAGCGGTCCATTTCCCCGGCAGATTGTCAAAGAACGGCGCGATTTTATCCAGCGCAGCCTCGGCCAGAATCCGGTAGGTGGTGATCTTGCCGCCAAAGATATTCAGCACCGGCGCGCCGCCCTCCTGATTGACCGTCAGCACATATTCCCGCGTGGCCGCCGTCGCCGATGACGCCCCGTCATCATAAAGCGGCCGCACCCCGGAATAGGACCAGACAATATCATCTTTACTGACAGGTTTACGGAAATATTTAGAGGCAAATTCAACAAGATACGCAGATTCCGCCTCGGTGCAAACCGGCTTTTCATCGGGGTTTTTATGGGTCGCCTCAGTGGTGCCAATCAACGTGAAATCGTTCTCATAAGGTATGGCAAAAATGATCCGGCCATCCTCACCCTGAAAGAGATAGCTTTTGTCGTGATCAAACAATTTGCGCGTCACAATATGGCTGCCGCGCACCAGCCGGATGCCCTCGCGCGTGTTGATATGGGCCTTGTTGCTGATAATATCCTCAACCCACGGACCGGCGGCATTGACCAGCATTTTAGCGCGCACGTCACGGGTTTCGCCGCTTACCATATCCTCCAGCGTCACCACCCAATGATCCGCCAACCGCTCGGCGCGGATCACCTTGGTTCGGGTGTTAATCACCGCCCCGCGCGCCACCGCATCGCGGGCATTCAGCACCACCAGACGGCTGTCTTCGACCCAGCAATCGGAATATTCATAGGCCTTTTTGAACCGCTCCTGAAGCACCTTTCCGGCCACATCCGTGGTCAGATCAACCGATGTTGTCCCCGGCAAAATCTTGCGCCCGCCAAGGTGATCATACAAGAAAAGCCCCAGCCGGATCAGCCAGGCGGGACGCCGCCCGCGCAGCCAAGGCATGAAAAATCCCAGTAATTTTGATGTCGGCGTGCCGCCCTCATATCGCATATCCCTATGATAAGGCAGGACAAACCGCATCGGCCAGCTAATATGCGGCATCATCTGAAGCAGCACTTCACGCTCAATCAGCGCCTTGCGCACCAGTCGGATCTCAAAATATTCCAGATAGCGCAGCCCGCCATGGAAGAGCTTAGTTGAAGCCGATGAGGTGGCCGAGGCCAAATCCCCCATCTCGGCCAGTTCCACCCGCAAGCCCCGCCCCGCCGCGTCGCGGGCAATGCCACAGCCATTCACACCGCCGCCGATGATGAAAAGATCAATTTCAGGGCTACTCGATGATGTTGACATGTGGGGCCTCCAAGCCTCAGATAAGAATGCATACGAACCATGAAACCGCTAAACTTGTCAATATCGCGCTTTCGTTTATGTTCGTTTTCAAGGCCACTTGTCGCAATACTGAAAGATACCGCTTTGTCCCAGACGTTCAGACAGCCTGACATCATTGAAATTGCCCGCGCTGAGGGCAAGGTGAAGGTTGAGGATCTGGCGCAGCGATTCGGCGTTTCCGTGCAAACCATCCGCCGAGATCTGACGGAATTGGCCAATTCCGGCAGGCTTACGCGGGTGCATGGCGGGGCGATTATGCCCTCGGGGGTGGTCAACATTGTCTATGAAGAACGCAGGCGTCTTAATGAGTCCGGCAAACGCGCCATCGCCCGCGCCTGTGCCAAGGCAATCCCTAATGAAGCGTCAATCTTTCTTAATATCGGCACCACAACCGAGGCCGTGGCACATGAACTTTTGGGCCACAAAAACCTGATGGTGGTGACTAATAATATCAACGTAGCGCAAATCCTGACCGCCAACCGCGAGTGCGAGATCATCCTTGCGGGCGGCACCCTGCGCCGTGCCGATGGTGGCCTAACCGGCGCGCTGGCGGTGCAGACCATTGAGAATTTCAGCTTTGATATGGCCATTCTGGGCTGTTCGGCGCTGAGTGAAACCGGCGACATGCTTGATTTTGACCTGCATGAAATTGCCGTCAGCCGCGCGGCGCTGGCCCATGCACAGGAAACATTTCTGGTCGCCGATCACAGCAAATTCAGCCGCCACGCGCCGGTGCGGATCGCGTCGCTTGCCCAGATCACCACCTTATACACCGATGCCGCCCTGCCCACCGCCCTGATGGCCCGATGCCGCGACTGGGGCACCGCGATTGAGAACAGCTCAGAATAACCGCATCTTTCATTGCAACTGCCCCGCAGGGCTGACAGATTATCGCCAACAACCGCCCCTTAGGCGAAACCACAGAAAGGATTTGCCCATGCCCGGCCCCCTTGATGGATTAAAAGTGCTGGATCTCACGCGCATTCTTGCCGGCCCCACCTGCACCCAACTGCTGGGCGATCTGGGGGCTGAGATTTGGAAGATTGAAAATCCCGGCTCGGGCGGCGATGACACCCGGAGCTGGGGGCCGGTCTATGCCAAAGACGCACACGGCAATCCCACCGATCTTTCGGCCTATTTCATGTGCGCCAATCGCAACAAAAAATCCATCGCGGTGGATATTTCCACCCCCGAAGGGCAAAAGATCATCCATGCGCTCGCCGCACAGGCCGATGTGCTGATCGAGAATTTCAAAACCGGCGGGCTGGCGAAATACGGCCTTGATCACGCGGCCCTTTGCGCCAAACATCCCAAGCTGATCTATTGCTCGATCACCGGCTTTGGCCAGACCGGGCCGAATGCCACCAAACCGGGTTATGATCTGATGGCGCAGGGCTGGGGCGGGATCATGAGCCTGACCGGAGAGCCGGACGGCGCGCCGATGAAAGTGGGGGTTGGCATCTCGGACGTGATGTGCGGCATGTACGCCACCGTGGGCATTCTTGCCACCCTGCGCCACCGCGATAAAACCGGCGAGGGGCAACATATTGATCTGGCGCTGGTTGACACACAAATGGCCTGGATGATCAATGAGGGGCTGAATTATCTGACCTCAGGCAACCCCCCGGTGCGCCGGGGCAATGCCCACCCAAATATCGTGCCTTATCAACTGTTTGACAGCGCCGACGGGCATATCCTGCTGGCGGTGGGCAATGATGCGCAGTTTCGCCGCGCCATGGGCTATCTTGGGGTCGGGGGCCTTGCCGATACGCCGGAATACGCCACCAATGTCGCCCGGATTGAAAACCGCGAGCGCCTGATTGCCACGCTTGAGCCGCTGTTCAAAGCCCGCACCACAGCCGAGATTATCGCCGGGCTTGAGGCCCTCAAAGTGCCGGTTGGCCCGGTCCACACCCTGCCCGAGGCGCTGACATCCGAGCAGGCCCGCGCGCGCGACGTGGTGGTTGAGGTGAAACGCAACGATGTGGATGGCGGCCACCTGCGCCTGTTGGGCAACCCGCTGAAATTCTCTAAAACGCCGGTGACGTACCGCCGCCCGCCACCGCGCTTTGGCGAGGATACCAACGAAGTGCTTGAAAGCGCTGGCATTAAAACACGCGAATAATTGCCCGCACACGCGGACGTCATTTGTATTGCACCCGGTGATGACGGTATATCGCGGGGAAAGACATCAATGATGGGGGCATAAAATGTCATTTAAAACACTTGCCGTGGCGGTCGTGATGCTGCTGGCGTCCTTAGTTGGGGCACAGGCGCTTGAGCCGCGCGAAGGCTGGATCATCACCGAAACTGGCTATGATTACAAAACCCTTGTGACGCGCGTCAACGCCGCCGTCAAAGCCGCGCCCATCGCGATTGTGACTCAGGCCAGCGCCTCATCGGGGGCGCGGGGCCAAGGCGTTACAATTCCCGGCAACCGGGTGTTTGGCCTTTATCGCAATGATTACGCCCGGCGCATGTTGAACGCCAGCATCGCCGCCGGGATCGAGGCGCCAATCCGGCTTTATGTGACCGAAAACGATGATGGCACCGCCACGCTTTCCTATAAAATCCCCACGGCGGTATTTTCGCCCTATTTTGATGAGGGCGGGGCCGAGTTACAGGCGCTGGCCACCGAACTGGACGCGATTTTTGCAACAATTGTCACTCAGGCCGCTGCGCCACAGTGAAACATCCTCAAATCAGTCAACCTTCTAAGCCCATGATACATTGGCATAATTGCAAATTCAGGCACCACAGGCCCCGGCCCGGCCCTGACATTGGGTCACATAAGCGTGACCGCCTAGCGCGACCGCGCCATTAACCGTTTATTTTAACTATAACAAACGCGCCCCACTCAAGATCAAAAGAGCATTGTAATGATTCAAAACTATGACATTCTCAGACAACCTACCCCCCTGAGAACCACCGCCTCACTTGACCATTGGAACCGGATGATCCTGGCCTTTCTGGCCCATGGGGCGGCAACGCCCACCCATCTGGGCGCGCTGCTTGAGGCCGAGCCTGATTTCGCCATGGGGCACGCCGCCAAAGGCCTGTTTTGCATGATGCTGGGCCGGGTTGAGATGGTTGAGACCGCCCGCGAGGCGCTGGAAGCGGCGCAGATGGCACGCCTCACGCGCCCGGCCAATGCCCGCGAAGAGGCGTTTGTAACCGCGCTTGATGTCTGGCTCAAAGGCAGCCCGCGCGGGGCGATTGCGGCGATGGAAGGTATTCTTTTGGCCGCGCCGGAAGACACCCTTGCGCTCAAGATCAGCCACGCCATCCGCTTTATTCTGGGCGACAGCGCCGGTATGCGCCGCTCAATCGAGGCGGCACTTTCGGCCTATGCACCGGATCATCCGGCGCGCGGTTATGTGCTCGGGTGTCACGCCTTCACGCTTGAGGAAACCGGCGATTACACACGCGCCGAAGCCGCCGGGCGCCAAGGGCTGGAGCTGGCGGCTGATGATGCATGGGGCCTGCACGCAGTGGCGCATGTGTTTGATATGACGGGCAATTCCAAAGGTGGGTTGAACTGGCTTGAGGGCCGCGAAGGCGCTTGGGCGCATTGCAACAATTTTCGTTATCATGTCTGGTGGCACAAGGCGTTGATGCATCTTGATCAAGGTGAAATTGATGTGGTGCTTGATCTCTATGACCGCGAAGTACGGGCCGATAAAACCGATGATTACCGCGATATATCCAACGGCACCTCGATGCTGATGCGGCTGGAACTGGAAGGCATTGACGTGGGCAACCGCTGGGGCGAACTGGCGGAACTCTCGGCAAACCGCGCCGAAGATGGCTGCCTGATATTCGCCGATCTGCATTATCTTCTGGCGCTGGTGGATGGCAATCACGACGCGGCCGTGACCAAACTGATGGGCCGGATGCGGCGCAAAGCCTCGGACGGGCATTGCGAGGGGGCCGCCATCGCCGCCCACCCCGGCCTTGCCGCCGCCGCCGGGCTTGAGGCCTTTGGCGAGGCGGATTACGCAGCGGCCTATATCAATCTGGCGCAGGCCCGGCGCATGATGCCGACAATCGGCGGCAGCCACGCCCAGCGCGACGTGTTTGAGCGCCTCACCATCGACGCCGCCATCCGGGCAGGCTATCTTGAGGAGGCCGAGGCAATTTTATCCGACAGAACAGCCTTGCGCGGTGGCCACCAGGATCGTTATGCCGCAATACGGCATGATTTAATTGAACGGGGCCGCGCGGCCTCCCTCCACCATGAGATGAAAATCCCGGCGCAATGAGCACATTGACATCAAATACCCCCCTCGGCCAAAGCCCCGTGACCACCGGCCCGGTAGCGGCCGCCGCCATATCCGCCGCCCCGGCAACGGTGCGCGATCCGCGTCTGGATTTCTTTCGCGGGCTGGCGATGTTCATCATCCTCATGGCCCACACGCCGCGTAATTTTTTCACCAGTTGGATCCCCGCCCGCTGGGGCTTTTCCGATGCCACCGAAATTTTTGTGTTCTGCTCGGGCATGGCCTCGGCCATCGCCTTTGGCCGGGCGTTTCAGCGCAGGGGCTGGATGATGGGGTCGGCGCGGGTGTCGTATCGGGTGTGGCAGGTCTATTGGTCACATATCGCGATGTTTTTCGCCATCGCGGCCCTGCTGGCGGCGATTGATCAGACCGGGATTTCCGACAAAAACTATATCGGCTCGCTTAACCTGTGGAAATTTTTCGCCGATCCGGGGCCTGAACTGGTGGGGCTGTTTACCCTCACCTATGTGCCGAATTATTTTGATATTCTGCCGATGTATCTGGTTATTCTGGCGATGATGCCGCTGGTGATCGCCTTGTCGCGCATCCACCTGCTTGCCGCCGCTTTGGGCGTTGTCACGGTTTGGCTGTTTGCCCAAGGCAATATTCTGGCACCTCTGGGCTTGGAAAACCTGCACCTCGCCTTCCCGGCCGAGCCATGGTCGGATCGCAAATGGTTTTTCAACCCCTTCGGCTGGCAGCTCATCTTCTTTACCGGCTTTGCCCTGATGATCGGCTGGATTCCGGCCCCGCCAGTGAACAAAACGCTGTTGATTGTCGCCGCTGTGATTGTTGTGGGCAATATTCCGCTGTCAAATATAGGTGTGCGCGAGTTTGGCTTTGGCTGGGCGCGCGATTGGCGCATTGGCAATAAATGGGCGATCAGCAAAACAGATTTCGCCATCCTGCGCTATGTGCATTTTCTGGCGCTGGCCTATCTTTTCTGGGCGGCGGCGGGCGTTAAGGGGCACCACTTGGTTGCCAAAGGCAGCGGCTGGGCGGCCATGCTCTGGCGCGGCACTCTGGCGGTGATCATGAAGGTCGGTCAGCAATCTTTGGCAGTGTTCGTGTTCTCGATGTTCTTTGCCCGCCTCAGCGGCTTTGTGATGGATCAGATCGGGCGCACCACCTGGAACATGGTGCTGGCCAATTTCATTGGCATTGCAGCGCTGATCATTGTGGCCTATTCTGTGGCTTGGTTTAAATCTCACCCCTGGCGCAACCCAAAGGCGGTGTAACACAGTGATCAGCCGCCGCTCATTCCTTTCAAGTGCCGCCGCATTTGGCGCCCTTGCCAGCACTTACCCGGCGGCGACATTGGCAACGATGGCCGGGGCACAGCTTGGGGCGTCAGTGGCATTTTCCATTGAGGCCCTGCGCGCCCGTGCCGCCCGGATGGCCCGCAACCCCTATATGCCGCGCCCAAAAGTGCCCAAGGCCTGGCGTGACCTGAGTTATGATCAATACCGGCTTTTCTGGTTCAACGGTAACAACGCGCTCTGGGCCAAATCCGACCGACCCCAGCGGGTGGATTTCTTTCATCCCGGCCTGTATTATCCGCGCCCGGTAACGGTGAATGTGGTTGAAAACGGCATGGCCAAACCGGTGCTGTTTGATCTTGATCTGTTTGACCGCACCGATAAAGCCCCGGACCTTCCGATTGATAAAACCCTGGGATATTCCGGCTTTCGCCTTCGCGATGAGCTGGAAAAACCGGGGATATTTCAGGAATACATGGTGTTTCAGGGGGCCAGCTATTTTCGCGCCCATGCCAAGGGGCAGGTCTACGGCGTATCAGCCCGGGGTCTGGCGCTGAAAACCGGCGACGCGGACGGCGAGGAATTCCCCGATTTCACCGATTTCTGGATCGAGACCCCCGCCCCCGGCGACACCATCACCCGTATCCATGCCCTGCTGGACAGCCCTTCAACCACCGGCGTCTACAGCTTTGAGGTCACCGGCTCCGACGTGGTGAAAACCGAGGTCGACGCCCGGCTTTACCCGCGTGTCCCGCTTGAGCACGCAGGCATCGCACCGCTGACATCGATGTTTTTCTTTGATGAAACCAACCGCGACCGTTTCAGTGATTTCCGCCCGGCGGTGCATGACAGCGACGGGTTGCTGATCCATAACGGCGCGGGTGAAATGCTGTGGCGTCCGCTGGCCAACCCTCGTGACCTGCAAGTGTCCAGCTTTGTCGATGAAAACCCGCAGGGCTTTGGTCTGATGCAGCGCCCGCGCGACCCCGAAGATTTCGCCGATTTTGAAGCGCTTTACCACAAACGCCCCTCTGTCTGGGTCACCCCGCACGAGGATTGGGGCAGTGGCGTGGTCCGGCTGGTGGAAATCCCCACCAACCGCGAAATATACGACAACATAGTGGCCTACTGGCGGCCGCATGAGCCGCTGCAACCCGGCACTGAGCACCGCTATACCTATTCGCTGCATTGGGGCAATGAGCCCAGCTATGAACGCTCGGTCGCCAAGGTGATCAACACCCGCATGGGCCAACGCGATTTTGAACCGGGCTATGTCACCACCATAGATTATGCCGATCATCCGGCATTTGCGGATGGCATTGACGGCATCAAAATCTTCACCAGTACCAGCCGGGGCAGCATCAGCGATGGCATCTTGCAGCCCAACCCCGGCACCGGCGGCTTCCGGCTTGGGTTTTCATTTGATCCCGGTGATGCTGGCTCAACCGAAATGCGCGTGCAACTGATGCGCGGCAGCAAAAGCATCTCTGAGGTTTGGCTCTACCGGTGGACCGCATGACCGATTTCATGCCCCCCCCAACGCCGCTTGCGTTCCCCGTGCAAAACCTGCGCGCGCCTTATACCGATCAAAACGCGCCCGCATTGCCCGGCAGCCTTGCCACGCTCTGGCGGGTTGTGGCTTTTGTTCCGGCGATCATCACCACGCTGTTGCTCAGCATGGTCTTTCTTGAGTGGTTTGGCGCCGGGGGCCTCTCGTGGATTGAGATCATCCTCACCACGCTGATCAGCCTTTCGTTTTTCTGGATTTCCTTTTCCGTCAGCACCGCAACCGTCGGGCTGATCAATGCCCTGTGCTGTCGGGACAAAGTACCGCCGCCCGCGCAACCGGGCAGGCCGATGGAGGTGGCGCTTCTGGTGCCTATCTATAACGAACAGCCCTGGGATGTGTTTGGCAATGCCACCGCGATGCTGGAAGATCTCAATCGTCAGCAAACGGTGCACCAGTTTTCAATCTTCATCCTGTCGGACACCCAAACCCCCGCCATCGCGGCACAAGAAGAGATGGCCTTTGCCCGCCTGCGCCGGGATTTTGGCAAAAGTGCTGCGATTTATTACCGTCGCCGGGCGGAAAACACCGACCGCAAAAGCGGCAATATATCCGATTGGATTGCCCACTGGGGCGGGACCTATGAGGCGATGCTGATCTTGGACGCCGACAGCCTGATGTCGGCGTCGGCGATTACAGCCTTGTCCGATGCCCTGTCGGCAGATGCTTCGGCCGGGTTGATCCAATCCTTTCCGCAGATTTTTGGCGCTAATTCACTATTTGGCCGGGTGCAGCAGTTTTCCTCGGTGGTCTACGGCGCGCTGCTATCCGAGGGTCTGGCCAAATGGACCGACCGCGAAGGCAATTACTGGGGCCATAATGCCATCATCCGCACAGCCGCCTTTGCCAGCTGCGCCGGATTGCCGCGTTTGCGCTCATTACGGGCGCAAAACGCGCTGATCATGAGCCATGATTTTGTTGAAGCGTCTTTACTGCGCCGCGCCGGATGGGGCGTGCGCTTCATGCCGCAAATCAAAGGCAGCTATGAGGAAACGCCGCAAACGGTGATTGATTATGTCCTGCGCGACCGGCGCTGGTGTCAGGGTAATCTGCAACATCTGCGATTACTGCTGTCGCGCGGCTTTCATACGGTATCGAGGTTTCACCTGCTGCACGGCGCAATCAGCTATCTGCTGTCGCCCGTATGGTTCATCCTTCTGACGTTCTGGGCTTTGATCGGCAATGGCCGCGATACCTCGGTACTCAGCTATTTCTCCGAGGATAACCCGCTGATGCCCACCTGGCCGGAAATGAGCGTGGTCAACGGGTTTTGGGTAATGATCTTTATGTACAGTATGCTTTTGGCCCCCAAATTCATGGGCATGTTGACGGTGCATTTTGTCGGCTACCGGGTTTCCCAACTGGGCGGGTTGCGGCGTTTCATAACCTCCTTCCTGATCGAGCTGGTGATCTCAATTGCCTATGCGCCGATTATGATGGTGCAGCAGATGATTGCAGTTTTACGCTCGGCCATCGGCATTCGTGATAAATGGAAACCGCAAAGGCGCGAGGCTGGCCAATACGGCCTGCTCACCTTGATCAAATTTCATTGTCTGGAAACCGTCACCGGGATTGCCCTGCTTGTGGCCATGTCTTTGGGGCTGGTCTCGCTCTGGCTTGTTCCCATAGCGGTGAGTCTTGCCCTGGCCGTACCGCTTTCGGCACTTTCAGGGCTTAACCTCAGCCACTCGCGCCTGCTGCGCGATCAGTTGGGAACGCCTGAAGTGTTTGAAACCCCTGAAGTGATCAAAAGCGCGCTCAATCATCGGGCTATGATGAAGAAAGTGCTGACCTCAACAGCCGATCAAATCGCCGCGGAATAGCAATGCCTTTCCCCACGGGTGCCAAAGATTTTTATAATAAAAATCTTACCAAAAAAATTACTTAATTTTTTTTGCACCACATCACATCTAAGGCTGCTCAACCGGCAACCCCCGTTCAATCCAACCCGGTCCTGCATTTGATCCCAACATGCCTTCCGGCACATCAATAATGCGGTTGAACCCGGCCTTGGTCAGGCGGTTACTCAACCGGGCTGAGCGCACACCCGCCGCGCAAATCAGCGCCACCGGCACATCCTTTTTGCCGCCGGTGATCGCCAAAAGCTGTGCCACAAAATCATCGTCACGCATGTCAATCCGGTGCCCGCCGCCCGCCGAGCCGGTTTTGGCCCACTCATCGGGCCTGCGGATGTCAATCAATGTGATTTTACCCGCCAGAGCATATTCATGCGCCTGTTGCGGCGTCATCGCATCCCCTTCAAAACTTGGATGCATGATCTGCTGATAGGCGTAAACGCCCGCGGGTATGGTCACGGCGGCCCCTAGCAAAAACCACCGCCGGGTAACAGATTTGCTTGCTTCACTCATGCCATACCTCCAATTATTTCAGGCCAGCGGACATCACCTTGCTTGATAAATTCCTGCCGGTCAGCCTCCCATATGTCCTGAATTTTATCCGAGTAATTCAGATAGAGCTTCCCTGCGACAATCGACCAGTTTTTCGGCTGGGTCGAATATAACCGCCCCTTTGCCGCCACCGCCCAGGCACAAAATCCGCCATATTGCGGCGCGTATTGGCTTGGCTCTGCCCTGAAAACATCGCGGTTTTGCGCGCTGGCAAAATACCATGTGGCCCCGGCCCAGTCATGGCTGAACTCTTTGCGCCCCACAACCGGCTGATCTGCCGTAAAATACGCCACTGGATCAGTGCCGCGTATGGCAATCCCGTCCACCGCAAACACCTTTGCTGGTGCAAGGGTTTCAGGCCCCCGCATCAGGCCAAAATAAGCCCCACCACCGGCAAGCATTACAGCCCCCGAGCCGATAATCACGTTGCGCCGTGTCAAAAGATGCATCTTTGGACCTCTTTACCAGTATTGCTTTGCCCGGATATACCCTCAAATGGCTTTGATTGCACCCAAAGCTCTTTCATATTGTCGTGATGCAATATGTCGTTTGGCCTCTTCTTCCTGCCTGAATTCCTGCCTATAGTGGCGGCGAAACCAAACAATGGATCGCGGTGAGTATGGCCAAAAAGGCAGATAAAACCAAACCGTTCAACATCATGATCATTGGTCAGGGTGGTCGGCTGCAATATGAGGCAATCATTTTCGCCGCCTCTTTGCGCGCCAATAGCCCGGATTTTACCGGGCGGCTGTTTATTGCCGAGCCACAACCCGGCCCCGGGTGGGACAGTGATCCAACGATCCGTGGCGACGAAACATATGACTTGCTTGAACGCCTCGGCGGTGAAATCCTGCAGTTTGAAAACAGGCATTTCGGGCAGTCCTACCCTTACGGCAACAAGATCGAAGCGCTGATGGCCCTGCCCAAAGATGAGCCGTTTGTGTTTTTCGACACCGACACGTTGATCACCGGAGATCTGGGCCGGGTGCCGTTTGATTTCAACCGTCCCACTGCGTCCTTGCGGCGCGAAGGCACCTGGCCCAAGATTGAGCTTTATGGCCCCGGCTACACGCAAATCTGGCAATCACTTTACGATAAATTCGGGCTGGATTTCCAAAGCTCGCTTGACCCTAACTGGCCCGATGAGTTTTGGCGGCATTACCTTTACTTCAACGCCGGGTTCTTTTTCTACAAATGCCCGCATGAATTTGGCCAGCGGTTCTTGGACTACGCCCTCGCCATCCGCGATGATCCCCCGTCCGAGATGATCTGTCAGGAGCTTGACCCCTGGCTTGATCAGGTGGCCCTGCCCTTGGTGATCCATTCCTTTGGCGGCGGGCCTGATGCCCTGCCCCAAGGCCTGCTTGACGGTGAAATCACCTGCCATTACCGCCTGCTGCCGCTGCTTTATGCCCGCGAATCTGATCGTGTGGTTGAGGTATTGGAAGAGGTCACCGCGCCCAACTGGATCAAAAAGGTAGTGAAACAATATGATCCGATGAAGCGGATGATTTATCAGGGTCGCGGCCAAAAGGTCCGTGCCCTGTTTGACCGAAATAATTTGCCGCGCAAAGAACAGGCCATCCGCAACAAAATTAAACGCAACGGATTTTGGATGCGCTAGCCGCCTACTTACCCTAAAAGGTTAACAGCATTTATTAAAGGAGAGCCAAAATGGCCTATGGTTTTGACACACTACAAATTCATGCCGGAGCCCGCCCCGATCCCGCAACCGGCGCCCGCAACACCCCGATTTATCAAACAACCGCTTATGTCTTTCGCGATGCCGAACACGCCGCCGCGTTGTTCAACCTTCAGGAAGTTGGCTTTATCTATTCGCGCCTGACCAACCCCACCGTCGCCGTGTTGCAAGAGCGTATCGCCACATTGGAAGGCGGCGTTGGCGCTGTCTGCTGCTCGTCAGGCCACGCGGCCCAGATCATGGCGCTTTTCCCGTTGATGGCTCCGGGGCGCAATGTGGTTGTGTCCACCCGGCTCTACGGCGGGTCCATTACGCAGTTCAGCCATACAATCGAGCGTTTCGGCTGGTCCGCCAAATTTGTCGATTTTGACGATCTCGCCGCGATTGAAGCCGCGATTGACGATGACACCCGCGCGGTGTTTTGCGAATCCATCGCCAATCCCGGCGGCTATATCACCGATCTTGATGCGGTGTCTGCGATAACCGACAAAGCCGGATTGCCCTTGATTGTCGACAACACCAGCGCCACGCCTTACCTGTGCCGCCCGATTGAGCACGGGGCCACGCTGGTGGTGCATTCCATGACTAAATACCTCACCGGCAACGGCACAGTCACCGGCGGCGCGGTGGTGGATTCGGGTAAATTCAACTGGTCCGCCAGCGATAAATTCCCCTCCCTGTCCCAGCCCGAACCGGCCTATCACGGCCTTAAATTCCATGAAACATTCGGCCATCTCGCCTTTACCTTCCACGGCATCGCCATCGGCTTGCGCGATCTTGGCATGACGCTGAACCCGCAAGCCGCGCATTACACATTGATGGGGGTTGAAACCCTGTCGCTACGGATGCGTAAGCATTGTGATAACGCCCAACGGGTGGCCGAATGGTTGGAAAAAGACCCGCGAATTGAGGCAGTTACCTATGCCGGGCTGAAAAGCTCGCCCTATCATGGCCGGGTCAAAGCCATCTGCCCCAAAGGCGCGGGCGGGCTGTTTACCGTCACCCTCAAAGGCGGCTATGACGCCTGCATCAAGCTGGTCGATAGTCTGGAGTTGTTCAGCCATGTGGCCAACCTTGGCGATACGCGCTCGCTCATCATCCATTCCGCCAGCACCACCCACCGGCAACTGACGCCCGAACAGCTTGACGCCGCCGGGGCCGGGGCCAATGTGGTGCGCATCTCAATCGGCATTGAAGACGCCGACGACATCATTGCCGATCTTGATCAGGCACTGGCCCGGGCTACCGGCTGAGCACAATCAGCAATCAGGGTCAGGGGGTGGTTAATCCCTAGCCGGGCTTTCCCTTTTCCTTGGCCCGGATTTGCTGTAAAATCCGTATGATGCGGGGTTTTGCCCCCCCGTATAGTTTGACCAAGCCATAAACACGGCCATATCAATGCCGCCGTAACCGGGATTATTTGCCTATGAAGCCAAATTTCGCCCTGATCCTTTCCTCTGATGGTATCGGCCTGCTGCACCGGTCTGTTGCCGGTGTGGCCGAGGGTTGGAACATGCTGGGCGAGGCCGCGCTTGAGGCCAGTGATCAGGCCAGTGATCAGGCC
>CAZZKL010000022.1:0-2188 GCA_964655135.1 uncultured Roseovarius sp. | reverse complement strand
GTGATCAGGCCGGTGATCAGGCCAGTGATCTGGGGGCTGACATGGCCGCCCTGCGCAAAAAAGCGGCGCAGTTTGACCCCTCAGGCCTGCATTGCACGCTGGTTTTGCCCAATAACCAGATCAAATATATCACCCTGCCCCGCGCCGATATGTCCCAAGATGACCCACAGCAAGCCGCGCTTGAGGCGCTTGAGGGCACCACGCCGTATCAGGTTGAGGCATTGGTGGTCGATTGGTCACTTGCCACGGATCATCTGCACATCGCGGCGGTGGCCCGTGAAACCCTGACCGAGGCGGAAAATTTCGCAGCCCAATATGGCTTCAACCCGGTGTGTTTCACCGCCGCCCCGGATGCGGGCGACTATACCGGCGCGCCTTATTTTGGTGTCACGTCCAGCCATGATGCCGGTGATCCGGTTGAACACGACAAGGCCCCTGTGCGGGTTACCGGATCGGCCTTCATGCCCAAAGCTGTGCTTCCAGACCTTGCCGAAACACCGGATAAAACAGCGGATAAAATAGCAGACACCATCCCGGCTACCCCCTTCACCAGCATCCGAACGCATTCCGATGACCTGCCCGAAGCCGCGCCCACAAAAACCCCGAAAACACCTTCTGAGCCGGATGTTTCAGGGGTCACCGATGCAACACTCCCGATTGAGCCAGAGCCAGAGCCGAAAGCACCCGACCCCCCATTGAAGACCGCGCCCCCCGCCACGAAACCCACCAGTTTCAAATCAAGCAGAGCGCCGCATTCTGCCCCGCCCAAACCGGTCAAAACCACACCGGTCAAAACCACACCGGCCAAAGCCACATCCGCCCTCCCCCCTGCGCCAAACAGCGAAACCGCGCGGATGACCGTCTTTGGTGCCCGCAACCCGAACAAAACCACGGGCGGCCCTGGGCGGTCCTGGCGGGGTTTGGCGGCCCTTGTTGTGGTTTCATTGGCCGGTCTCGCGGCGCTGGCGATGATGACATTTGACGATGGGCTGGCCGGGCTGTTTCGCCGCCCTGAACAGGCGCGCATTACTGATATTCCCGATCCCGCTGATCCGCCCCAAACCGATCCGCAACCGCAGGAAATCACCAATCTCGATACCGCGACCGCCCCCGATGAGGCCCCACAAACCGAGCCGCCAACCGATGTGGCCGAGGGCACGGCTGATCCCGCCGTTCCCCCCCCAAGTGATGACGCGATTGACACCGCCGTCATTGCCGCGTTGCAGCCCGCCGATGAGGCCCCCGGTGAAACAAACCCTGAAACACCCCCACCGGCGCAACAAACCCTCATCCTGCCGGACCCGGTTGAGCTGACCCCCGATCAGGCCCGCGCGCGCTATGCCGCCACCGGCATCTGGCAAATGGCCCCGGTGGGACCGCAAGCGCCACCTGCCGAAAGCCTTAAAACCCTCTATCAGGCCGCGATTGACAGCGCCGTGAACCGGCCAAATACCCGCGCCCTGCCCTTGCCCGGCACAACCGACGCCCGCCCGCTCACGCTGTTGTCGCCACCAGACCCCGGCACAGAATTCAACCTTGATGCGCGCGGATTGGTGATTGCCACCAAAGACGGCGCGCTTACGCCCCAAGGCATCCGGGTTTATGCCGGAAAGCCCGCGCTGGTGCCCCCGGCAAGGCCCGGCACCCCGGCGCAATCCGCCACCGGTGGAAACGCCCTTGATCCCGCGATCTTGCGGCAAACCCTCCCGCGCCCGCGCCCCGATGATCTGGCCGAGCAGCACGAGCGCAGCATTTTGGGCGGCCGCACCCGGGCCGAGCTGGCAAATTTACGGCCAAAAATCCGCCCGCAAAGCGCGCAGGAAGCCGCCGCATTGGCCGCCGCAGGAACCAGCAGCGCGATAGATGCGGCAGTATCCGAGGCGGCGCTGTCAAACCTTTCGGCGCTGGTCGTCACCGCCTCCCCCCGGCCCACGCCCCGCCCCGAAGGCTTTAGCGAAATCGTCGCCCAAATCCGCGCGGCGCAACAGCCCCCGGTCACGTCGGATCAGCCGCTTGATGCCAATGCGGTGGCACTTGTCACCCCGACCATTCCCACCTCGGCTTCAATCGCCCGGGCGGCCACCGATGAAAATGTCATCAAACTGCGCAAGATCAACCTGATTGGCGTCTACGGCACCCCCAACAGCCGCCGGGCCTTGGTGCGCCTGCCCAATGGCCGCTACCGCAA
>CAZZKL010000021.1:1552-27241 GCA_964655135.1 uncultured Roseovarius sp. | reverse complement strand
ATCATTCAGCGAATAGCCCACAATCGTCAGAAGTGCTGCGATGGTGGCCAGATCAAACTGCATCTGTAGCACCGAAAATATCCCGATGGTCAGCAATACATCATGCACAAGCGCCACCACAGCCCCAACCGCGAACTGCCATTCAAACCGCAGCCAGATATAGACCAGAACAGCGGCAATCGCGAGAATCACCGCCAGCACCGCAGTCCAGATCAGCTCTCCGGATACTTTTGGACCAACGCTTTCCACCGAGGTGAATATCAGGTCCGGCACCACCTGCTGCAGGGCCGCTTCAACCTGACGGGTGATGTCGGCCGAGACACTTTCCTGACCTTGCTGCGCCTGTATCCGGATCATCGCCACATTATGATCGGCGGCAAATGTCGGATCAAACACCTCTGTTATTATCGCATCCCCCAGATTGAGCGGCGCAATGGCGGCGCGGTATGCGCCCACATCCACCGGCGCGGCGCTTTGGGTGCGGATGGTGGTGCCGCCCTTGAAATCAATGCCAAAGTTCAGGCCATGCGCGCCAAACGAGACGATCGAGACCACGGCCAGCAAAACTGAGGCGCCAATGGTGATTTTCCAACGGCGAAAGAAATCCCAGTTGGTTTTTTTCGGCACCAGCCTGAGCGCCCGGCCCTGAAGCACGGTTTTGGGGCGGCGGCGTGAATACCAGATCACTGCCATCAGGCGGGTGACAAAGATCGCCGTAAAGACCGAGGTGAGAATGCCAAGGCCCAAGGTGATGGCAAAACCGCGCACCGGGCCGCTGCCCACCATGAACAGGATCAGCGCGGTGATGAAGGTGGTGATATTGGCGTCGGTAATCGCACTCAGGGCTTTTTCATATCCCAGCTCAATCGCCCGCGCCGGGCCACGCGCGGTCTCAGACTCTTCGCGGATACGCTCAAACACCAGCACATTGGCATCCACCGCCATCCCAATGGTCAGCACGATACCGGCAATGCCCGGCAGGGTCAGCGTCGCCCCGATCAGGCTGAGCAGGCCAAAGATCAGCCCGACATTGATGATAAGGGCGATATTGGCGAATATCCCGAAGGTGCCATAGCTGAGGAACATAAAGAGCAGCACCAGCACAAAGGCCACGACACAGGCGATTTGCCCGGCCTTGATGCTATCGGCACCCAATTCGGGGCCAACGGTACGTTCTTCGAGAAACTTGAGGCTTGCGGGCAAGGCACCCGCACGCAGCAGGATTGACATATTCGAGGTTTCTTCAATCGTGAATTGCCCGGTGATGATGCCCACACCACTGGGGATATGACTTTGAATCACCGGCGCGCTGATCACCTCACCGTCCAGCACGATGGCAAAGGGATTGCCAATATTTTCAGCGGTGTAATCGCCAAATTTGCGCGCCCCGGTAGGGTTGAACCGGAACGAGACCGCAGGACGGCCGTTTCGATCAAATGCGGGCTGTGCATCAACCAACTCTTCTCCGGTCACAACCGGGGCTTTTTCGAGGATGTAAAACACGCCTTCTTCGTCCAGCGACGGCAAGATTTCATTGCCCGCACCAGCCACATCCGAGGCGCTTCCGGCGCGGCCAATCACCGGTTGGAATTTCAACTGCGCGGTGGTGCCGATGATGTCCTTCAGCTCGGCCGCACTGCCGATACCCGGCACCTGAATCAGGATACGGTCCTTGCCTTGACGCTGAATTGTTGGCTCACGGGTGCCAACCTCATCAATCCGGCGGCGGATAATTTCGAGCGCCTGCCTTACAGTACGATCATCCATCGCCAGCTTTTCGGCTTCGCTCAGGCTGATGATAATCTGATCGCCGTCGATTTTAACATCAATATCCGAGGCCCCAACCCCGGTAAGCGAGGCCACCGGACGGGCCAGACCGCGCACCAAGGTGGCGGCCTCTTGCACCTGATCCGGTTTTTCAACCAAACGCACCCGAAGTTCGGCGCCTTCGGTGGCTTGCAGGCGGATCGGCCCGATTGTGGCGCGTTCATTTCGCAGTAAATCGCGGACCTCGGGCCACATGCCCTCAAGCCGGGTCTGATAGACGTCCTTAACCTGCACCTCGGCCAGAAGATGCGCGCCACCGCGCAGATCAAGCCCCAGATTGACCAGCCCCGAGGGCAGCCAGTTGGGCCATTTCCCCGCCTGTTCAAGCAGCGCGGGGCTTGTATCGCCGGCCTCAATCGCCGCCACGGCGTCATTGTGGGTTTCAACCCGGGAATAAAACCCGTTGGGCAGGGCCAAAAGCAGACCAAAGGCCACAACCCCCCAGATCACAATGCGTTTCCACAGATCAATTTGCAGCATTAACTATGCCTTTTCAGCGAGTTACATTGTTTGGGGTTGCTTAGTTATTATTGGCCGGCTCGGTTTTTGAGATGACATCGGCGATGGTTGATTTGATCACCCGCACTTTGACATCCTTGGCAATCTCCACTTCAATCTCCTGGCCTTCCTTGACCTTGGTCACCTTGCCAACAATGCCGCCTTGGGTGATCACCTGATCGCCTCTGCGCACGGCAGCCACCATGGCTTTGTGTTGTTTAAGCTTGTTTTGCTGCGGGCGGATCAGCAGGAAATACATGATCGCGAAGATCAGGATCAGGGGAATGAATTGGCCAAGTTGCTGCATGGGTATTGTCCTTCATATCTTGCGGGGACGACCCCCATTGAATTTTGACGGAACCTAGGGCCGCAGAGCGGTATTTGCAAGGTGTGAAGCTTAGGATTGCGCGCGGCACCTGTAATAAAACCGCGCGTGGGTTTCACCCACCCTACACCCCGTCAATAATCTGGTGCATAAGGCGAGGCAAATGCGACTCAGTTAAAGGACCAATTTGATGCATGATATCCGGGCCATCCGCGACAACCCCGCCGCCTTTGACGCCGCCCTTGCCCGGCGCGGGGTTGCACCGGTGTCAAAAATGATCCTGCAACTGGATGAAACCCGGCGCGCAAAGATCATGGCCGCCGAGACCGCACAGGCCGAACAGAACAAAGCCTCAAAACTGGTGGGGGCCGCCAAGTCCAAGGGCGATGAGGCCGAATTTGAGCGGTTGCGTGCGCTTGTCGGCGCCAAGAAGGCCGAAGTGGCTGAGATGAAGCAGGCCGCGACTGAGGATGACGCTGCCCTTGAGGCCCTGCTGATGGGGCTGCCCAACCTGCCCTATGACGATGTGCCCGACGGCGCGGATGAGGCCGATAATGTGGAAATTCATCGCTGGGGTACGCCCGGCAATTATGATTTTAAACCGCGTGAGCATTATCAGCTGACGGGCGTCGCTCCGGGGATGGATTTTGAGCTGGCGGCGAAGCTTTCCGGCGCAAGGTTTGTGGTGCTCAAGGGCGCTGTGGCGCGCATTCACCGGGCGCTGGCGCAGTTCATGCTCAATACCCATGTGGATGAAAACGGCCTGATTGAGACTTGGACGCCGGTTTTGGTGCGCGAAGAAATGATGCTCGGCACCGGGCAGTTGCCGAAATTTGGCGAGGACAGTTATCAGACCACCAATGGCTGGTGGCTGATCCCGACATCCGAGGTGCCGCTGACCAATATCGTGAATGGCGAGGTGGTGGACGAGGCCAGCCTGCCACAGCGCTATGTGGCGCACGCGCAGTGCTTTCGTTCCGAGGCCGGATCCGCCGGCCGCGATACTTCGGGCATGCTGCGCCAGCACCAGTTTGAGAAGGTTGAGATGGTGAGCATTACCCATCCCAACGATAGCCGCGCCGAATTGGACCGGATGACCGCCTGCGCGCAGGGGATTTTGGAAAAGCTGGGCCTGCCCTACCGCACCGTAGTGCTGTGTACCGGCGACACCGGGTTTGGCGCACGCAGAACCCATGATATTGAGGTCTGGCTGCCGGGGCAGGATATGTACCGTGAGATCAGCTCGGTTTCCGTGTGCGGCGATTTTCAGGCCCGGCGGATGAAGGCGCGGTTCAAGCCCGCGGAGGGCGGCAAGCCGCAATTTGTGCATACGCTGAATGGCTCAGGCCTGGCCGTTGGCCGCTGTCTGATTGCGGTGCTGGAAAACGGCCAGCAGGTGGATGGCTCGGTTGAGATGCCGCAGGTTTTGCACGCATATCTTGGGGGTAAAACCCGGCTGAATGCCGATGGCGCGCTGGTCTAGGCAGCACCCGCATAGACGGACAGCCCGACTTGTTAACCGGAATGTGAACCTGTTGGAGATGGTATAACAGTCATCGCAACATCAATCACCGATATCAGATCGCAATAGCTGCTGCCGCTGCTGGCCAAAGCCGCCAGCGCCAGCGCCTGGGCAGAAAAAAACGCGGCGAGTTTATCAGCCAGGGCCTCCGGCAATTCCCCATTATCTGCAGCACTCTGAAACCGTTGCCGGAAGGCTGCGTTCCGCGCGGCGTTCAACTCGCGCGCCAATGTTGTGAGATCAGAGCATTTCCCTGCGGTTTCGATCAGCGCATTGGCCAGAAAACAGCCGCTAGGCCCCTCCGGCGCGGTATTGGCCCGGGCCGCAGTTTCAAGGAAGTCGCGCACAGCCTGTGCGGTGGGTTTGTCTGACGCCGCAAGTGTGGCAAACATATCCTGAAACATACCGACATAATGCTTGAGCGCACACGAATAAAGCATGTCCTTGTTGCCAAAATTGGCGTATATTCCCGGCTTTGCCATGCCGGTTTTCGCGGCCACGTCATTCACCGATGTGGCCTCATAGCCCTGTTCCCAAAAAAGCTTCATCGCGGTATCAAGCACCTCGCCAATATCGGTTTTTCTGGGCCGTCCACGGGCCATTTCCAGCCACCTCGTTAATAATATACCATTTAGTATTTAATCCACTTGATATCTCAAAGCAATGCCCCATTTAAATACCACTTGGTATTATATTAAACTGACAAAGGAAGAATGAAGATGAGCAAGATCAAAAATAAAGTGGCGCTTGTAACTGGCGCAAACCGCGGCATTGGCCGGGCTTTTGTAGAAGAGCTGCTAATCGCCGGTGCTGCAAAAATTTATGCTGCGGCACGCAATCCCGACACTCTGGCTGATCTGGTCAAGCTAGGGGCCGGGCGGGTTGTTGCGGTGACATTGGATGTAACCGATGCCGAGGCGATCAAGGCCGTGGCCCTTGCCCATGGGGACGTTGACCTGCTGGTCAACAATGCCGGAGTTGCCGGCTTTGAGGGGATTATCTCAAGCCAGAGCGACGCCGCTGCGCGCAATGAGATTGAGACGAATTATTTCGGCGTTTTCAACATGGTAAGGGCGTTTTCAAAAACGCTGGCGACCAATGGCGGCGGGGCGATCATCAATATGTCATCCATTGCCGGGCAGGTGAATTTCCCGGTCCTCGGGTCTTATAGTGCTTCAAAAGCGGCGGTGCATTCGCTGACACAGGGTGTGCGCGCTGAACTGGCGGCGCAGGGCACTCAGGTGTTGGGGGTATACCCCGGGCCGGTGGATACGGATATGGCCGCATCATTTCCAATGGAAAAGACCGGCACAAATGAGGTTGTGCGCGATATTCTGGCAGCGCTGGAGGCCGGCGAGGATGAGGTTTACCCCGACCCGGTATCGCAGCAAATGCACGCGGGCCTTTTACAAGACCCCAAAGCGGTTGAGAAAGAAGCCGGACAGATGCTACCGGCGTAATCAAACCATACCCTGCCCGGCCAACTGGCCGGGTGGGCTTAAATGACTCGGATTTAACCTGACACATTTAACCTGACATGAGGGGAAATCTGAGTCGTTGCGCAACATTAAAGCGTTTCTAGCGAGCCTCTGAATAAGCAGTGACTTTTGCAAAAATGCCGAAGGGGGCTTTGTTCAGAGGTTTCCTTAGTAATTCATGGCCATAAATCCGGCCGCAGCGCGCGCATGGTGCGGGGGCGGTATTGCGGATCATGATCCAGCCTTGTGTCAACCGAGGCGTGCCGGTCTGACTTTTTGGCCGGGCCATCGCGCCATTCCAAAAGCTTGGGCGCGATGTTATAAATCCCGCCCGGATCACTGATCTCACCCGCGTCAACATTGGCGTTTGGGGTGGCATCGGGAATCACCGCCGACGGGTTAAGTGTGACCCCATGATGCATCGCACCCTTGGTGATCCAGTCAAGCCCGTAGGCCACCAAGGGGCGCACGGTGCTGCTGCCGCCGACAATCGGATGACTGCCGATAAACCAGATCTGCTGATACGGGCGGTTTGCGCCGGTGTTGCCTTGGTTCAGACCTGTGCCTGTGCCAATGTGATCAAGGTTGCCCCATTTCGCGGGCTTGTAGAATTTGCGCCGCTCATCCAGCGCCAGCGCATGGCGGGCATGTTTGACCATGCTGGAAAGATCAGTATCGTGAAACTGATAGCGGGTGTTAACCAGCTTCGCCAGCGGCCCCAAAAGGGTTTCAGGGATGCCCAATGCGCCCACGGTTTCCCAGATGCCAAGATAGGTGATCTCAATCACCTGCGAGCCATCGGCGCGCATCTCCTGATCCTTTTGCGAGGTTGCATAAGACGGCGAAAATTCTTGCCGTCTGCGCCAGATATGCGGCGCATCCGGCCGGTTTTTCGAGCCGCGTTTGCGGTAAAGCCGGAAGGCCTTGTTGACCCGCCGCCGGGTCACTGTCTCTTTATCCAGCAGGCCACATTTGCGGATCATACCCGCCAGCGAGCGCGCCGTGAAAGCACCGCGCGAAAAGCCGAAAATCATGATCTGATCGCCCGGATCATAGGTTTCTGCCAGCGCCGCATAGGCCACCTTGATATTGCGGTTCAGCCCCCAGCCAAACGCGCCACCGCCGATTTTGTTGATCCATTTGCCAACGAACGAGGTAAAGCGCCCGCCAGTGCCGACGCCGGGAAAATACAGGCACATTTGATCATCGCTTTCCACCGCCGCCTTGCACAGCGCATGAACATTGGTCGGCTGCGCAATGGTGGGCGAATTCCAGGTGCCGTCACAAAATATCAAAATGCGTTTCATACTATCCCCCGACCCAAATGCCAAATTAAAGGCCATTTCAGGCAACATCAAACCCAAACCCGCTTGGGTCAAGTCCGGTTAACCTTACTTTATGGCCGCCCCGATGACATTTTCAGGGTGATTATCTGAAGTCAGGCGATGTTTGGGGAATGGCACCAGCTTTTCGCGCTCCTCATCCCACAGCCTAAGCCGGAAACTGCCCAGGGCCTGAGGCCAGCGGATGACATCATGCATCTTCAGCGCCTCGGGTAAATCACGCTGACACCGGCGCAGGTTATAGGATGGAATGCCGGGATTATAATGGTGCAAATCATGATAGGCGATATTGCCGGTGCCAATGTCCCACCAATGCCCCAGATCAAGCGAGGACGACCCCACCAGCGTCGCCTTACGGAAATCCAGATCGGGTTTTCTGTCCCAATAGGTGTCCTCAAAATTATGTTGTAAATAGACCAAAAACACCCCGATTACCCCGGCCAGCACACCACTTGCCAGCCAAACAGCAACCCCGGCCCAGCCAAGCGTCAGATAAAGCAGGCCGACAAACCCCGCGAGCATGAGGTTATGCGCCAGCACGCCCAAGGCCCCGCCGGTGCTTAGCGTGTTGCGCGGCCAGCGGTAGACAAAGAAATAGGTCACGATGCCGCCCAGCGACAGCATGATAAACGGGTTGCGATACAGCCGGTATGACAGGCGTTTACGCAAGGGTGCGGCGTTCCATTCGCGCAAGGTCATGGTGAATATCTCGGTGGTTTCGCGATGCTCAAGATTGCCCAGATAGGCATGGTGCTGATTGTGATTATACTGCATCACCCGATAAGGCGTCAGCGAGAACACCGACAAGCCATAGCCCGCCACGGTGTTGAGCCACCGCGTAGCAAACAATGAATCATGTCCGCAATCATGCTGCAACACATAAAGCCGGACCATGGCAAAGGCGAGGATCACAACCAAGGGAATTGCGATATAAAGCTGCGCGGCATAGTGCCCGGCCAGCCCCAAAGCGATGAAATAAACCGCAAAAGTGGCAATCAGGCTAAGCGCGCCCATGGCATCGCTTTTTCGTGCATATGGCTTGGTAAAATCGCGTATGGTGATCGTTTGCATTGCCCCGATGCTCCCATGATGATCAACAGGCTGCCCAAAACGGCCCTATTTTACATCTATGATAGTAAGACTTTTAAAGGGATTTGCAAAGCCCACCTGAAAAATCACGGCAGGCTTTTGCCGGTTTGGAACCCACAGGTTTGGATCAGGACCCTAGTCCGTTGGCCTACGACCCAGATGTTTGCGCAGGCGCGACGGCGTGGTTTTTTTCTTGGCCTTATAGGGGTTTTTATCCGATTGAGAGCGCATATGCAGACGAATCGGCGTGCCCGGCATGTCAAAATCCTGCCGCAAGCCATTGACCAGATAACGCGAATAACTTGTTGGCAATTTATCGGGCAATGAGCACATCACCACAAACCCCGGCGGGCGGGTTTTGGCTTGGGTCATATAGCGCAGTTTGATGCGTCTGCCGCTCGGCGCGGGGGGCGGATGGGCCTCAAGCATCCCGGCAAGCCAGCGGTTGAGCTGCGCCGTGGTGATGCGGCGATTCCACACCTCATAGGCCGTCTCAATCGCCACGCGCAGGCGGTCAATGCCCTTGCCGGTTTTGGCCGAAACCGTGACCAATGGCGCGCCGCGCAACTGCGGCAGAAGGCGCTCAAAACTTTCGCGCAGATCGCGCAGTTTTTGCTGTTTATTTGGTTCAATATCCCATTTATTCACCGCCAACACCACCGCGCGGCCTTCGCGCTCGGCCAGATCGGCAATCCGCAAATCCTGCTGCTCAAACGGGATCGCGGCATCAAGCAAAACCACCACCACTTCGGCGAATTTCACCGCCCTCAGGCCATCGCCAACGGAAAGCTTTTCCAGCTTCTCCTGCACCCGCGCTTTCTTGCGCATACCGGCGGTATCAAATATCCGCACCGGCAGGCCGTCCCAGTCAATCTGCAATGAAATGGCATCGCGAGTGATCCCGGCCTCTGGCCCGGTCAAAAGCCGCTCTTCCCCCAGTATCGTATTGATAAGGGTGGATTTTCCGGAATTTGGCCGGCCCACGACAGCCACCTGAAGCGGCTTGGCGCGGGTGGGGGTACGCATCTCACCCGGCTCATCCTCGGCAATCTCAACGTCCGTCTCGGGCGCATCCGCCTTGGCACGCTCGGCAAAGGCATCGGCCAGCGGCATGAGCTGTGAATAAAGATCATTCAGCCCCTCGCCGTGTTCCGCCGACAGGCGAATAGGCTCGCCCAGCCCAAGCGCCCACGCCTCATTAACACCGGCATCCGCGGCCGAGCCTTCGGCCTTGTTGGCGGCCAGAATGACATGCGCCGAGCGCTTGCGCAGGATCTCGGCGAATATTTCATCCGCCGGGGTCACGCCCGTGCGCGCGTCAATCATAAAGAGGCAAATATCGGCCATATCCACGGCGCGTTCCGTCAGCTTGCGCATCCGGCCTTGCAAGGATTCGTCGGTGGCCTGCTCAAGCCCGGCAGTATCAATCACCGTAAAGCGCAGATCGGCCAGCCGCGCCGCCCCTTCGCGCAAATCGCGGGTCACGCCGGGCTGGTTATCGACCAGCGCCAGACGTTTGCCCACAAGGCGATTAAACAGCGTGGATTTGCCCACATTCGGGCGCCCCACAATGGCAAGGGTAAAACTCATTTCAATCAGGCTCCGGACAGGTCAAGCCGCCCTGTTACAGCATCATACCGCTAACGGAAAGCCAGCAATTTTCCGTTGGAGGTGACAACATACAGCGTGCCCCCGGCGACAACCGGGTTTGAGCTTGCGCCACCGGGCAATGGCACAGTTCCGGCTTCGGCACCGGTGGTTGGGTTATACAGGTGAATAAACCCATCATCCGAGGCCACGATCAACTGCCCCCCGGCAATGATCGGGCCTTGATGGGCAATGATCCGGGATTGGCGTTTAGGTTTTTTGCTTTTGAAGAAAGCCAGCGCCTTGCCCCAGATACGGCGGCCATTTTCGGCGTTGATCCGCACCAGCTCATTACGGTCGGTGATCATGAAGATCGAATTGCCCGCAGGCCAGACCCGGTTCAATGGGCCATCTTTTGCGGTCCACAGCCGTTCCCCATTGGCAAGGTTAAGCGCCACGGTGCGGCCGGAATGGCTACCAGTATAAATGCGGTCGCCAACGATCACCGGATCGCCGGTGATGTCGCCCACCCGCGCGCTGGCAAACCCCGGGCGCTGCCCGGCGACTTGCGCGTCCCACAGACGCAGGCCACCCTTGCGGAAAGCGCCCTGAAATTCACCAGCCCCATAGGCAAAGACCGCATATTTTTGTGACAATGCCGGGGCCGGGCCGCCAAGCACATTATGCAGGTCCGGGGTGGCGGACAATTGCCAGCGGATACGGCCGGTATTTGCATCCAGCGCCCAAGCCACATCATCGCCGGACACCGCATAGATAATGCCATCCATATAGGTCGGGTTGCCAGAGCCACTGGCGCGCATGTTCTGCTGCCAGACCTCAGCGCCGGTTTTAGCCTCCAGCGCGGTGATCAGGCCAAACCCCGTGGTGACAAAAATCTTGCCATCGCCGTAGGCCAGACCGCCACCGGTGGCCTGATTGGGGCTTTCGTTTTCAGGCACCAGATCGGCGCTCCAGACCAAGGCACCAGCGGTGGTAAAGGCCGACACCTTTGATTGCGCGTCCATCACAAACACCAGCCCCCCGGCCACAACCGGATCAGCGGTAATGCGGGTTTTGGCGCTGTCGCCCGCACCGATTGGGGCGGACCAGACAAGCTGTGGCGTTTTGCTCAGGGCAGGATGGGCCACCCGCGTCAGCTCGGTGCCGATGCTTTGCGGCCAGTTGGCGTTTAACGTAGGCGTTGGCAACACCAGCGGTAAATCATTTGCAATGCTGGCTTCTTCATTGGGGACAAAGGCCGGGTTGACCTGTTCATCGCGGATCCCTTCACGGATACCGGGCAGGATCGGGTCTTCTTTTTCACAGCCTGCAAGGGCAAGAATAAAAGCCAGCCCCAGACAAATACCAGTTGATTTCAACGCTCACGCCCCCGTTTTACCCATCATGCCCGATGCCGCTAAGGGCATCACGGCAATTATATTTTTGGCCTCATTGCCTGTCAGGCAACGTGCCCCCCAAAGCGACAATCACCTGTGTCGCCCGCTGACGCAAGCCCGCCGAGGCCTCGGCGTTTGCAACGATCCCAAGCAAGCGCTCAAGGGCCGCGTCTTTGTCGCCCGTCTCAATATCCAGATAGGCCAGTTGCTCATCAGCCAATAGCCCGGTCAGGCCGCCCACAAGGGCAATGCCATCAAGCCGCGCCCGGCGATCTTGCGCGCTTATGCCAGACCCCGGAATTGCCACCGCCTTGAGAATCGCAATCTGGCGGTAAACCGGCTTGGTATCGGCGCGGTCCGCCAGCGCCAGAAGCTGTGCCGCCGCCGCCTTTGGATCATCGGCTGAAAACTCACCCGCTGCCAGCAGATCAAGCACCGCTTTCGCCGTTGGGTCATCCGAATTGAGCGCGCTCAGGGCCTTGGCCCGATCATTGCGTCCGTCAATCTCAAGCGCCGCAAGGATGCTATCGCCAAAACCTTGCGCCGCCGCGCGGGTTTGGGCCTTGCTCCATTCATTCCACGCAGCCCCGCCCACAAGGACAAACACCAGTAGCACCGCAATCCAGCCATAGCGCTTCATCAGCGCAAACAAACGATCACGGCGGACCTCTTCGGTCACCTCATCTATAAAACTGTCGGTATCGCTCACGCTTCTCTTCCCATTAATATTTTGCCCCCTCTTACCCCGAAGCCCCGCCCCTGCCAAGGGGCCTTGGTGTTGCAGGAATGGCCCATCTTGAAGCCCGGTGATGAAAAGTGTATTCTGAACTGGTCAGTTTAGCGAAATTACGGTTGATAAACCCGCATGGTCGATCAATTTTGCCGGTCAGGCGGGCGTTACACTCAAAAGGGTAAATTATGCGATTGTTTCCAATACTTGCCGCGATTGCCGTGTCGGCGCTGATTTATGCTTTTGTGTTCCAACGCACAGCGCTTGTGGCGATGCTTGCGCCAGCCCCTGCCGAGGTGGTCCCGCCTGCGGAAAATCAGACATCCCCATCCGAAGACACGCCAAAACGGGTGGGTGTTATTGCGATGCATTCAACCGCGCAATCGGTGAACAATGCCCTTATCCTGCGCGGACAAACCGAAGCCGACCGTCAGGTTGATCTGCGTTCTGAGACCTCAGGCCAGGTGATATCCGAGCCGCTGCCCAAGGGATCGTTTGTCAAAGAAGGCCAGCTATTATGCCGGCTTGATCCCGCCGCCCGCAATGCCGCCCTGACCGAGACGCAGGCCCGCCTGACCGAAGCGCGCGCGCGGGTGCCCGAATCACAGGCGCGTGTGCTTGAGGCGCAGGCGCTGCTGACCGAGGCCGAAATTAACGTGAATGCCGCCGAAAAACTCTCGGTTGAGGGCTTTGCCTCGGAGACCCGGGTGGCGGCGACCCGCGCCGCTGTCAGCTCTGCCGAAGCGGCGGTTCAGGCGGCGCGCTCGGGGCTGGAGGCGACACAAGCGGGCATTCAATCCGCCGCCGCCGCCGTGGCCGCCGCCGAGGAAGAGATCAAGCGCCTGACCATCACCGCCACCTTTGATGGGGTTTTGGAATCCGACACCGCCGAATTGGGCAGCCTGCTGCAACCGGGCAACCTTTGCGCCACGGTGATCCAGCTTGATCCGATTATTCTGGTTGGCTTTGTGCCCGAAACCGAGGTTGCCCGCGTCATGTTGGGGGCCCATGCCGGGGCGCGTCTGGCCTCGGGCGATGAGGTTGAGGGCGAGGTGATTTTCCTGTCACGCTCGGCTGATCCCACCACCCGCACCTTTCGGGTTGAGATCGAAGTGCCCAACCCCGAGCTTGCCATTCGCGATGGCCAGACCGCCGAGATATTAATCGCCGCTGAGGGCGTCAAAGCGCATCTGTTGCCGCAATCCGCCCTCACCTTGAATGATGAGGGCACCCTTGGTGTGCGCATTGTCACCGCTGAAAACGAGGCCCGGTTCATGCCCGTTACAATGCTTACTGATACAACCGGCGGTGTCTGGCTGGATGGTTTGCCTGAGCAGGTGGATGTGATTATCATCGGGCAGGAATATGTTACCGACGGCGTGCAGGTCGCCGCCTCATTTGAGGGGATTAATTAATGACAGGGCTGGTGGACTGGGCTGCGGCCCGGGCACGCATGGTCATTGCCTTTATTATCCTGTCGGTTCTGGCGGGCACCATGGCTTATCTTGGCCTGCCCAAGGAAGGCGAGCCGGATATTGAGATACCTGCGCTGTTTGTTTCCGTCCCCTTCCCCGGCATTTCCGCACAAGACAGTGAAAAGCTTCTGGTCAAGGTGATGGAGGCCGAGCTGAGCGATCTTGATGGGCTGAAATCAATGAAAAGCACAGCAGCCGAGAATTACGCCGGGGTGGCGCTGGAATTTGATTTTGGCTGGGACAAGACCAAAATCATGGCCGATGTGCGCGATGCCATGGACGCGGCTGAGGCTGATTTTCCCGCTGACGCCGAAAAATATGTTATGAGCGAGTTCAATTTCAGCGAATTCCCGATCATCATCGTCAATCTCACCGGATCCCTGCCCGAGCGCACCATGGCCCGGCTGGCCAAGGATTTGCAAGATAAGCTTGAAGGGCTTGAGGCGGTGCTGGAGGCCGGCATTGCCGGCAACCGCGATGAGATGGTTGAGGTGCTGATTGATCCCCTGCGGCTTGAGGCCTATAACGTCACCGCTGATGATCTGATCTCGGTGGTGCGCAACAACAATCAACTGATTGCGGCGGGCGAGGTTGACAGCGCTCAGGGGTCGTTTTCGGTGAAAATCCCGTCTTCATTCAATGACACCGGCGATATTTACGACCTGCCTGTGAAGACCAATGGCGACCGGGTGGTGACCCTTGGCGATCTGGCGCAGATCAACCTGACCTTTGAAGACCGGATTGGCACCGCGCGGTTTAACGGCAAAAATACCGTGGCGTTACAGGTGGTTAAGCGCAAAGGGTATAACATCATCGACACCGCTGATCTGGTGCGCAAAACCGTGGCCGAGGCCGAAGCCGCCTGGCCTGACGAGATGCGCGCGGCGGTGACGGTGGGCACGTCGATTGATCAGTCGCGCACCATTGCCTCGATGGTCAGTCAGTTAGAAGGCGCGGTGATGACGGCGATTGCGCTGGTGATGATCGTGATCCTTGCGACCCTTGGCATCCGGCCTGCCCTGCTGGTGGGGTTTGCCATTCCCACCTCGTTTCTTTTGTGTTTTGCCATGCTGGCGGTCATGGGCGTGGCGGTGTCGAATATTGTGATGTTTGGCCTCATTCTGGCGGTTGGGATGCTGGTGGACGGGGCGATTGTGGTGGTGGAATATGCCGACCGGCGCATAGATGAGGGCATCGGCCCGATGCACGCCTATGTGGAAGCCGCCAAGCGCATGTTCTGGCCGGTGGTCAGCTCCACCGCGACCACGCTTTGCGCGTTTTTGCCGATGCTGTTCTGGCCCGGTGTGCCGGGGCAGTTCATGCGGATGTTGCCGGTCACGCTGATCTTTGTGCTGTCGGCGTCTTTGCTGGTGGCGCTGGTTTACCTGCCGGTGATGGGCGGTGTCACCGGACGGCTTGAAGGCTGGTTCAACGTCCGGATCAACCGCATCGCAAAGGCCGGTTTTCTCTGGCATCTGCTGCTCATTCCGCTGGCGATTGGTGGTATTATGCTGGCCAAATATACCATGCCTTATCTGCTTGAGCAGGTCGGCTTGCAATTTTCCACCATGGATATGGTCGCCATTATCGGCTCGGTCATCCCCTCTTTGGTTGCGGCTTTTGTCTTGCTTATGCTGGCCTTGATCACGGCGGCGGTGGGGATGACCGGTGTGGTGACTGTATTTTTGGCGGCCCTCGCCCTTCCCCGCCGGTTTGGCAATCGGTTGCGTTGGCTGCGGCGCAAGGTATTTCCTCAGCGCAATGAAAAGGTCAAATCCGGCTATCACCGCACTGTTTTTGGCCGTTTCATCCATATGATTGCCGGCAATCCAATCGCACCGTTGATTTCATTCTGCGCCATATTCGTGCTGGTGGGCACGGTTCTGATCTTCTTCATCGGCCACAATCGCGGGGTTGAGTTTTTTGTTGAATCCGAACCGGAAAATGCGCTGGTCTATGTGCGCGCGCGCGGCAACCTTTCGATTGAGCAAAAGGACGCTCTGGTCAATCAGGTTGAGCAGGTGATCCTGGCCCATCCCAACATCAAAAGCGCCTTTGCCTTTGCCGGCGATAGCGGCCTGACCAACAACACCCGTGGCGCGGCACCACCGCTGGATACCATCGGGCAGGTGCAGCTTGAGATCATCCCGTGGGAGGACCGCCCCACCACCTATGCGACATGGTTCACCGTGCCGTTGCTGAATTACGATGTGCAGCGCAAAGTGACCAACCCGGCCAATGACGGCGATGTCACCATTGCCGAGCTGACCGCAAGCCTAAGCAAAATCCCCGGCATCAAGACCGAGATATTACCGCTTGAGCGCGGCCCCGCTGCGGCCAAGCCGGTACATCTGCGGCTCAAAAGCAATGACCGTCAACTGCTGCGCGATTTCACCAAACTGGCGCGGGCCAAATTTGATGAAACCCGGGGGCTTAGCCAGATTGAAGATACCCTGCCGCTGCCCCGGATTGACTGGCAAATTGATGTGGACGTGGCCAAGGCCGGGCGGTTTGGCGCGGATGTGGTGATCGTCGGCGCGATGGTGCAACTGGTCACGCGCGGCTTGTTGCTCGATACCATGCGGGTTGACAGCAGCGATGATGAGGTCGATATCCGCATCCGCCTGCCGGAACAATACCGGGTGCTGAGCACGCTTGATACGCTGAAAGTGCGCACCGTTGATGGGCTGGTGCCGCTGTCGAATTTCATCAGCCGGCAACCGGTGCCGGGGTTGGCTCAGATCGACCGGGTGGACCAGATCCGGTATTATGATGTCAAAGCCGATATTACCAAGGGTTTGACCGTACCCAATACCGATGAGGACGGCAATGTAACCGAGGTGCCCCTGACCGCGAATGAGCGTATTGCTCATATTACCAAATGGCTCGATAGCGGCGTTTTGCCCGCCGGGATTGACTATGAATGGACCGGGGATGCCGATGATCAGGCCGAATCCGGGGCCTTCCTGCAAAAGGCATTTCTGGGGGCGCTGGGCCTTATGTTCATCATTTTGCTGGCGCAGTTCAACAGCGTCTATAACGCGGTTCTGGTGCTTTTGGCGGTGATCCTGTCCACCACCGGCGTGCTGATTGGCATGTTGGTGATGAACCAGCCGTTCTCGATCATCATGACCGGTACTGGCATCGTGGCGCTGGCGGGGATTGTGGTGAACAACAACATTGTGCTGATCGACACCTATCAGGAATTCAGCCGCTACATGCCCCGGATAGAGGCCATCACCCGCACAACCGAGGCCCGTATCCGCCCGGTTCTGCTGACCACCATCACCACCATGGCGGGGCTGGCCCCGATGATGTTTGGCCTCAGTCTGGATTTCATCAATGGCGGGTATTCCTTCGACAGCCCGACGGCACTTTGGTGGAAACAACTGGCCACGGCGGTGGTGTTTGGGCTTGGTATTGCTACGGTCCTGACGCTGATCTTCACGCCGTCGATGTTGGCGCTGCGGATCTGGTCGGCCACATATCTGCGCTGGCTGGCGCGGCTACTGGCGATGATGTCACTGGGCGGCAGCAGCCGGGCAGCAAGCGACTGGGCGCTTAACATTGCCGCCAAACGGGTCACAGCGCCCGAGATTATCTGGGATGAGGAACCTCTGCAAAACAAGGCTGACTTTCCGGTCACACCAAAACCCGGCAGCAAACCATTGCGGGCGGCTGAATAGAATTAAGCCAACATTAACTATGTTGCGTCAGATTGCTGTTATGTCACAGATGCAAATCCTGTTACCGCCGGATATTTGGATGCGGAAAATATTTGATGCCAAAGCGGCCCGCGACGGCACCTCGGTCCGGCGTAGCCTGCGTGATATTGACCGGATAGTCGGGCGCGTGCATTTTTTTCGTGAAATTTCACGGCGCGGATACCATGCGGTGGAAAACGCCGGTCAGGTGATCATCTTCTGTAATAATCAGCCGGTTACAATATTGTGCTGACCCAAAAAGTTTTCAAAAAACTTTTAGCAAATCTTTTATTTAAAAGATTTGGGTGTTACGCGGCCGAAATGCTGCGTTCACTGGCCTGCCGCCGCCATAGATCGGCATAGCGCCCCTGCCGCGCCAACAGCTCAGTATGGGTGCCTTCCTCAACAATCCGCCCCTCTTCCAGCACCACAATCCGGTCCGCATCAGCAATCGTGGAAAGCCGGTGCGCAATGGTGATCACCGTGCGCCCCTGCCCGGCACGCGCAAGCGCCCCCTGAATGCCCTGCTCAGTTTGAGAATCAAGCGCACTTGTAGCCTCATCCAATAACAGAATTGGTGGGTTTTTAAGCAACGTTCGGGCAATCCCCACGCGCTGCTTTTCACCACCTGACAGCTTCAACCCTCTCTCACCCACCGTCGTTTGATAGCCATCTGGCAATCCGGCGATGAAATCATGCACCCGCGCGGCCTTTGCCGCCTCTTCAATCTCGGCCTGCGTCGCCCCCGCGCGGCCATAAGCGATGTTATAGCCAATGCTGTCATTAAACAGCACCGTATCCTGCGGCACCACACCGATGGCACCGTGCAAGCTTGATTGTGTCACGTCACGCACATCCTGCCCGTCAATTTTCACATGCCCACCCTGAACATCATAGAATCGGAACAGCAACCGCCCGATGGTGGATTTACCCGACCCGGACGAGCCGACAATCGCCACCGTCTGCCCTGCCGGCACGCGCAGGCTGACGCCTTTCAAAATCGGTCGTTCAGGCTCATAGCCAAAGCTCACATTGTCAAAATTTATTGCCCCGCCCTGTACCACCAGCGCTTTGGCATCCGGCCTGTCGGTTACATCCGGGGGTTGTTCAAGCAAATCAAACATCTCACCCATATCCACCAGCGACTGACGGATTTCGCGGTAAACCGTGCCAAGGAAATTCAGCGGCAGGGTGATCTGGATCATATATGCGTTGACCATCACAAAATCACCAACGCTCAGTTGCCCGCTCTGCACCCCAAAGGCGGCCATGACCATGACGATCACAAGGCCGGAGGTGATCAGAAATGACTGGCCGAAATTCAACAAAGCCAAAGAATATGACGTTTGCAACGCCGCCGATTCGTACCCCCGCATCGCCACATCATAGCGCGCCGCCTCAAACGCCTCGGCACCGAAATACTTGACGGTTTCAAAGTTCAGCAAGCTGTCGATGGCTTTTTGATTGGCGTCAGTGTCGTGGTCATTCATCGCCTTACGCAGCTTCACCCGCCATTCTGTCACCTTAAAGGTAAAGGCGACATAGGCCGCAATCACCACCATCACCACCGCCAGATACCAAAAATCAAACAATGCCCAAAGGACAATGCCGATCATCACCAGCTCAAGGATCAGCGGCCCGATGGAGAACAGCAAAAACCGCAGCAGAAATTCAACACCCTTGACGCCGCGCTCAATAATCCGGCTAAGCCCGCCGGTTTTGCGGGTGATGTGATAGCGCATCGACATAGCGTGAATATGGCTGAAGGTGCGCAACGCCAAGGACCTGAGCGCGCGCTGTGCAACGCGGGCAAAGATCGCATCGCGCAGCTGCTGAAACCCCACATTCATCAGCCGCGCCATGCCGTAAGCCACCGTCAGACCCACCGCGCCAAACCCCAGCATCCAGGCATCATTATTGCCCTCACCCGCCAGCGCATCAACCGCCGCTTTATAGAAAAACGGCGTGCCCACAGCGATGGTTTTGGCCACAAATAACGCCAGCATCGCCAGCACCACCCGGCGTTTGACCCAAGGCTGATCTTCGGGCCACAAATAGGGCACAACCCGGCGAATGGTGCGCCAGCCGTTTTTCGGCATCTCGGTTGTTGTCAGGGTTGAGCGGCGCATCAATGAGCCTTCAAATTACATGCTCGCATGAAATAGGCCCACCCCAGTCAAATTGCCAGCCGGTTTATTTTGGAATGGTGAACACCTGACCGGGATAAATCAAATCCGGGTCACGAATGCGGCTTTTATTGGCCTCAAATACCCGCACATATAATGTGCCCTCGCCGTATGCCTCGCGCGAGATGGCCCAAAGGGTTGATCCGGGCTGCACCGTAACCGCCCTCACCTTTGATGAGCCTTGAGCCGCGCCGGCCTGCGCCAGAACCGCCTCATCCTCGCGCTTGAACGGGGTTTCCACCCGCGAGGTCACACGGCCCTGATCATCAAGCTCATCAACCCGAAGCGTATAAACCCCGGTATCCACCTGTGGCAGTTCCGAACGCCAGTTGCCATCTTCCTCAATCGTCGCGGTGATCACCGGCGCATTATCAAGATAAACCCGGACCGAGCCAGACCCCAAGGCCCGCCCCGAAAGCTGCACCTGGCCTTCGTCAGAATAGGTGATCGCATCCAGCGCCACGGTTGACATGACCTCAGGCGAGGCCTCCCCGGAGGTCGGCGGTTGCAAAACCTTCACGCCGGTTTCGTCCGCCAGCAATATCGCCTGTGAGCCGCTTTGCTGTTGCGCATCTGTGCTGCTGCCTTCCGCTTCAGATGGATCGGTTTGGGCAGGTGCCGCCTCATCGCCCGCGCTTGACACAGGCGGCTCATCCGCCGAGGCCACCACCACAGGTTTGGGCACAGGTTTGGGCACAGGTTTGGGAGATGGGGCAAGGATTATCTCATCGGTCGAGGCCACCTGAGCCTGCCCATCAGGGGCGCGCATCAGCAAGGATAAAACACGCGGCTGATCGCTGTAATCAAGGCTGAGGAACTCGGCAAACTGCCCCGTGCCATCGGGTGTCACGGTGGCAATCGCAGCACCATCCACCAAAATCGTGGTTTCCCAGCCCGGCTTGGTCTGCCCGGCCACAAGCATTGCGCCATCGGTTTCCAGCCGGAACACATCAATCGACGGCGGCGCAGGAAGCGCGGCTGTGGCCCCGGCATTTTCCGGT
This sequence comes from uncultured Roseovarius sp., assembly GCA_964655135.1. Taxonomy (GTDB): domain Bacteria; phylum Pseudomonadota; class Alphaproteobacteria; order Rhodobacterales; family Rhodobacteraceae; genus Roseovarius. The sequence goes on along the minus strand of CAZZKL010000021.1, from coordinate 7,079 downwards.
TCATTATCTGACGCAGGTACTTTTGTTTGTTGCATTACATCGCCAGCATTTTTCACCTGCTCAGGCGCACCCGTTGGGGCCGCATCGGGTGTCCCCTCAGCAACAGATTCTGCATCGGTTTGATCGGTTGTAGCATCAGTGGATTGATCCGGGACCGTGCCCGTATTGCCATCGGTCTGTGTGGCCTCAACATCCGGCAATCTTGGGATCTCAACCGGCGCTATGACGCCGGTGAAAAACAGCCCAACGCCGACAATGATTGCCACCGCCAATGCCGCAATGCCGTAATTGCCCGCCTTTGCCCATCCTGCCTGATTGCTCATTTGCATCCTTCCCCCGCCCGTCACAGATCATCATGCGCGGTTGCCCGACCATACCAACACGGATAACAAGGGTCAAAACAACCCTTTGTAAGTGACGGAAAATTGCATGACAGTTAAATCAGTATGTGTCTTTTGCGGCTCACGCCCGGGAAATCAACCCATTTTCATGGCCGAAGCTGCCGATGTGGGCCGGATGCTGGCCAGTCATGGCTGGCGGCTGGTCTACGGCGCGGGCGATGTGGGCTTGATGGGGGCCACGGCGCGCGCGGCGCAGGACGCAGGCGCCCAGACCTTTGGCGTGATCCCACAGCACCTGATGGACCGCGAGGTGGGCAAGGCCGATCTGACCGAGCTGCACGTCACCCAAACCATGCATGAGCGCAAAGAACTGATGTTCAAAAGCTCGGACGCTATCGTGGTGCTGCCCGGTGGCGCGGGATCACTCGATGAGTTTTTTGAGGTGCTCACATGGCGGCAGCTTGGCCTGCACGAAAAACCGATATTTCTGCTTAATACCGATGAGTATTGGCAGCCGTTGATGGCGATGATCGGCCATGTGATCGCGCACGGCTTTGCCGATGGCTCGATACTGGATTTTGTGCAGGTGGTGGGCAATGTTCAGGAATTATCCGGCGCGTTGCGCAAGGCTCTGTCCTGACGCAAGGTGGCCAATGTATAGATTGTTAAGGCCACCCAGATGAGGGCAAAGGCAATCGCGTGCCAAAAGCTGAAGCCCTCGCGAAAGATCAGTATCGCCACCAGAAACTGCAATGTCGGGTTGATATATTGCACCAAGCCCACGGTTGCCAGCCGCACCCGCTTGGCCGCATAACTGAACAAAATCAACGGGGTCGCGGTTAATATCCCGGAAAACGCCAGCAGCAGGCTATCGGAAATATCCGCGCCAAACGCGCCCTCCCCGCGCAAATGCACCTGCGCCAGCACGATCACCGCAATCGGCGTCAGCAGCATAACTTCAGCGGTAACCGACACCACCGGCCCGGCCTCAATCCGCTTTTTGATCAGCCCGTAAAGGCCAAATGACGTGGCCAGAATCAGCGCAATCCAAGGCGCCACCCCAAGGCCCAGTGTCAGCGTGATCACCGCAACCGTGGCCAGCGCCACCGCCATGATCTGCGCCCGCCCCAGTTTTTCATCCAGCACCACCGCGCCCAGCAACACCGCCACCAGCGGGAAGATGTAATAGCCCAGTGAGGCCTCAACCGCGCGGCCGATCTGAATTGAGGTGATGAAAACAAACCAGTTGATTGAGATCATAAAGGCGGCAAACCCAATCACCATTGCCGCGCGCAAGGAGCCGACGGTGCGGCCAAGCACGGCCAAACGCCCTTGAAACATCAAAAAAGCAGCAAAGAAGAGGAACGACCAAAGCGTGCGATGCGCCAGTATTTCAATCGGCGGGATATGCTCCAGCAGTTTGTAATATATCCCCGACAGGCCCCAGATGGTGCAGGTCGCGATCAGGGCAAGCACGCCTTTGGTGGCCTCGGTCATTGAGTGCGTCCAGTAAAAACCCCCGCATAAAGCGGGGGCTTGTCATGCGGATTATCCGGGAGGGTTAAAGCCGCGAGGCGACGTTTTCCCAATTCACCAGATTATCCAGGAAATTGGCAAGGTAAACCGGGCGTTTATTGCGGAAATCAATGTAATAGGAATGCTCCCACACATCGCAGCCCAACAGCGCCGTCTGACCAAAGCAAAGCGGATTAACGCCGTTTTCCGTCTTGGTCACCGCCAATGATCCGTCGGCATTTTTTACCAGCCAACACCAGCCCGAGCCAAACTGTCCCGCGCCTGCGGCTGAGAACTGCGCTTTGAATTCATCCACCGAACCAAAGCTGTCATTGATGGCTTTTTCCAGCTCACCGGGCATCGCCGACGCGCCGGGGCACATCATTTCCCAAAACTGATTGTGGTTCCATAACTGGCTGATATTGTTGAAAATACCGTTTTGCGCCACGGTGCTGGAATCATAAGTGCCAGTGATGATGTCCTCTAGGGATTTGCCCGCCCATTCAGTGCCTTCAATCAGCTTATTGCCATTGGTGACATAGGCATTGTGGTGCAGATCGTGGTGGTATTCCATGGTTTCCGCCGACATGCCATTGCTGGCCAGCGCGTCATGGGCATAGGGAAGATCAGGAAGTTCAAAAGCCATTTTTGGCCCCCTTTGTTGTTCGTGCGTGTGATACTGCGGGTAGATGGCGGAATTGGTAGGGCAAGGTCAAGCTGTTTAGATTCCTCGTAGGGTGGGTAAAACCCACCTACCTAGGAAAACATTGCACAGGGGTGGGTTTCACCCACCCTACGGGACAAGATAGCCGACTTCACTGCCCGGCTCGGCGGCATTTTTCAGCAGGTTAAAGACATAGTCCGCCACCGAGCGGAAACAGATGATCGTGATGCTGTCCTCTTCCATCCAGAACGCCGCCGGGACCTGTGCCATGCGGGTACGGCGGAACTGACCGGGCTTGAAAGCGCCCTTTGACATATCCACCGGGCAAAGCTTGGCAATCACCTCGCGCGCGCCCAGCCCGCTCAAGCAAAACACCGCTCGGGCGTCTGAGACATTCACCGCCAGATAATGTTGCCCTTTCAGAGCCTTATCAATCGAAGTTAAGGCATCATTAACCGCCCCATAGGGCACCAACACCAGCAATTCATCGGGGGACATCCACGCCAGCCCACTCTCATCCGCAATATTGGCATGGCCCGGTTTTGGCACCTCAACCCCGGTTATTTTCTTGACACTATTTTTCAACTTCACCGAGGCCAGATTGCCCCGCAGGGTGATCATTCCGCGCAGGCCAGCCTCTCCAACCTTGGCAAAACCCTCATAGCTGACATTCTCTAACGCACTAACAACATTAGACATTTTGCTTCTCCCCGTCTTTATCAAAGAACACGGTATCAGTGATGACCGCCTGCACCGCCGTGCCATCCGGCTTGGAAAATTCAAGCACCTCGCCCATCCGGTCCGGGCCATTCAGAACCAGTCCCAAGGCAATACCACGCCCCAAAGTGGCCGAATGATAGGTTGAGGTCACCCGCCCCTGAAGATTGCGCTGCCCGTTGGCATTCACCCCCTCGGCGGTGGCCAAAGCGCCCTCGGACAGCACCGAGCCATCCAGCGTTTCCAACCCCACCAATTGCCAACGGTTTGGGTCGGTCATATGCTCACGCTGCTGCGCGCGTTTACCTAAAAAATCGTCCTTTTTCTTAGAAATAGCCCAATGCAGACCTAAATCCTGCGGAATAATCGTCCCGTCGGTTTCATCGCCGATCATGATAAAGCCCTTCTCCGCGCGCAGAATGTGCAGGGTTTCCGTGCCGTAAGGCATCACATCAAATTCCGCGCCCGCCTCTAGCAACCGGTCCCAAAGCGCGCGGCCCTCAGAGGCGCGCACGGCAATTTCATAGCTTAATTCGCCCGAAAACGAGATCCGGTAAATCCGCGCGGCGATGCCATCAAGGGTGAAATCCTTCCAGCCCATAAAGCTCAGCCCCTCAGCGCTCAGGTCTTCATCGGTGAGCTTTTCAAGGGTTTTGCGCGCGTTGGGGCCAACCACGGCAATCTGCGCATATTGCTCGGTCACATTGGCGGTAAATACCTTCCAATCCCACCATTCGGTCTGCAGCCACTCTTCCATATGGCCATGGATCACCTCGGCCCCGCCGGTGGTGGTGTGGCAAAGGAATGTATCGTCATCCAGCCGCGCCACCACGCCGTCATCGATCAAAAACCCGTTCTCGCTGCACATCAGCCCATAACGGCAGCGGCCCGGTTTCAGGCTCGACATCACATTGGTGTAAAGCATGTCAAGAAACTTGCCCGCGTCCTTGCCTTTGACGATGATTTTACCAAGGGTGGACGCATCCAAAAGGCCAAGGCTTTTGCGGGTGTTTATAACCTCGCGGTTGACCGCCTCTTCAATGCTTTCACCGGGGCGTTGATAGCAATAGGGGCGTCGCCACGCGCCCACCGGCTCCCAGTAAACCCCGTTTTCCTCGTGCCACCGGTGCATTGGCGTTTTGCGCAGCGGCTGAAAGCACTCATCACGCGCTTCACCGGCGATTGAGGCCATGGAAATCGGCGTGTAAGGCGGGCGAAAGGTGGTGGTGCCGGTTTGCGGAATCGGGCGGTTAAGGGCATCAGAAAGAATAGCCAATCCGTTGATGTTACTAAGCTTTCCCTGATCCGTGGCCATGCCGATGGTGGTGTATCGCTTGGCGTGCTCCACCGATTCGTAACCTTCACGCGCGGCCAGTTGAATATCCGAGACCTTCACATCATTCTGATAATCCAGCCATGATTTCATCCGCAGCTTTATATTTGCGCCCTGCGGCATCATCCAGACCGGCAGCATTGGCTGCTCTGCCGGAGCCTCCGCTTTCGGCGCGGCTTTGCGTTTTGGCGCGTGGCCCGTGGCCTTGGCCGCGGCTTTGCCCGCCGCATCGGCATCTTTCAGCAACTCCTTCAATTCAAGCGCGCCATTGGCGGCCCCGGCGGCGATGACAAAACCCTTACCATCCGCGCCGGTCGGAGGCCGCGCGGCATCGGGGCGGAACATGGCGTTTGCCTCATCCCAGATCAGTTTACCACCGCAATGGGACCACAGATGCACGACCGGCGACCAGCCGCCGGACATCGCCACCGCGTCGCAGTCAATCTCTTCCAGAACCGCGCCTTCGCCCGCCTGCGCACAAATTGCCACGCCAGTCACGCGCTTGTGGCCATGAACCTTGGCAATCGCCTTGCCGTTTTCCACCCGGATGCCCAATTCGCGGGCCTGAAGCGCCAGCTCTCCGCCGCCATCCGCGCGGGCGTCCAGAATAACGGGCACGATAAGTCCCTGCTTTTTCAGGGTTATCGCCGTGAGATAGGCATCGTCATTATTGGTAACTATCACCGTGCGGTCGCCCACTGAGACGCCATAATTCACCGCATAATCGCGAATAGCAGCAGCCAGCAAAACACCGGGGATGTCATTGCCTGCAAAACTCAACGGCCGCTCAATGGCCCCTGTGGCGGTGACCACCTGCCCCGCCCGGATGCGCCAGAGGCGATGACGCGGACCGGCCGCGCCGGGCTGATGATCATTGACCCGCTCATAGCCCAGAACATAGCCGTGATCATAAACGCCCGAGCCCATGGTGCGGCTGCGCAGGGTGACATTTTCCAT
>CAZZKL010000021.1:0-1452 GCA_964655135.1 uncultured Roseovarius sp. | reverse complement strand
AAGGCGCGCGGCTGAATGAAGGTTTTGTAGTAAAACCCGCCGGGCAGGAAGCGCGCGAGCTTGGAGTTTACCGCGCCCACATCAAACTCAAGGCTGGGCCAGTGGTTTTGGCTTTTGGCGGTCAGGCCTTCGAATAATTCGGTGGTGGTGACGCGCTGGTTGGGCTCAAAACGGGCGCCCTCGCCCATGCCGACAAGGCCGTTTGGCTCTTCTGCGCCGGAAGCCACCACGCCGCGCGGGCGGTGATATTTGAATGAGCGCCCGATCAGCATTTGGTCATTGGCCAGCAGGGCCGAGGCGAGGGTATCGCCCGCGTGGCCCGACATGCGTTTGCCGTTGAAGGTGAAATTCAGCGCGCGAGCCTTGTTTAGAAGGCGGCCGCCGGTGGCGAGACGTGTGCTCATATTGAGACCCTCAGGCCCGTGGTGGGCGTGGTGATTTGGATATTTAAGGCCAGAAGAAACATCATGAGAAATCTCTCCATTTCCAGCCGGGGCGTTTGGTTGTGATGGCGTCTTTGATGTTTTGTGGCGGCTCAAATGTTTGCGCGGGGTAGGTGCCGAACACCTCTAACGTCATGGTGCAGCGGGCGGCGTGGAACCATTTTCCACAGCCGTTATTGTGCCGCCAGCGTTCAAAATGCACGCCTTTGGGGTTTTCCTTGGTGAACAGGTAGCTGTGGAATTCTTTGTCATCCGAGCCGGGGCCGAAGCGTTTGATATGGGCCTCACCACCAGCGTGAAACTCGGTTTCCTCGCCGGTGACGCCGCAGACGGGGCAGGTTAGGATCAGCATGGTTGGTTCCTTTCTGCGAAAAGGTTATTTTCGTGCGCGCAAAAGTTTTCTAAAAACTTTTGGAAAAATCTTTCTAAAAGATTTTTGGGGCGTATGAATATCAATGTGCCACCCCTGCCGCCACGCTTTCATCAATGAAGCGGCCCTCATAAAACCGGTTCAACCCAAACGCCTCGGTCAGGGGGGAATGCCCCTTGGCCATCAGCTCGGCAAAGCCCCAGCCAGAGCCGGGGATAGATTTAAACCCACCTGTGCCCCAGCCGCAGTTGATGAAACAGTTCTCAAGCGGGGTGGTGCCAATGATGGGTGAGCGATCACCTGTGACATCCACAATCCCGCCCCATTGCCGCAGCATCTTGAGCCGGGCAATCATCGGGAAGGTTTCCACCAACGCGCGCACGGTTTCCTCAATATGGTGAAAGCCGCCGCGTTGGGTGTAGTTGTTATAGCCGTCCGTGCCGCCGCCGATCACCATCTCGCCCTTGTCGGATTGCGACATATAGCCGTGTACCGTGTTGGCCATGACCACCACATCCATGCATGGCTTGATCGGCTCGCTGACCAGCGCCTGCAATGCCACCGATTCGACCGGCAGCCGGAAACCCGCCATGCCCGCCACATGGCCCGCGTGACCGGCCACAACCATGCCCAGTTTAT
>CAZZKL010000020.1:23753-28044 GCA_964655135.1 uncultured Roseovarius sp. | reverse complement strand
CCCGTTTGCTCTGAGGCGGGCGGCGTTGGGGGTTATCCGGTTGGTGTTGGAGAATGGGGTGCGAAGCAATCTGTATCCCATTTTGCAGAAGCGTATAATTGCACACTATATAAATTCTAGATTGCGGAGCGCGCAGAGGATCAATGTTTCGCTGATGGATGTTCAATCTAAAGTAATTGATCAGGCTTACGCTGCGAATGAATTGATACGTCATCTTGGTACTGACGATGTAGAATCTCGAACAAACGAATTGTTTGAACAGTCTTTCAATCTCCTCACCTTCTTCCACGACCGCCTCAAAGTTTACCTGAAAGATCAAGGCATTCGGCATGATGTGATCGACGCCTGCCTTGCCATGCCCGATAATGATGACCTTACTTTGCTGGTCAAACGCGCCGAAGCTCTTAGCGCCTTCCTCAAAACCGATGACGGCGAAAACCTGTTGCAGGGGTTTAAGCGCGCCAACAACATCCTCAGCCAAGCCGAGGAAAAAGACGGCGTTGAATATTCCTATGGCGCGGATGTGAAATTTGCCGGGACCGACGCGGAAAAAGCCCTGTTTGCGGCGCTGGACAAGGCCGAGGCGGATATTGAAACCGCGCTCAAATCTGAGGATTTTGCAACCGCCATGGCGGCGATGGCCGCCCTCAGGGGGCCGATTGACGGGTTTTTTGAGGCGGTGAAGATCAATGACGACAATGAAATGCTGCGCCGCAATCGCCTAAATCTGCTCAGCCGTATCCGCAAGACCTGCCTGCAGGCCGCAGACCTCACGCGGGTAGAAGGATAAGACAAGGATAGGTGGGTTGCACCCACCCTACATTTTGCCCGTAGGGTGGGTGCAACCCACCGCCCCCTCCCTTTATCCTACCCCCCCTTGCCAAGTGCCCAATCCGCCCTATGCTGCACTCACAACAAAAAGGTGCCGCAGTGCAGCAATCTGATCCAGACATAACCCTGATCACCGCCGATGCCCCGATGCAGGCGGAAACCCATGGCGGTCGCGCCAAGTGTTTGCAGCGGCTTGTGCGGCTTGATCTGCCTGTGCCGCGCACCGTGGCGCTATCGTTCACTGCCGTGCATGACATTGCCGCTGGCGATCTGCCGGATATGGATAAGCTGCTCAAACCCTTCGGCACAGCGCCGCTTTTATGCGTGCGCCCCTCGTCGGAAGACCCTGATTGGGGCGGGCCGGGGGCCATTCTCAATATCGGCATGAATGATGCGCAATATGTGCATCTCTCAGACAAAATCGGCAAACCCGCCGCTGCCGCGCTCTATTTGCGCTTTGTGCAGGCCTACGCCGTGCATGTGGCCCGGCTTGACCCGGATATGTTTGACGAGATCAACACCGATGACCCCACATTTGGGCTTGGCCAGGCCTTGCAAGCTTATGAGCAAGAAACCGATGAGGAATTTCCGCAAGAAACCGCCGTGCAACTCACTGAGGTCTTACGCTCCATGGCGCGCGCCTGGGAAGGCACCACCGCGCGGCTTTTGCGGCAGGCCAAAGGCGCGCCAGCGGATGCGGGCCTCGGGCTGGTGGTGCAGGAGCTGGCGCTTGGGCTGGGGCAGGGGAAATGCGGCTCGGGCGTGATTCAACTGGTGAATTCTGAGACCGGGGCCGAGCAGATCACCGGGCGTTACCTGAGCCAATCGCAGGGCCGTGAGGCTCTGACCGGCGCAAAAGGCGCGATTTATCTTACCCATGATGCGCGCGGGGCCTCGCTTGAAGATCAGGCCCCGAAGCTGTTTGAAGAACTGATAAAATATACCCGTCTGATGCGTGAAAAACTGCGCGAGGAAATGCAGGCCGAATTCACTATTGAAGACGGCAAGGTCTATCTGCTGGATGGGGTGCGTGTTGCCCGCAAGGCCCGTGCCGCCGTGTGCATTGCCGTGCAACTGGCCGAGGACGGTATCATCAGCCGTGAAGAGGCGCTGATGCGGATTGAGCCGCGCGCTTTGACCGAGTTGCTGCACCGCCATGTGGACCCGGACGCGCCGCGCGAAATCCTTGCCCGGGGCATCGGCGCCAGCCCTGGTGCGGCGGCAGGAAAAATCGTGTTTGACGCGGTCGAGGCCCAGGCCTTCGCCGCCCGCGATGAGGCCTGCGTTCTGGTGCGCCGTGAAACCAGCCCCGAGGACATTCGCGGCATGCACGCCGCCGTGGCCGTGCTGACCGAACGCGGCGGCATGTCCAGCCACGCCGCTGTGATTGGCCGGGGCATGGGCCTGCCTTGCGTGGTTGGCGCGTCTGACATCCGCTTTCAGACCCGCAAGAAACAGCTATTATTTCCCGATGGCCGGGTGCTGAAGGCGGGCGATACGATCACCATCGACGGCTCCAGCGGTGAGGTGCTGGCGGGCCATGCCGCGCTTTTGGAAACCGCCCGCGATGCGGCGTTGAAACAGCTTATGACCTGGGCCGATGACATCCGCGATATCGAAGTGCGCGCCAATGCCGACACCCCCGCCGACGCGGAACTGGCCCGCAGCTTCAAGGCGCAGGGCATTGGCCTGTGCCGGACCGAGCACATGTTCTTTGAAGAAGACCGCCTGATTGTCATGCGCGAGATGATCTTTGCCGACAGCAGCACCGACCGCGCCGCCGCCCTTGAGCTGCTCTTGCCCATGCAGCGCGATGATTTCGCCGATCTGTTTCGTATCATGCGCGGACAGCCCGTCTGTATCCGCCTGCTTGACCCGCCCCTGCATGAGTTCCTGCCCACCGACCGCGCCGGGCATCTGCAATTGGCCGAAACCCTTGATCTGCCGCTCTCGGATGTGACCCGCCGGGTGGAGGCGCTGAGCGAATACAACCCAATGCTGGGCCTGCGCGGCGTGCGTTTGGGCATTACCGTGCCGGAAATATACGACATGCAGGCCCGCGCCATATTTGAGGCGGCCACGCTGGTGGCCCGCGAAGGGGCGGCGGTGGTGCCTGAGGTGATGATCCCGCTGGTCTCGGCCCGGCGCGAGGTTGAACTGGTGAAATCGCGGATTGATGCGGTGGCGGCGGCGGTGCAAAGTGAAACCGGGCAGGAATTTACCTATCGCCTTGGGGTCATGGTTGAAACCCCGCGCGCGGCTTTGCGCGCCGGTGAGATCGCGCCTTTGGTGGAATTTCTCAGCTTTGGCACCAATGACCTGACACAGATGACTTATGGCCTGTCGCGTGATGATGCCGGGCGGTTCATGTCGGATTATGTAAAACAAGGGGTTTTCCCCGAAGATCCGTTTCATTCGCTCGATATCGAGGGCGTGGGCGAATTGCTGAAAATCGGGGCCACGCGCGGCCATGCGGCCAACCCCGATGTTGTCATATCAATCTGCGGCGAACATGGCGGCAACCCCGAATCAATCGCCTTTTGCCGGGCGGCGGGGTTTGATTATGTCTCTTGCTCGCCATTTCGCGTGCCGGTGGCGCGACTTGCTGCCGCACAGCTGGCAGTACTGGAGAAATCCGCCTAAGCTGCCGGTTTGCCTGCTAAATTTCAAGCTTGCGGGCCGGGCACAGGCCCTGCGGCGCGCGCATAGCCGCCATGCACCGTCACGGTGGGGGTAGACGGAAGCTAAAATTGTCTGTATTGCGCGCCTCCAAGTCATAGAGGCTTGTGCCTTATGGGTGAGGAGAGATGATATGTTACGCATCATGATGGCTTTGTTTTTGGTCCTCAACGGTCCGGCTCTGGCCGGAACAACCGCTGAACAACTGGCCGCACAGGAAAGCCGCGCCCTCAAGGCGATGTCTGGTGAGCGGTTGGATTTTTTGCTCCGGCGCCCGGAGGCGAAGATCAAATACAGCCGCGACTGGCTCAAGGCGCAACCGGTGGTGACAGGGGGGGCCGAATGGCAATGTCTGGCCGAGGCGCTGTATTTTGAAGCACGCGGCGAAAGCGTGCAGGGGCAGTTTGCCGTGGCCGAGGTGATTTTGAACCGGGTCGATAGTGACAGATTTCCCGGCAGCATCTGCGCGGTTGTGAAACAAGGCACCGGCCGCAAATATGCCTGTCAGTTTTCCTTTACCTGCGATGGCATTGCCGAAGTGATCAAAGAGCCGGCGGCGTTTAAGCAGGTTGGCAAGGTGGCCAAGCTGATGATTGACGGCGCGCCGCGTGCGCTGACCGATGGGGCGACCTATTTTCACACCCGCAATGTACAGCCCTCATGGGCGCGTAAATTCACCCGCACCACCACCATTGGCGTGCATCTGTTTTATCGCCAGTCGACGCAGCTTTCCCTGAACTAAGGGCGTTTTTAAGAATTGAGCGCTGGTGCGCACCGGTTA
>CAZZKL010000020.1:0-23653 GCA_964655135.1 uncultured Roseovarius sp. | reverse complement strand
TTAGTTTGCGTTTGCACGCGGCATTGGGGGTGCCCCCCAAACCCCCGGTCTCGTATAATGTCGGCAATGACCAAATCTGGCGAAAGCGCGCGTTGATGCCTTATGAATGGCAAAATGAGACGGATCTCAGACATCTGGTGCTTTGGCCGCACCGCTCGTTGCCGCGCCGGGGGTTTGCCCTGTTCATTCTGATCACCTTTGCCATGCTTACCTTGCCGCTTTACCCGCTATTGGGCACCGTGGTGCTTTGGGGGCTGTTGCCCTTTTTGCTGATGGCACTCGCCGGGGTTTGGTGGGGGCTTGAGAAATCCTACCGCACGGCCAAAATGCGTGAAGATTTGGTGATTGATGCGCAAGAGGCCCATCTGACCCGCACCAACCCCAATGGTGAGGTTCTGGAGTGGCAGTGCAATCGCTATTGGGTCCGGGTTGAGATGCACGCCAAAGACGGGCCGGTGCCGCATTACATCACCCTCAGCGGCTCGGACCGGGTGGTTGAAATTGGCGGGTTTTTGTCAGAGGAGGAGCGCATTGCGCTTTGCCCCGAAATCACCGCCGCGCTGCGGGCCGGTGATCGCACCTGAATTGTACAACAATTCTGCGCTGTATATGGCCGTAAACAGGGTGTTTTGCCGGTTGAAAAGTTAACAGTTTTGGGGGCAGCGGGCGCTAGCTTAGTTTTTCTTTAACCATCTTGCCCACCGCGCCAAAGTCCATCTGGCCAGTATATTTGGCCTTCAGGGCGCCCATGATTTTGCCCATGTCCCGGATTGAGCTGGCCCCGGTTTCGCGGATTGCTTTATCAATCGCGGCAGTGATTTCATCGCTGTTTAGCTGGCGCGGCAGAAATTCATTGATAATGGCGATCTCTTCTTGTTCCCGCTCAGCCAGATCAATCCGCCCGCCTTCTTCATAGGCGCGCACAGATTCGTGGCGTTGCTTGGTCATCTTGCCAAGAATAGCCAGAATTTCAGGATCCCCAACACAGCTTTCGCCGTCACCGCCCCGGCTGGCAATTTCCTGATCCTTGATCGCGGCATTGATCAGGCGCAATGTGGCCAGTCGCGCCACAGCCTTGTCCCTCATCGCCTGTTTCAGCGATGCGGTGACCCGTTCTCGCAAGTCCATATTGGTTCCATCCCCATGGTTGACCATAAGTTTTATACCCTAGCCAAATCCCCGGCGGGTGGCAACAGTCCGGCGCTGTTTTTTGCCCGATGTTGCCCCTTGACCGCTGTCGCCCCGGCCCGTAGTTTCGCGCCAGTTTGCACCCCGGAGAATCCCTGATATGGCCCATGCGCCGCAGCCCCGCCCAACCGCCTGCCTAGCCCTGGCAGACGGCACATTGTTTTACGGCACCGGCTTTGGCGCGACCGGTGAAACCGTGGCTGAGCTGTGTTTCAACACCGCGATGACCGGCTATCAGGAGATCATGACAGACCCCTCATATGCCGGGCAGATCGTGACATTCACCTTCCCGCATATTGGCAATACCGGGGTCAATTCCGATGATGATGAAACCGCCAGCCCGGTGGCCGAAGGCATGGTGGTCAAATGGGACCCGACTGCGCCAAGTAGTTGGCGGGCAACGGAAAACCTGTCTGATTGGCTGGCGCGGCGGGGCCGTATTGCCATGGGTGGCGTGGATACGCGCCGCCTGACACGGGCGATCCGGCAACAAGGCGCGCCGCATGTGGCGCTGGCCCATGACCCGGCTGGCAATTTTGATCCCGCACGCCTGATTGCCCGCGCCCAAGGCTTTGCCGGGCTTGAGGGTATGGACCTGGCCAAAATCGTTTCCTGCACGCAATCTTATCGCTGGGATGAGATGCGCTGGGCCTGGCCTGAAGGCTATACGCGGCTGAAACAGGCCAAGCACAAAGTGGTGGCGATAGATTTTGGGGCCAAGCGCAATATTCTGCGCTGTTTGGCCAGTGCCGGCTGTGATGTAACGGTGCTTCCGGCGACCTCAACCGCCGAAGAGGTGCTGGCGCATACACCTGACGGCGTGTTCCTGTCTAATGGTCCCGGAGACCCGGCGGCGACGGGCGATTATGCCGTGCCGATGATCAAGGGCGTGCTGGCCGCAGACCTGCCGATCTTTGGCATTTGTCTGGGGCATCAGATGCTGGCGCTGGCGCTGGGCGGGCAGACCGTTAAGATGAATCACGGCCATCACGGGGCCAATCATCCGGTGAAAGAAATAGAGACCGGCAAGGTTGAGATCACCTCAATGAATCACGGCTTTGCGGTGGACAGTCAGACCCTGCCCAAGGGCGTGACCGAGACGCATATTTCGCTGTTTGACGGCTCAAATTGCGGCATTCGCCTTGAGGGCCGCCCGGTGTTTTCGGTGCAGCATCACCCCGAGGCAAGCCCCGGCCCGCAAGACAGCTTTTACCTGTTTGAACGTTTCACCGCTTCGATGGCTGGATAAGGTTTTCTGTTAATTTTCCATTAACCCTTTGTTTACGAACTATTAACCAAGGTGAACCAAACTCGTCTGACTAAGGGAAGACGAGGAACGGACATGGGAATTACAGAATTGCGCCGGGCAAAGGCGCATGAATTTGGTGCGCCTATGCGGCCAAATTTGTTGGGGCGTGATCTTGTGCGTGCAGGTACAATTTCACAATCGGATGCGTCTTTGGCGCAGATGGTTAAGCGGCATTGTGACGCATCGCTTGATAAAATACTGCGTTCAGAAGGGCTTGCGGATGAAAATGATCTGCTGAACGCCCACGCAAGACGGCTATCTTCGACATATTTAACTGCAAAACAGTTAACCATGAGTGCGCCCATGGCGGTGTCAGCCACGCCTCAGACTTTACTGAAACATGGGATATTGCCAATTTCCGGGCCAAAAGGCAGGCCTACAATTGCGGTGAGCGATCCCGAAGCGTTCCGGGCTGCACGGGCGGAATTGCCGATGGAAATTAACTCGGCTCAGGTGGTCATTGCACCACGTCGCGCCATTCAGGAAACAGTAGCGCAACAATACCGCGATTGTCTCACCGAGGCGGCGCAGGCTCGGGTGCCGGAAATTGAAAGTTGCCGCAGTTGGGGCAACGCATTTCGCAAACGTCTGGGGTATACGCTGGCGGCTGTGGCTGGGCTGATTGGGATAACGCTGGCGTTTCCGACGGTCATATTTTCTGTTTTTGCGACTTGGGCGGCGTTCACTCTGATCGTGTCGGCAACAATGAAAACCGCGTCCTTCATTGCAAGCTTTACAACCGGCGATGAAGAGGTTTGCAAAGAGCAGGGCAAAGGGCATCAACCGCTGCCAAAAGTGTCGATCCTTGTGCCGCTTTACCGCGAAACCGAAATTGCCCATGCGTTGATTGCCCGGCTCAGCCGGCTGACCTATCCAAAATGCCTGCTGGATGTGGTTTTGGTGCTGGAAGAAAAAGACCACCTGACCCGTGAAACTCTGGCCGCGATTGACCTGCCTGATTGGGTCCGGCCGGTGATTGTGCCCGATGGTGCGCCGCGCACCAAGCCCCGGGCGATGAATTATGCGCTGGATTTTTGTCAGGGGGACATCATCGGAATATTCGACGCCGAAGACGCGCCCGAGCCGGATCAGATCACAATCGTGGCGCGCCGGTTTCAAAAAGCCCCGCCGGATGTTGTCTGCCTTCAGGGGGTTTTGGATTATTACAACCCACGGCAAAATTGGCTGGCGCGGTGTTTCACCATTGAATATGCCACTTGGTTTCGGGTGATGATGCCGGGCATGGCGCGGCTGGGTTTTGCCATTCCGCTTGGCGGCACGACGCTTTATTTCCGCCGTTCCGTGCTGGAGGAGCTGGGCGGTTGGGACGCGCATAATGTGACCGAAGACGCCGATCTTGGCTTTCGTCTGGCGCGCCATGGCTACCGCACCGAGATGATCAATACCGTGACCGAGGAAGAGGCAAATTGCCGCCCCTGGGCGTGGATCAAACAACGCTCGCGCTGGCTCAAGGGCTATATGACCACCTATCTGGTGCATATGCGGCGGCCGCGATTGCTGTACCGGCAACTGGGTGCGTGGAAATTCTGGGGCTTTCAGGCGCATTTTGTCTCGGCCCTGTCGCAGTTTATTCTGGCGCCGTTTTTGTGGTCGTTCTGGCTGGTGCTGTTTGGCGTCCCGCACCCGCTTGAGACGATATATTCCCGTGAGGTTCTGCTGGCGTTTTGCAGCCTGTTTTTGGTGGTGGAAATCCTCAACATCACCGTGCATGCCATTGCTGTTTCGGGACCTCGCCACAGGCACCTGATGATCTGGGCTCCAACCATGTATTTCTATGCGCCCTTAGGGGCGATTGCCGCCTATAAAGCGCTCTATGAGCTTGTTATGAAACCATTTTACTGGGACAAGACAACCCATGGCCTGTCGC
Source organism: uncultured Roseovarius sp. (assembly GCA_964655135.1). Classification (GTDB taxonomy): domain Bacteria; phylum Pseudomonadota; class Alphaproteobacteria; order Rhodobacterales; family Rhodobacteraceae; genus Roseovarius. The sequence continues at coordinate 19,268 of CAZZKL010000020.1, read as the reverse complement.
TGGGAACCGGGGTTATCACGCAGTCACACCAGACTGTCGAGCTCGCCGGAATCAAGCTTGAGACGGGTCACGAAAGCCTTTGAAATGTGATTTTTCAACGCCTTGGAAGCGGCGGCCGGATCATGCGCTGCGATGGCATTAACGATTGTGCCATGCTCGGCCAAAGCATCCGCGTCCCGGCCCACGGCGGCCAGCGATGTTGTGGCCATCAAAGCCATGGTGCGATGCACCATATCAAGCTGCTGCACCAGAAACCGATTATGCGAGGCCAGATGAATTTGCTTGTGAAACCGGCGGTTTGCCCGCGCCAGCCCGGATGGATCTCCAATCAGCGCGCGGTCGGCTTCTATCATATCCTGCAACACGCAAATCTCTTCATCGGTGGCATGGCGCGCGGCTAAATTCGCGGCCAGGCCCTCCAGTTCGGCGCGCACCGCATAAAGCTCGGCCAGTTGGTTGTGATCGAGCGATGACACAATCAAACTGCGCCCGTCACGGGTCAGCAGGGATTGGGTTTCCAGCCGTTGCAACGCCTCGCGGATCGGGGTGCGCGAGACCTCAAACCTCACCGCCAGATCGCTTTCAACCAGACGGTCGCCGGGCCTGTATTCACCCTGATCAATGGCTTTTAAAATGAGCTTATAGGCGTCTTTTTGCGGTGGTTTCATCGGTGTTCATCCCAAAGCCCAAATTGCGGTTGCCCAACACTACCCGCCGATGGCCCGCGCAATCAAGCCTTCCCCCGTATTGCGCCCGCAGGCGCGGCGTCGTATGACAGGCCCCATGCCAAAACAACATTTCTCAGATGTGAAAACATGGGTGTTTGATCTCGACAATACGCTCTATCCGCCGCATGTGCGGCTGTTTGATCAAATTGAGCGGCGGATGACGCAATATGTCATGGATATACTCAGAATTGACCGGGCGCGTGCCGATCATTTGCGGCATCAATACTGGCACGAACACGGCACAACTCTGGCCGGGCTGATGCGCGAACATGATATTGACCCCGCGCCGTATCTTATTGATGTGCATGACATTTCTTTTGATTGCCTTGAACCGGACGCGCAGCTGAAAACCCGCATTCAGGCGCTTCCCGGGCGCAAGATTGTCTATACCAATGGCTCTGCGCCCTATGCCCGTCGGGTGATTGAAAAACGCGGCCTAACTGGTGTGTTTGATGTGGTTTACGGGGTTGAAAATGCCGGATTTCTGCCCAAACCAGACAGCCGAGCGTTTGATGCAATATTTGCACTAGACGGGCTAAGGCCAACACAGGCCGCGATGTTTGAGGATGACGCGCGCAATCTTGAGGCCCCCCATGCCATGGGGATGCGCACGGTGCATGTGGCACCAAAGCCGGAAACAGCGGATCATATCCACCATTCGACCGATGATCTGGCTGGATTTTTGGCGGAATTGGTGTGACACGCTGCCGCTTGGATATTGCCGGCAGATTGGCGTATCTTGCGGGCTGGAGGGCGTTGAATGGACTATGATATTGTTGTGTCAGGGGGCGGCATTGCCGGCCTGACGGCGGCTGCAGTTTTTGGCTCGGCGGGGTTTTCAGTGCTCTGCGTTGATCCGTTTGCGCCGATTGTTGAACGTGATGCGCAAGGCTCAGACCTGCGCACGACGGCGTTTTTGCAACCGGCGCAGGCGCTTCTGGATCGTGCCGGGCTGTGGGCGCGATATGCGCCATATGCCGCTGAATTACAGGTGATGCGGATTGTTGACGCGGGCGGGGACGTGCCCGAGCCTCGGATCACCAAAGAGTTTTGCGCGAGCGACATCTCGGACAAGCCATTTGGTTGGAACCTGCCGAATTGGCTGCTCCGGCGTGAGCTTTTGGCGCATCTCCAAAGCTTCGAGAATGTGAGTTTCCGCCCCGGTGTCGGGACCACATCCTTATTCACCCGCGAGGGCGAAGCACGGGTTGGGTTAAGCGATGGCACCCGGGTGCGGTGCCGCTTGGTGATTGCGGCCGACGGGCGTAATTCCGCGGTGCGCGAGGCGGCGGGAATCCATGTAAAAACAACGCGCTACGGGCAAAAGGCGCTGGCGTTTGCGGTGACGCACCCGATCCCGCATGGCAATGTATCAACTGAGATTCACCGATCCGGCGGGCCGTTTACACTGGTGCCGTTGCCTGATTATGAAGGAAAACCCTCATCGGCGATTGTGTGGATGGAGGAGGGGGCCGAGGTTAAACGCCTTGCCGCTTTGCCGCCGCCCGAATTTGAAGCGGCGATGAATGCGCGCTCATGCCATTTGTTTGGCCCGCTGAGCTTGGCCTCGCGGCGCACGGTGTGGCCGATTATCTCTCAGGTGGCGAATGTGATGTATGCCGAGCGGGTGGCGCTGGTGGCTGAGGCCGCGCATGTGGTGCCGCCCATTGGGGCGCAGGGGCTGAACATGTCTTTGGGCGATATGCGGGTGTTGCTGGAACTGGCCGAGGCCGCACCCGATAGGTTGGGCGATGCCAAGATGCTGGCGGAATATAACCGCCGCCGCCATCCTGAGGTAAAGGCGCGGGTGGCCGGGATTGACCTGCTCAATCGCGCCTCAATGCTGCACGCGCAGCCCCTCAGGGATGCCCGTGCCATGGGGCTTAGAGCGATTTATGCATTGGCCCCGGTGCGCAAGACGATTATGCAGCTTGGGCTTGGGGCTAAAGGCTAAAGCACCTTATCGAGTACGCCCTGAAGGCGCCCCATCGCGGCGGGCACATCATATAGCTTATCAAGACCAAACAGCCCAAGGCGGAAGGTGCGAAAGCCCTCGGGCTCATTGCATTGCAGCGGCACACCGGCGGCAATCTGCATACCTTCGGCTGCAAATTTGCTGCCGTTTTGAATGTCAGGATCGGTGGTATAAGTCACCACCACCCCCGGCGCGCCAAAGCCCTCGGCGGCGACCGATTGCAACCCCTTATCGGCCAGCATGGCGCGCACGCCATTGCCCAACTCCCATTGCGCCTCGCGCAGCTTCTCAAAGCCATAATCGCGGGTTTCAATCATGGTATCGCGAAACGCCCTGAGCGCATCGGTGGGCATCGTCGCATGATAGGCGTGCCCGCCATTTTCATAGGCCGCCATGATCGAATGCCATTTCTTCAGGTCCAGCGCAAAGCTGTTGGAAGTGGTGTTTTCCATCCGCTGCACCGCGCGCTCCGACAGCATCACCATCCCGGCAGAAGGCGACGCCGACCAGCCCTTTTGCGGTGCGGAAATCAGCACATCCACGCCCGTGGCCTTCATATCCACCCAAGCACAGCCCGAGGCAATGCAATCGAGCACCATCAGCGCGCCGACCTCATGGGCCGCCGTCGCCAGCGCGGAGATATAACCCTCCGGCAGGATCAGCCCGGCAGAGGTTTCCACATGCGGGGCAAACACCACATCGGGCTTAGCCTCGCGAATTTTCGCCGTGACTTCTTCAATCGGCGCAGGCGCAAACGGGGCCTGATCGCCATTGCCGGTTTGGCGCGCCATGCAAACGGTTGTCTCAGAAGTGAACAGACCCGCGTCAAAAATCTGTGTCCAGCGGTAGGAAAACCAGCCGTTACGCACAATCAAAGCATGGGCGTCATGGCCAAACTGCCGGGCCACGGCCTCCATCGCGTATGTGCCGCCCCCGGGGATCAGTGCCACCGCACCCGCGTTGTAAACATCCTTGAGCATGGTTGAGATGTCGCGCATCACCTGCTGAAAACTGGCGGACATGTGATTGAGCGAGCGGTCGGTGAAAACCACCGAATATTCAAGCATTCCATCGGGATCGACTGTATCAAGCAGAGCGGCCATAAGATTCTCCTTTTATGCGGGCCATTACAGCTAGCGCGCGGGCGGAATGGATGCAAAGCTTTCTTTTTACCCAATCGGTCCGGGGCGGCGCTCTTCGCTTAGAAGGACGTTGGCTTCTACATCACCTACGCCGGGTAACATCATGATTCTACGCCGTAATACCCGTTCAAAATCGGCAATATCACGGGCCACGACCCGCAGGCGATAATCATAAAGCCCAAGGATATGCTCCACCGTCTGCACCTCAGGGATGGCGGCCACGGCGCGTTCAAAATCCTCAAGGCTGACGCGGCCTTTGGTGGCCAGTTTGACCCCCAAAAACACCGTGACGCCAAAGCCCAGCCGTGCATGATCCAGCTCAAGCTTTTGGGTTTTGATCACGCCGCTGTCGTATAACCGCCGGATGCGCCGCCATGTTGCCGGTTGCGACATATTCAAGCCGCGCCCGATGGCCGAGGCGCTTTGCGTGGCGTCCTCGATAAGCGCCCGCAGGATCAGGCGGTCGGTTGTATCCAGCTCAATCATAGCGGCAGGGCCTCATCTGATTTGATCTTGGCAAGATGCACAAGGGCCTCAATATCGTTGATATGCGGCAGGGTCAGGATCATACTGCGATAGATCTGCTGGTAATGCGCCATGTCGCGGGCGATGATCGACAGGCGCACATCCACCCGGCCCAAAAAGGTTTGGATTTCAATGGCATGGGGCACGTCACGGGCGGCGGCCAGAAACTCATCAAAGGCGCGCGGATTGGTTTTATCAAGGGTGATGCGCAAGGATACCTCAACCTCATAGCCCAGAGCCTGCCAGTCAATCACCGCCCGGTTGCCCCGGATGATGCCCGCGCTTTGCATCCGCTCCAACCGCCGGGCGCAGGTGGCCGGGGTCACCCCTGCCAAATCCGCCAGCTCAGCCGGGGCAAGGCGGGCGTCATGTTGGTAATGGCGCAGAATGCGGCGGTCCGTGTCATCAAGCATGAAAATATACCTAAATATTGATTAGGCGAATGAATATACCTAAAATACAAAATATAGAACTAAAAATGTTCAGTAATTAGGTTCAGACGGCGTAAATTGGCTTCAAATCAACTCAAGAGGAGAAACCCATGCGCGTTTATTATGACCGCGATTGCGATATTAATCTGATCAAAGACACCAAAGTGGCGATTCTGGGCTATGGCAGCCAAGGCCACGCCCATGCGCTCAACCTGCGCGATTCGGGGGCGAAAAACCTGGTTGTTGCCCTGCGTGAGGGATCAAGCAGCACCAAAAAGGCCGAAGCGGAAGGCCTTAAGGTGATGGGCATTGCTGAGGCTGCAGCCTGGGCTGATCTGATCATGTTCACCATGCCCGATGAATTACAGGGCGAAACTTACCGCAAATATGTGCATGACAATATCCGCCCCGGCGCGGCGATTGCATTTGCCCATGGGCTGAACATTCATTTTGGCCTGATTGAGCCGAAAGAGGGCGTTGACGTGATCATGATGGCGCCCAAAGGCCCCGGTCATACGGTGCGTGGTGAGTATGTCAAAGGTGGCGGCGTGCCGTGCCTTGTGGCGGTGGATACGGATGCCTCGGGTAAGGCGCTGGAGCTGGGGCTGTCTTATTGCTCGGCGATTGGCGGCGGGCGCTCGGGCATCATTGAAACCAATTTCCGCGAAGAATGTGAGACTGATTTGTTTGGTGAGCAGGCGGTGTTGTGTGGCGGCTTGGTTGAGCTGATCCGCATGGGGTTTGAGACGCTGGTCGAGGCCGGATATGCGCCCGAGATGGCGTATTTTGAATGCCTGCATGAGGTCAAGCTGATTGTCGATCTGATTTATGAGGGCGGTATTGCCAACATGAATTATTCGATCTCGAACACGGCGGAATATGGCGAATATGCCTCGGGGCCGCGGATCTTGCCGTATGATGAGACCAAGGCGCGGATGAAATCGGTTCTGACGGATATTCAGAACGGCAAATTTGTGCGCGATTTCATGCTCGAAAACGCCGTTGGCCAGCCGCATTTCAAAGCCACGCGGCGGTTGAATGACGAGCATCAGATTGAAGAGATCGGGCGGAAGCTGCGCGATATGATGCCGTGGATTTCAGCCGGCAAGCTGGTGGATCAGGATAAGAACTGATCGGGGAGAGGCGTGGGTTTCACCCACCCTACGCAAGTAACAAAGGACCCCGGCCTATGGTCGGGGTTTTCTTAATTCAAACCCGCCCTGAAAGACGTGAAAAATGCAGGAAATACGCCCGATAAACTGGCTCAAAATTGGCATTCTCGCGATCATCTGGGGCGCGTCTTTCATGGTGATGTCGGTGGCCTTGCGGCAGGTGGGGCCGCTGATGCTGGTGGCGGCGCGGCTGTCGATGGGGGCGGTTTTTCTTGTTGTGCTGGCATATCTTAAGGGCAGCGGCCTGCCGTCGCTCAGGGGTAAAAACGCCCGGACCATCTGGGGCTTTGCCCTGCTTATGGGATTGTTTTCAAATGCTATTCCCTTTGCCCTGCTGGCATGGGGGTTGCAGCATGTGGCCTCAGGCTTTGCCGGGGTGAGCATGGCCGCCACGCCGCTGCTGATCCTGCCGCTGGCGCATTTTCTGGTGGTTGGCGAACGCATGACCGTAAGGCGCAGTATTGGCTTTGCCATTGGCACCATTGGCGTTGTGGTGCTGATCGGGCCGCAGGCGTTCAGTTCAACCGGCAGTGAGTTGGAAATCTGGGCAAGGCTGGCCTGCATCGGCGCGGCCTCGTGTTATGCGATTGGGTCGGTTTCAACCCGGCTGTGCCCTGAGGTTGATATGCTATCGCTGTCGGCGGCGGCGCTTTGTTTGGCCAGTGCGGTTTTCCTGCCTTATGCAATAATCATGGAGGATATGCCCGGCAATTTGAGCTGGCAGGTCATTCTGGCGCTTGTCTATCTTGGCATCGTGCCCACCGGGGTGGCGCAGTTGCTGTTGGTGCAGGTGGTGCGCGATGCCGGGCCGGTGTTCATGGGGCTGACCAATTATCAGGTGCCGATATGGGCGGTGATCTTTGGGGCGCTGTTTTTGTCCGAGCCGGTGCCGTCAAGCCTGTTGCTGGCTTTGGTGCTGATCTTGGGCGGTGTGGCGCTTAGTCAGGCGGGGGCGCTCAGGCGGTTATTTAAGGGCGCTTAGGGCACGATCCCAAGGGTGGCGGCGCGCCAAAGTTTGAGGGCGGCCGAGGTTTCAGCCACGTCATGCACCCGCAGCATCTGCACGCCTTGGGCGACACCCGCAAGCGCCACCGCCAGCGACCCGGCAATGCGGTCTTTGGGGGTTGGTGTGCCGCTTATATCGCCAATGAAACGCTTGCGCGAGGCCCCCAAAAGCAGGGGGCAGCCAAGGCCGTGAAACAGGCTGAGGTTTTGCAAAAGCGTCAGGTTATGCGCCTGAGTTTTGCCAAAGCCGATGCCGGGATCAATGATGATCTGCGTGCGCGGGATGCCGAGGGCGGTGAGCGCGCCAATCCGGGCTTTAAGATAATCATACACATCCAGCGCCACATGATCATAACGCGGGTCGCATTGCATGATCTCGGGCGTGCCCTGGGCGTGCATGATGCAGACCGGCAGGCGCGTCTTGGCACAAAACGGGGCCAAATCCGGGGTGAAGGTGAACCCGGCCACGTCATTGACCAAGGCCACCCCGGCTTGATGCGCCGCCTTTGCCACGGCGGTTTTGCGGGTGTCGATTGAGATCGGCACATCCAACTCGGCGGTGAGGGCGGTGATCACCGGCGCGGTGCGCGCTATTTCTTCATCTTCGGCAATCAGCGCCGCCCCCGGGCGGGTGCTTTCGCCGCCCACATCAATCATGTCGGCGCCTGCATTTGCCATGGTGCGGGCATGTTTGAGGGCGCGGTCGGGGCTGTTGTGCTGGCCACCGTCGGAAAAGCTGTCGGGGGTGACGTTCAGCACCCCCATCAGGCGCGGCGCGGTAAAATCCAACCCGGCGATGTTGGCGCGGGGGGCGGTCAGGTTTTCGCATATTTCGCCCGGCAGATCAGAGATGTGGATCGGGCGGCTGGCGCTATCGCGGGTGATGCCTTCGACCATGTCAAACCATGTCCAGCCCCCGGCAAGCAGCTTGGCCCCTTTGGGGCGAAAGGGGTGCGTATGCAGGATTGGGCGGTAATAGAGGCTCATGTAGCCGCCTTATCCGGGGCCGCCAGATTTGCCGAGAGGTCCCGGCGCGAGGCCGGGACGTGGGGGGAGTTATGGCAGAGGGCAGGGGTCATAGATCGGGCCGGTTGATGTCGTGCAGAAGAACCGGGAGTGTTGGTGCTGTCGGGGGACCCGCGTCGATGACAAGAAGATCAGAGGCCTCAACCTGACGGCAAAGCCAATGGGCGAGGGCCACAGGATCATCCGGGCCTGCCTCGGGCCCGTCCACGGCATCAAGCACAATTTTGGACGGGGCCCAGACGCTGATTTGGCCGTTTTTCATCGCCCAATCCAGCTCGGTTCTTGTGTCGACAACAACGCAGCGGTTGTCACGCCCGGCCAGCGTCCAGGCGTTTTGCTCAATCGCCAGCAGGTCAACCCGGCGTTGGGTCATGCGGTGGCCGGTTTGGGGGCTGGGGATTTCGGGCAAGCCAACGCAAAGGATGACCGGCTCATGGCGGGCCTGCAATTGATCCAGCCAGCCGGTGAGGTGCGGTGAGGTAATCGCAGCATTGCTGAGATAGATCACATGCGGGTGCGGCGTTGTGCCCGTGTGCGGCGCTGGGGTTTGGCCCTCTTTGCTGCGGACAATCTCAATGCCCAAAGCACCGGGGCCACGATCCAGCTTTTCGATACGCACAAAACAACGCACCGCCTGAGGCTCGGCCAGGATGCGCTCAGCGATGCGCTCGGCCAGGGTCTCCAGCAGGTTGAGGCGTTCACTTGCCAGCTCTTCGGTGATGGCTTGCGTTACCAGATCATAGCTGAGGATGCGGTCAACGTCATCCTCCAGCGGGTCGGCAATGGGGCGGACCTCGATCACTACGTTAAAGCAAATGCGCTGGGTGGTGCCGCGTTCAACCTGAAAGGCGCCGATCTCAACCTCGACGATATGATCGCGCACCGAGATACGATCCAGCGGGCCTTTGGGGGCGGTGGCGGAGGCGCGCTCGGACGGGTGTTCAAAGGCAAGGCGGATTTCGTTGGGCATGGGTCAGCTCCGGTGCCGGCAGGGGCGTATTACCTGCCCGGGCTTAACACGGGGCAGGGGGCGCGGGGAAGTGTGAATGCGACAGAAGCGCAGGCGGTGACGACAGGGGTTGTGCGGTTCTATACCTTGCAAGCGGATGCAAAATGCTCTCCAAACAGCATATCCCAACTGCCACCATAACCCTGAAGCATCATCTCGGCCATATCGCCGTAACCTTCCCAATTGCTGTGGATCAGCTCAACCCGGGTTGTGGTGGCGTTTATTGGCGTGAAGGTCACATCAACCTGACCGGTTTGATCCGCGGGAAGCCCCATGTGAAAATCAAATTGCACATGCGAATGCGGGGAAAAAATACGGAAAGTGCCCCAGTGATGCTCAACGTCATCGGCGGCCAGCTCAACAATCCGCCCACCTTCCCGGGCCTCGACCGAAAGGGATCTTGCCGGGCCACCTGCCTGATAAAGCGACATTGAGCGCTTATCAAGCGGCCACCAGCGGGGCATGTCAACGAAGATTTCAAAGGCGCGTTTTTGGTCGCAGGGAACGTCGATGGTTTTAACGATTGGGTCGATCATGTTTTGGCCTTCTTTCAATGATTAGCAGATTGGCGGTGAACCTCGGCGGCATATGCGCCAAGGCTATCGGTCCAGAATTGATCAAGATAGTTGCGCAAGGCGATCAGGCCGGTACGGTCAAGCGCATAGATCCGGCGGGTGCCGCGCGGGGTGGCTTTTACCAACCCGGCCTGCTCAAGCACCTTCAGGTGTTGCGAAACAGCGGGTCGGCTGACAGTTTGCATCTGTGCCAGTTCACCCACGCTTTGAGGCTTGGCAGCGACGGCCTCAAACACGGCGCGGCGTGTTGTGTCAGATAGAGCAGAAAAAACATACTGGTAAGTCATAGCTTACGGTAAGCTAACACTTACCGATATGTCAAGCGCAAAAGAAAGCAGGCCCCGGAGATATTTCCGGGGCCTGCTGATTATTTGGCTCAACCCAGTGCCTTTAATGCGCCGGGGATTTGTCCCAGTCTTCCTGTTTGGGCAGGATCTCGAACGTGTGTTCGGGCGGTGGGCAGGGCAGGGTCCATTCCAGCGTATCGGCGTATTCGTTCCAGTAGTTGTTCTTGGTTATGCGTTTCCCGCGGAACAGGGTGTAGAACACGATGCCAAAGAAAAACACGAAGCTGGCGAATGAGATGAACGCCCCAATCGAGGACCAGTAATTCCATTGGGCAAATGCCTCGGGGTAGTCGATATAGCGCCGGGGCATGCCCTGACGACCCAAGAAATGCTGTGGGAAGAAGGTCAGGTTGGAGCCGATGAAGAATACAACGAAATGCAGCTTTCCGGCCCATTCAGGATACTGCCGCCCGGTGATCTTGCCCATCCAGTAGTAACAGCCGGCAAAGATCGCGAACACCGCACCAAGGCTCATCACATAGTGGAAATGCGCCACCACATAATAGGTGTCGTGATAGGCCCGGTCGACACCTGCCTGCGACAGCACAACACCGGTCACGCCGCCGACAGTGAAGAGAAACAAGAAGCCAAAGGCAAACAGCATCGGGGTTTTGAACTCAATCGAGCCGCCCCAAAGCGTGGCAATCCAACTGAACACCTTCACCCCGGTGGGCACCGCGATGACCATCGTCGCCAGCATGAAATAACTTTGCTGGTTCAGTGACAGGCCAACCGTATACATATGGTGCGCCCAGACGATAAAGCCGACGCCGCCAATGGCAATCAGCGCCCAAACCATCGGCAGATAGCCAAACAGCGGCTTGCGCGAGAAGGTCGAGATCACATGGCTGATGATGCCAAAGCCGGGCATGATCACGATATACACTTCAGGATGGCCAAAGAACCACAGGATATGCTGATAAAGGATCGGATCGCCGCCACCGGCGGGATCAAAGAAGGTGGTGCCAAAGTTGCGGTCGGTCAGCAGCATGGTGATGGCCCCGGCCAGAACCGGCAGTGACAGAAGGATCAGCCACGCGGTGACAAAGATCGACCAGGCAAACAGCGGCACTTTGAACAGCGTCATGCCCGGTGCGCGCATATTAAGGAAGGTGGTGATCATATTGATCGCACCCAGAATGGACGAGGCCCCTGAGAAGTGAACCGCAAAGATTGCCAGGTCCATTGAGTAGCCGCCCTCAGTGGTGGAAAGCGGCGGATAAAGCACCCATCCCACGCCCGAGCCTGCCTGCCCATTGCCACCCGGCGCCAAAAGCGAGGCCACCCCAAGCGATGTGCCGGCCACATACATCCAGAAGGACAGGTTGTTCATCCGGGGAAACGCCATATCCGGCGCGCCGATCATCAGCGGCATGAAGTAGTTGCCAAAGCCGCCAAAGAGGGCAGGAATAACCACGAAGAACATCATCAACACGCCGTGATAGGTGATCAAGACATTCCAAAGATGGCCGTTAGGGGTGCAGGGCGAACTGGCATCGGCGATGAAACGCGCGCCTTCAAGGCACATATATTGCACGCCGGGGTGCATCAGCTCCATGCGCATATAAACGGTAAACAGAACCGAGATCAGCCCGACAGCCGCCGAGGTAACCAGATAAAGGATGCCAATATCTTTGTGATTTGTGGACATGAACCAGCGGGTGAAGAACCCGGGTTTTTGAGGGTGGTCCTGTCCGTGAACGGCTGCGTCTGCCATGAATTGCCTCCTGCAGAGTGGTTGCAGGCGGATAACGAATAATGTCACACGCCCGTGATAATTTAGGTTGTTTTAGAACGCCACGCCGGTCTGGGCAATATCTGAGTTTGATTTAGATCAAATAAATTGTCACAACCAGCAAAAAAGCCGCCCCAAATGCCGGGACGGCTTGATTGCAGGATTATTTAGGCCTTTGTCAGGGAATTGACCCTATTCCGCCGGGGCTGAGAAGGTGGCCAGATAGGCCGCAACATCCTCGCCGCCTTTTTTCAGCTTGAATGACATTTTCGACTTGGCCTTGGAATCATCAAGCTCGGCCGCCAGATAGGCTTTGGGGTTTTGGACAAACTCGGCGACCATCGCCTCATCCCAGACCAGCCCGGCCTCACCTGCGGCCAACATGCTTTTGGAATATTTGTAATCCTCAACCGAGCCTGCCGCGCTGCCGATCACGCCAAAAAGGTTGGGGCCAACTTTACCACCTTTAACCAGTTTTTCGCCGCTCGCATCGGTGATGCTATGGCAGGATTTGCACTTCTTGAAGACTTTTTCGCCCGCAGCCGCATCGCCTTGCGCAAAGGCGGGCAGGGTGAGGGCAAAAAGGGCGGCGGTGGTTGCAAGATACTTCATCATGTTACTCCTGACTGATTGAATGCTCACATCTGGCCAGAACATATAATGGCGGCATTTGGAATGCGATGCCAAAATCAAGACTGAGGCAATTCGTCCTGATTTTGGCCGTCACATTATGATGATAGAGCAAAGATTGCCGGTGTCAGCCTTGCTTTGGCAGCCCAAGCAGCGCATCGGCACGCTCGAACAGGTCAATATAGGCTTTTTTGGCTTTGCCGCGTTGCTTGGCGGATTTGACCGCTTCATAGTTCGAGCTGTGATCGCCAACAATGATCAGGCCAACCATGCCCAATGACCGGTGCGGCATACAATGGAAACCATAAGTGCCCTCAACCGTCAGGGTGACCTCAATATCCTTGCTGATCTTACCTTTCCAGTTTTCGGCCCCTTCGGGCATCATATCTTTGTTGGATACGCTGTTATGGCCTTTGTCGACGGCGATGAAATGCACCGTATCGCCGGGCTGTATGCAAATCAGATCCGGCGAGAAATAGTTGCGGTGTTTTTTATCTTCGGGGTCTTTGCTGTGCATCTCAATCTCATGCACAACCGGATCGGTCGTGGCCATGGCCAAACGCGGCGTCAGGCTGGCAAGGGTGGCGGCACCAAGATATTTCAGGTGGGTGCGTCTTGTATGGTTCATGGTTTTCTCCGGTTTGTTTTGGAACTGATAAGATGAGTTGCTCAGTCATGATTGGCAATGGCATAAGCCTTGGGTTAAATAGCTTTGGCACATCTGGTAGGGGAAATCGGGGAGGTATCGCAATGATTGAAGGACTTAGTCACATAACCTTTATCACCCGTGATCTGGACCGGATGGAGGAAATTCTGACCCGCGTTCTGGATGCCAAGCGGATTTATGACAGTGGGGAGCAGAAATTTTCCCTGTCAAAAGAGCGGTTTTTTGATGTGGGCGGTCTGTGGATTGCCACGATGCAGGGCGATCCGTTGCCGGAAAAATCCTATAACCATGTGGCGTTCAGAATCGCGGATGAGGAATACGAGGACCGGCTCAAACGTATCCGCGCCTTGGGCCTTGAGGTTAAACCGGGCCGCGAAAGAGTGGCCGGGGAGGGCCGCTCGATCTATTTTTATGATGATGACAATCACCTGTTTGAATTGCATAGCGGCAGCCTTCAGGAGCGGCTTGCGCGCTATGCAAAATAGCATCAGGTGGTTACTGCGAAAGCGGCGCCCATGCGGTTTGAGGCGTGAGCTTATAGGACCACGGCAAACCGGCATTGCGCCAGCCGTTTTTGGCCCGCACGCCGTCGCTGTTTTTGCTGCCCTCAAAGCCTTCGATCTGGTTCCAGACATTGGTATAACCGGCCTTGATCAACGTCCGCGCCGCCGCCGTCGAGCGCGGACCAGAACGGCATGACACAATGATCGGATCCGATTTGCTCAGACCCTCACGCGCCAGCAAGGCCTCAACTTCCGCCAGAAAATTCGGGTTGGACACCATTTTATAGCTGCCTCTGCCCGGGTCAAACTCATGGGTGACCAGCCCGATGGGGATGTTTTGATCCATGCCGTCGGGATGGCCGATAAAGCTGACCTCAATCGGGTCGCGCACGTCGATCAGCAAAATCCGTGGGTCCGCCACCAGCGCCTGATGCGCGCCTTTGGCGGTCAGATACAACCCAAGCGGCGTGACGCGCGATTGGCTGACGGTTGATGCGTCAACATCGGTTTTGATCTCAAACGCATAGGCCGGCAGGGCGATGGATAACATCAGGGCAGGCAAAAGCACTTTTGCCAAGGCGCGCCAGTTTGTGAGGGTTTTTATAAAGTCGGGCATTTTCCACTCCGGTATTGATGACTGAAGGCCTGATTATCGCAGGTCAAAGCGGTGCGGTCTGTGACAAGATCACAATGCTCAAGAACAATTATGCGCACGACACCAAGGATTAAACATGGGGGGAGCAAACGCTGCCCCCCCCGGTTTGATCTGGCCGTTGCTCTGGGCTAGGGTCGGGGGCACGTCACCTGCGAGGCCGCCAATGCCCAATTCCGATACGCATTTCCCCAAACGCTCTTTGATCAGCCTGACCTTTGGGGCGGGTGGCTGGATGTTTTTGATTGTGCTGGTTATGGCAATCGGTCTTGGGCTTAGTTCTGTGCTGTCACTCCAGACCGAACAGGATTTTACCCGCGAGGGGCAAACCGCCGAGGCTGTGATCCTTAGCAAATCAACCCGCATAAACGGGATGGGAACCGGTAAGACACGCAATACAGTTTATACTGTCCGCTACCAGTTCGAAACCGCGAATGGCACGCCAGAAAATGGCATACAAGGTGTCAGCAAGGCATTTTTCGACAGCGTGGAAAAAGACCGCACTTATCCAGTGCGCTATCTGCTTTCCGACCCGACAACCAGCGAAATTGAGATCGGGCGCGGGGTGCAATCTGGCAACCAGTTTTTACAACTCTCCGCCCTGCTGTTTGTGGTCGGGCTTGGCGGGATGATCATTTGGGTCAGGCGTGCCAAGGCCAAGATCACCCTGCGTGACAGCGGCGAGATACGCCGCGCCGAGGTGATGGCGCATGACCTGATTGTGCGCAAAAACGCCGAGGCCAAATATGGCCGCGCCACATGGCGCGAGGGCGACAACATCGGACAAACCGGCGCATTGCCGGTAAACAGCCTGCCGCAAGTGGGGCAGATGATCACGCTCTACACAGTCCCGTCTGGCAAACCCGCAATTTGGGAAGGCGAGGTTGGAACACGCTAACCCCCGCCAACAACAAAGCGGCAAATGTCCATAATAGCGGCCTTATGCAGAATTCTCAGATGGCAAAAACAATGTCGCCACAAGAACCACGGCGGCACTTATGGCCAGAAGGATAAATTGCACGTCAAACCCGTATCCCGCCCTGTGCATGATGGCGATCATCGGCACCGTGACCGAGCTCATGCCAAGCGACAGGGTATATTCCACCGATATGGCGCGGGCCCGCAGGTTGGATCTGACATAGCGGCTTAGCAGCCAGCTTGTGATCGGTATTTCGGCAAACATCATCACCACCAGCAAAAGCGCAAGCCCCAGCGCCCAAATGCCGGTGGCCTGCGTGAGGCCCACAAGCAGGATGATCTGACCGCTGAGCAGGATCAACAAAATGGGTTTTGCGCCGAACCTGTCCAGCAATTCACCCACCGGTAGCTGTGCAAAGGCGGCAACGGCAAAAACAGCCCCGGTTGAGGCCCCGATCCATGTTAGATTGCCCGCCACCCCGATCAGGCGCTCATCAAAGAATTTGGGCAATGAGATGGTGACGGCATTAAATACAACGCCGCCAAAAAGGGCGGCGACGCAGATCACCCCAAAGACAATAACCTGAGCCCGCCTGTTGGTGCTGACAAGGGTATCTTGTGGTGCCGTGAAGGTTGGTACAACAGTTTTGCTTTGACTGTGATGGTGCCAATACATCACCATCGCGATGACGATTGAGACCCCCCCGGGCACCGCAAACGCCGCCTGCCAGCCATAGGTGGTGGCCAAAACCCCGGTTGTAACCGCCGCCCCGGCAAGTCCCATATTGCCAAACACCCCGTTAATGGCCAAAGCCCGCCCGGTGCGTTCGCCAATTGTGGTGACATGGGCCAGACCGACGGGATGATAGAGCGAGGCAAACAACCCCAACAGCCCCAACCCGGCCATAAGCGCAACTGGCCCCGTCGCCAGCGCAATCAACAGGCTTGATACGCCACAGCCCAGAAAAAACACCATGATAAGCGTCACCCGCCCCATCCGATCCCCAAGCCAGCCCGAGGGCAGGGTGCCAAGGGCGAACATCCCATATAGCGGCGTGCCAAACAGCAAAACCTGTGCATAGCTCATCTGCCACGCAGGCGCGATGGCAAGGGCGGCTGTCGGGAAGATCAGCAAAAAGAAATGATCAAAGAAATGAGCAAGGTTGATGAAATGAAGAGAGGCGGCGCGCGACATGTCTGGTCTCCGGTTCGATTGGTCCCCTTGTGTATTGCCGGATGGGAAACTACAGTCTGTCGCTATTATGACAAATAGTATTGCGAATATGCCAAATGTTATAATCGCCGAAACCCTTGCTCATGGCTATGCTGCGGGGACGTTTATCCCCGAGCATTGCCATGAGACACATCAGATTGTTCATGCCATCAGCGGCGCCATGCGGGTCAACGCCCATGCGGCAACTTGGATTGTCCCACCGGGGCGGGCCTTATGGGTGTCGGCAAACACGCCGCACAGCATTATCTGCAAAGGCGCTGTTGAGATGCGCACGGTTTATCTGAAGGCTGATCTGCCAACGGATTTGGCCCCGGTTGCGGTGCTTAATGTCTCGCCTTTGATGCGCGAGGTTCTGGTTCGGTTGTCTGAGGGGAAGGCAGGCGCACAGGTGGCCTCGCTGATTGCCATATTGCTGATGGAAATAAACATGGTGGAGGAGCGGTGCTTGCGGCTGCCAACCCCAAAAGGCCCGCGCATTGCCGGGCTGGTGGCGGCCTTACTTGCGCAGCCTGCGGACCCCAAAACCCTCAAACACTGGGCCAGACATCTGGGATTTTCCGAGCGTAACCTGATCCGGGTGATCCACGCGCAAACCGGCCTGTCATTTCGCGAACTCAGGCGGCAGATACGGATTATTCGGGCGATTGAAATGCTGTCGGCGGGGCATTCTGTGACCAATGCCGCGCTGGATGTGGGCTATGAAACCACCAGCGCCTTTATCCACGCCTTCCGGCAGATCACCGGCGGGACACCGGGGAAGTACATTTCGTGAGGGGTTATGAGCGGGTGAAAACCTGATCAAAGCTTTGCCTCAGGGCCACATCCACGTCCTGCATCGTCACTGGCAGGCCCAGATCAATCAGGCTGGTGACGCCGTGATCGGTGATGCCGCAGGGCACAATGCCTGAAAAATGCTCTAAATCCGGCTCAACATTGATCGAAATCCCGTGAAACGACACCCATTTGCGCAGGCGGATGCCAATGGCAGCGATCTTGTCCTCAGCCGTCTGGCCGCTGGCCGTCAGGGGCTTGTCTGGGCGTTCAACCCAGACGCCAACGCGGCCCTCGCGGATCAGGCCGGTGACATTGAAGGCCGCAAGCGTGGCAATCACCCAGTTTTCAAGCTGCTGCACAAACCGGCGCACATCATGGCCGCGCTTGCCCACGTCCAGCATCACATAGACCACCCGCTGACCGGGGCCGTGATAGGTATATTGCCCGCCGCGTTTGCTGGGATGCACCGGAAAGCGTGCCGGATCGGTCAGGTCGGCGGGGGTGGCGCTTGTGCCCGCAGTATAAAGCGGCGGGTGTTCAAGCAGCCAGATGGCTTCGGGTTCTTCCCCTGCAATAATCCGGTTGGCGCGGGCCTCCATCACGGCTACCGCCTCCTCATAGGCGACATAGCCGTCTGAGATATGCCATTGCACGGTCGTGTTCGACCGGTTTTCCGCCGAAGATGGTAACATTTCAGGTGTGTTCTCTCATTGGGGGCGTGAGTGTGGTAGTATGGGCCGCAATTCCTGATGATTCATTAGTGGAGGAATAAGATGTTTTCAAAGCATTTAACAATCGTTTGTCTGGCGGCGACCCTCGCGTTTGCCCCGGCAACGAAAGTATCGGCGGATCTGGCAGATGGTCTGGTTGGCGGGGTTGTCGGCGGGGTTGTTGGCGGGTTGATCGTGAATGAAGGCATAAAAAGCCGCGAGCGCAACAGAAATGCCACCACCCGCTCCACCACCGGTTATGCGCCTTCCTACTCTCCCACATACTCCCCGGCGCGCCAGCAGGTTTATGAGGATCAGGTGGCGCTGAATTACTTTGGGTTTCCCGCCGGGGTGCCCGATGGCCGACGCGGGCGCAATACCCGCAATGCGACCTCACAATATCAGGCCTATATGGATTATCCCGCCACCGGCCGCCTGAATGAATGGGAGCGCCAGTATCTGATCACCTCATATCAGCGCGCCCAGTCTGGCGGCGCGGCCACAACGCAGCTTATATCGCAAAACGGTCAGGGCACACGCGGCTTGCTGCACGCCTACCGCGATGAAGCCGCCGGGACAGCGGGCTATGGCACTGCCGGGCAGACAAGCACCGCCGCCTTTGCCGACCCGGGCACGCAGGACGCCACGCTTGGGCAAACGCAGCCGGTAGCGGCGCTGCCCAATCTGATGGGCGGGCAGGGCAACAGCCCCTCACTGGCCTCGCATTGCAACCGGGTCAGCCTGATCACCAGCAGCAATGGCGGTTTTGTCACCGAGGCCTCGATGACCGACCCGCAGTTTGCCCTGAGCGAACAATTCTGCCTTGCCCGCACCTATGCCATCGCCGCCGGTGAGCAGATTGCCAGCGGATTGCAGGGCGTCTCAAACGCTGATCTGGAAACCCAATGTCAGGGCTTTGGCCCGGCGATGCGGGAATATGTGGCGGCCCTGTCGCTTGACCCGCAAGAGCAGGTGGTGCGCGATGTGCGCGGCTTTATCCTGAAATCAAACATGTCCCCGGCGCAGCTCTCTGGCACGGCCAAGATTTGCCTGTCGGTTGGATACCGCACTGACAACATGGATGTGGCATTGGGCTCGGCCCTGTTGCTGACGGCGCTTGGCGAGGATGTCTATGCCGAGCTGTTGGGGCATCACCTGAACGAAGGTTTTGGCACCGCCAAACGCCCGGATCTGGCGCTGGCGTGGTATCAGACCGGATTTGACGCGATTGAAAACGGCGCCGAGCCGGTGTTTGTGCCCGGAAATCCCAACCGCACGGCTTTGATCCGCAAGGCGGCGTATCAGGTGGATGGTGGCCAGGGATCGCTGAATGCGGATCAGCAAGACAGTATTCAGCCGGTCTCGGCCCTGCCGCTTTTCAATGTGCAGGATTAGGCCTGATTTGGGGTTCACATCCCTTGGTCGCGTTGCTATATGATCGCGCACTTACCAAACGACGTGCGGTCGTGGCGGAATGGTAGACGCGCAGCGTTGAGGTCGCTGTGGGGTA
>CAZZKL010000019.1:0-28525 GCA_964655135.1 uncultured Roseovarius sp. | reverse complement strand
GAGCATTCAATATGCCAGCCGGGGCGGCCCCGGCCCCAAGGGCTGTCCCACCCCGGCAAATCCGCGCCTGAGGGTTTCCACAGCACAAAATCCATCGGGTTGCGCTTATAAGGTGCCACCTCAACCCGTGCACCGGCGATCATATCATCGACCGTCCGACCGGAAAGCGCGCCGTATTTGGCATAGCTTTCGACCGCAAACAGAACATGCCCCTCGGCGGCGTAAGCATGGCCGCTTGCGATCAGCGCTTCAATCATCGCTACCATCTGCGGGATATATTCCGTGGCACGCGGCATGGCATTTGGCTCTAACGCGCCCAGCGCGCCCATATCATCCAGAAACCACTGAATGGTCTCCTCGGTGATCTCACCAATCTTACGCCCGCTCTCTGCCGCCCGCGCGTTGATTTTGTCATCCACATCGGTGAAATTACGCACATAGGTGACGTGATCCGGCCCGTATTTAAACCGCAACAACCGATAGAGCACATCAAACACCACCACCGGGCGCGCGTTGCCCAGATGGGCGCGGTCATAAACCGTTGGACCACAGACATACATCCGCACGTCTTGCGCGTCCAAAGGCTCAAACACCTCCTTTTGGCGGGTCTTGGTGTTGTGCAGCTTGATCGTCGTCATAATATCCTCACACGCATTTAGCGGCGGGCTTAGCAAGTTCGATCCAGATTTAGAATGAAAAAAGCCGCCCGCCTGAGGTTTCTCAGCAGGGAATGATGCAAATAATGCAGATTTTGCGGCTTGGGCTTTTCATGACTTGCAGCTTAGCCCCGGCGCGGCGCGCTGACAAGCCTCACAAATCCGGCGTCTGTTGCAGGGTTCTGCGTGCCACGGATAACACCATGTTGGACAGCACCCGCATGATCTCACTGCCGCCGGTGCCCGCCTGCCAATGCAGCGGCACCCATACCCTTGTGCCGGGCTTCAGCTCCTGCAAGGTGCGGTTTTTCAGGTAGGGCCGGAGCGTGCTACTTGGCATCATCCCCCAGCCAGAACCATTAAGCAGGCATTGCAGATAGCCGGTGAAGGTTGGCAACAGATGGCCCTGCAACGGCACCGATTCGCCAAACGCATCCAACAGCCATTTTTGCGGCAGCAAATCCTTGCGGTTGAAAATCAGGCTGCAGGCCTGCGATACGGTATCAGAGGTCACGCCTTGGCTTAAATGCTCTTTGATGAAATCCGGGGTGGCCACCGCCTGATATTCCATCGCCCCCAGCGGGATGCGCTGACAGCCATGCAACGGTCGGCTTTCGGTGGTAATCGCCGCCAGAGCCTCACCATTTCTGAGCCGGTCGGCGGTGTGTTCCTGATCATCGGGAATCACATCGAAATTCAGGTTCAGCTCGGCCCCGGCACGAAGGATCACCTCGGGAAACCAGGTGGCCAGGCTGTCGGAATTCACCGCAATCCGGATCACCGCCGGTGCGCCGCCTTCGGGCGCGTCCATTGAGCCAAGGTTTTCTTTCAGGTCATGCTCCAACAGGCGCACCTGCTCTACATGATGGCATAATTGCTGGCCATATTCCGTCGCCATGCAGGGCCGCCCGCGTATGATCAGAACCGCGCCTGATTTTTCCTCAAGATGCTTGATCCGCTGGCTGACGGCGGATTGGGTGATATTGAGGCTGCGCGCCGCCGCTTCAAAGCTGCCTTCGCGCACCACCGCCGCCAATGCGGCCAGATATGGGTATTCAAATCGCATTTTTATTCGCCTTCATGAATTAGGTATTCTAATGCATAGTTAGAAATTCTAAGGATTTTGGCAACAGAAACCCTCAATTCCGCCGTTATTTTCCTTTTTTTCCCCAGATTTACATTAAATTTTCTTATTAATTTAGTAGATCGACTTATAGTATATGTAGCAAGTTTCATTTTTAAAACCATAAGTTGTTCTGTATCCGGAATCCATTGACAGCAAATGGAGGATGGACAATGTCTGGATATACAGTAAGACGTGAATTTATGCGTAATTTCCGAGGGTTAGAAAAAAACCACAGGATTTTTGCAATTTTTATCGTAACATTCTATGCCGCTCAGGTTGTGTTGGCAATTATACTTGGGTCGTGGCTGTTGCAGCAGGGGCTAACTTGGGCAAGCGGGCTGGGACTTGGCGCATTGGTGTTTTTTATCGCCACCCGCCTGCGTGGATTCAACAATATCGTGCATGAATGCTCACATTATTCATTTTCAGTTAACCGTGATGACAACCGGATTTTGGGCAGTATCTGTGCCTCATTCAACTTGGGATGCTTCCGGACCTACCGGGATGACCATCTGACTCACCACGCCCATGTTGGCGATTATGAGAGGGATATGGACCTGCACGGCATTCAGGATCTGAGGCTTGAGGCCGAGCTGACCCCAAAAACCGTGTTGCGGCATATTCTGACGCCCATTTTGGGGCTGCACTTCCCCTATTATCTCAACCCGAATTTCTCGGCTGAGGACGGGCGGATTTACTGGCTGCTGAAGATCAGCCTTGTGGCGGCGGCCATTGTGTTTTTGCTGGTTAACCCGCTGGCGGCGCTGGTGCTGGTCTGGGTGCCGTTCTTGTGGGTGTTTACCGCGATCAATTACTGGACCGATTGCGTTGATCACGCCGGGATTGTCGGCAATGACGATGAGCTGGAGGCGTCGCGCAATCTGGTGGTGCCAAAAGTGATCCGGGCCATTCTATTCCCGCGCAATGACTGCTTTCATCTGGTTCACCATCTTTTCCCGCTGATTCCGGCGAATCATCTGGCGGCCTGCCATGAAAAGCTGATGCAAAACCCGGCCTATAATCAGCGCGTCACCGGCGGGGTTAATGTGGCCCCGATCATGACACCGGCTGAATAATTCAAACCGGGCAATCCTGCGTGATTGAGAAAACTTTGTCGGCGATACAGGCCATAAAACCCAGTATCGCCGCCTTTTCCAAGCCTTTTGTCACCCGGCCTTAACGCCATCTCAAGCCCGATCGTGGAAGATCACCTAGCAATCTAATGTTGATATCCCGGTGCACTAAACAGTCTGGTTTGAGCTTTTGCATTTAAGATGATAAGACTTGATTAAGACAGATAAGGAACCCTAATGATGAATAGTCCTGAAAGCCCAACGACAAGCAGCATTGATGCGGGTTTTCCCATGCCAATGATCTATTCGGATTACCTGTCTGATGTTTTGGCCACGGGGCAGCCTGACAACATCCTCATGGCCCTGCGCGAGGTTCGCCGGGCGATGCGAGGCGCGCCCGGCAATAAAGTGTGCGATTTTGATCTGAACCTGAATGATGTGTTCAAGGTTCTGAAAGAGGCAAGGCTCAGCTAGGGCCTGCTGAATAGCTGACCACCTCAAATTCAATCCCGTCCGGGCCATCAAAATAGAACCGCTCGCCCGGCTCGTAATCCGCGTGGTTATGAGGCTCAAACCCGGCATCAAGCACGCGCAATTCAGCGGCATGAATATCCGGCACCACCACCCCCACATGATTAAGCCCGCCAATCCGGCCATAGGTGTCACCACTCGCAACCAGCGGTTTGTCAGGGGCATAAAGCGCCAGATAACTGTTGTCATCGCCCACATGCACGGTAAATCCATTATCCTTGGCCTCCCCCTGCCAGCGAATATGCCAGCCAAAAAGATCGCACAGGGTATCGGCGCTGGTCTTTGGGTCGGTGACGGTAATGTTGACATGTTCCAGATTCATC
Source organism: uncultured Roseovarius sp. (assembly GCA_964655135.1). Taxonomy (GTDB): domain Bacteria; phylum Pseudomonadota; class Alphaproteobacteria; order Rhodobacterales; family Rhodobacteraceae; genus Roseovarius. The sequence goes on along the minus strand of CAZZKL010000019.1, from coordinate 24,816 downwards.
TGATTTTCCATCTTGTTGAGTTTACTTGATTCTTAGTCTAATACTTCAAGTAAACTTTAGGTCAATATGGGAAATATCCATGCAAAACATAGGTTTGAAAAGTCGCGGACTGACGATCGGCTTTGTATCCGAGCGTACCGGCCTGCCCGGCTCGGCCATTCGGTATTACGAAACGGAGGGTCTGGTCGCGCCGGAGCGCAACCCAAGCGGCCACCGACGCTATTCGCGGGCGGATATTCGGCGGCTATCTTTTGTGATGATCTCGCAAGGGCTAGGGTTTTCCATCGCTGAGATTCGCACAGCCCTTGCAGGCCTGCCCCAAGACCGCGCCCCGAATAAACGCGACTGGGCGCGCATATCGCGGCGCTTTGGCGCTGTTCTGGACGCCCGCATTGAGCAAATGCAGGCCCTGCGGGCGCGATTGGATGGTTGTATTGGCTGTGGTTGTCTATCGCTGAAAACCTGCGCGCTTTATAACCCGCGCGATCGTGTCCGGGGCAAAGGACCGGGACCGCGTTATTTGTTGGGGGACATCTCCGAATCAGATTGACAATCCCACGCCCCGCTGGCTCCCATGCGAATATCAGACAGGAGTGCGCTATGAAATATTCAAACCGGATATCGGGGCTGACTGGCGGCGGATCAGACGGCTGGGATGTGTTTTACCGCGCCCGTGCCATGAAGGCCGCGGGCGAGGACATCACCGAGCTGACCATTGGCGAGCATGACATCCGCACCGATCGTTCAATTCTGGATGCGATGCACGCGGCCGCGCTTGCGGGCCATACCGGATATTCAATGTTCAACGGCAATATTTCCCTGCGCGAACGGGTGGCAAAACGAGTGAGCGCGCGCACTGGCGTGGCCACCACCCCCGACAACATCCTGATCACACCGGGCGGGCAATCGGCGCTGTTTGCCACCCATAATCTGGCCTGCGATGACGGCGACCGCGCCCTTTTCATTGACCCCTATTATGCCACCTATCCCGGCACAATCAGAGGCGTTGGTGCGCGGCCCATTGCCGTGCCCGCCCATGCCGAGCGCGGATTTCAGCCGCAAGAGCAGGACATCAAAGCCGTGGCCGATGGCACCAAAAGCCTGCTGATCAACAGCCCCAACAATCCCACCGGCGTGGTCTATACGGCGGGCACAATGAACGGCATTGCACGCGCCTGTCTGGATCACGATCTGTGGCTGATCTCGGATGAGGTTTACGACACCCAAATCTGGCAGGACGCGCACATCACCCCCCGCGCCCTGCCCGACATGGCGGAACGCACGCTGGTGGTTGGCTCACTGTCAAAAAGCCACGCCATGACCGGCAGCCGCATCGGCTGGGTCGTTGGCCCCGAGGAGGCGATATATCACATGGGCAATCTGGCCACCCACACCACCTATGGCGTGGCCGGTTTCATTCAGGAAGCTGCTTGTTTTGCGCTGGATCAGGGGGCTGAGTTTGAAGAAATGATTGCGGCACCTTTCAGACGCCGCCGTGATCTTGTGCTGGGGTTGATTGCCGGGCAAAACACCGTGCGCGCGATTCCCGCACAAGGCGCAATGTATGTGATGCTTGATATTCGCGCCACCGGGATGAGCGGTGAAGAATTTGCCAATGCCCTGCTGGATACCCATCATGTGGCGGTGATGCCCGGCGATAGTTTTGGCGCGTCGGCGGCGGGCCATATCCGTGTGGCGCTTACGGTGAATGATGAGCGTCTGGTGCAGGCAGTGGAAAAACTTGTCTCTCTGGCGGCATCTTTGGCAAAATAACCTTTATTCTATCCCATTTACGACATCGGTCGCGAATGGGATAGATTTGCCCGGCAAACCCCGCCTCAAATGGGTTTCTAAAGCGTTTCGGGAAAAACTTGAATCACGAGTTTTTATCGAAGCGCCCGCAACACTCATATGTTGCACTACGTTTCGTCTTAATCCTGTCTCAGGTTTAAGTCGAAACGCTTTAGGGAGTTTTCACGCATGAAACCATGCTGTAAAATTGCGATTGTGATCCGCACCATCGGGGCGATACGGGGCCGCGCCGCGCGTGGCGGGCCGTTTGCGGGCTGAACCCTCATCCCATTCGCAACCGCAATTTCCTTCAGGACCACAGACACATGACAGCCAAACCTTCCCGCCGTTCTGGTGGCCGCGCCGCCCGCAAAGCCGCCCGTGCCGCCCCCCTTTCCGACGCCATCCGCCCCATTCGCCCCGGCCTAGAAGGCGGCACCTATAAACCCCTCAGCCAAACAGATATGGAGAATATCCACGCCGCCGCCCTTGAGGCGCTGGAACAAATCGGCCTTGCCGATGCCCCCGAAAGCGGGGTTAAATACCTCACTGGCGCAGGTGCCATTCTGGGTGAGGATGGCCGCATTCGTTTTCCCCGCGCCTTGATCGAAGACACCATCGCGCGCGCCAACCGCGAGATTACCCTGCATGGTCGTGATCCCCGGCATGACATGATCCTGTCGGGCACGCGGGTGCATTACGGCACCGCCGGGGCCGCCGTGCATATGGTGGATGTTGATGGCCGCAATTACCGCGAAAGCACTTTGCAGGACTTATATGATGCCGCGCGCATCACTGACACGCTCGACAATATCCATTTCTTCCAAACCCCGATGGTGTGCCGCGATATTGCCGATAATTATGAGATGGACCTCAACACCGTCTATGCCGCCTGCGCTGGCACCACCAAACATATCGGCACCCGCTTTACCGAGCCGGCCTTCATGAAAGGCGCGCTTGAGCTGATCTATGCCATCGCCGGGGGCGAGGATAAATTCCGCGCCCGGCCGTTCATCTCCAACAGCAACTGCTTTGTTGTGCCGCCGATGAAATTCGCCACCGATGCCTGTCTGGTGATGGAGGGCTGCATTCGCGGCGGCATACCCGTGCTGCTGCTGAGCGCGGGCATGGCCGGGGCCACCATGCCCTCAACCATCGCCGGGGCGATTGTGCAGGCCATTGCCGAATGTCTGGCCGGTCTGGTCTATGTCAATGCGGTGAAACCCGGCCACCCGGCGATTTTTGGCACCTGGCCGTTTGGCCTTGATCTGCGCTCGGGTGCCATGACAGGCGCCTCGGGTGAACAGGCGCTGCTGACGGCGGGCTGTGCCCAGATGCATCACTTTTACGGCCTGCCCGGCGGGGCCGCCGCCGGGATTACCGATGCCAAACTGCCCGACATGCAAGCCGGATGGGAGATGATGTGTTCAAATCTCATGGCCGGGCTTTCGGGGCTTAATATGGTTTATGAGGCGGCGGGTATGCACGCTTCATTGCTGGGGTTCTGCCACGAATCGCTGATCCTTGGGGATGACCTGATTGGGCAGGCGATGCGCTGTGTGCGCGGCATTGAAGTGAGCGAGGAAACCCTGGCGCTGGATCAGATACGCGAGGTTTGCATCGGTGGCCCCGGGCATTACCTTGGCACCGCGCAGACGCTGGCGCGGATGGAAACCGATTTCGTTTATCCCACTTTGGGCAACCGGATGAGCCCAAAGGAATGGGATGAAAACGATAAGCCTGACCTGATTGCCAACACCATCGCGCGCAAAAATCAGATCCTGTCACAGCCCTCCACCGCCCGGCTTGACCCGGTGACAGACGCCGACATCAGACGCCGTTTCAATATTCACCTGCCGGGCTGATACGCCACGCTTTAAGTGCAGCAAAGCTGGACCTTTTCAATCAGGTGGCTATTGGCTATGAAATACTGTGATACGCAACAGCCCTTAAAACGTATAACCTTACGGAGTGCTTATTGATGCCTGACACAACTTCCTTGGCCCCAAACAGGTGCTGCGGATGATGGCGGCTTTGGGGCGATTTTTCTCCAGACTAGAGTCAGGCTGGAAAACCCGGCACCTGCTTGTCATTCTGGCGGCGACTCTTGGCACCTATGCTTTTTTGGACTCCCGGGCTGAATGGTCGGCAATGCATCGCTGGAACCGGGCAATCGGCGACATGAGTGTGGTGCTGGTTGCCATGGCCATGGCCCTTGGGCCGCTATCGCGATTGTTTCCGGTATTACGCGGTGCCCTTCCGTTCCGGCGCGAGTTGGGTATCTATGGCGTTACCCTTGCGCTTGTTCACACCGCGATCATTCTGGATGGCTGGGTGGAATGGGATTTCTACCGGCTTTTCGGGTTTCAGCTTCATCCCTCAGGTCAGTATGTGATGGTGCAGCATGGCTTTGCTCTGGCCAATATTATCGGTGTTGTTGCCTTGCTTTATTCCATTGTGCTGGCCCTGTCGTCAAGCAACTGGAGCCAGCGGCTTTTGGGTAGTTCTGCCTGGAAATTCCTGCAACGGGGGGCCTATGTGCTGTGGATGCTGATTGTCATCCATACAGCTTATTTTCTCTATCTGAATTTCCTTGATTTCCACCGGCCCGTACCAGAGCCAAACTGGGCCCAGATACCTTTTGCGGTATTGGTTGGGCTGATTTTCATTCTGCAACTGGCCGCTTATATCAAAACCTGGTCAATCCGGCGCAAGCGCGACAGCGCCGGCAGCCGCAGCCCCGCACCAATCAACCAACGGGCATAATGACCAATATAAACGCGGGCGGTAAAAAACCATGCCGCCTTGAGCATGATTCGGTTATATATGGGCATAAGCAGGCCCCGGTGCCGAACTAAGCAGCAAGACCTATTGAATGAAAAACTGGACAGGCGAATTATGAAAATCAGGAAAAACCCTGAATTTATGACAGAAGTCGAGCTGGAATTCATGAACCAGCTTTGGGCCTTGGGTGAGGCTAGCGTGCGTGATGTGCTGGATCATCTGGCCCCGGACCGCAACCTTGCTTACACCTCAGGGGCCACGATTTTGCGCATCCTCAATGACAAGGGTTTTGCCACCAGTACCAAACGCGGCAAGACATTCTATTACCGGCCTGCCTTGGCCAAAGACACCTATCAGACACGATCCTTGCAGAACTTATCAGCCAAATTGTTTGATGACGCCCCGGCCCAACTGGTGGCGCGTCTGGTGGATGATGCAGGACTATCGTCTGAAGCGCTTGAGGAGATTCGGGCGCTGCTGGACAGGAGATTGGGAAATGGATCAGACAAAGATCATTCTTGAAGCCTATATCGACGCCAATATTCTTTTGTTGTTGGCGCTTATGCTGTGGCTTGGCGCGCGGCTTATCCTCAACCACGCGGGAATGCGTCACGCCTATACGGCGCATCTTCGGCTGCTTAATCTGGTGTTCATTGCCGTCCTGCTCAGCCCGTTTTTGACGCTGGCCCTCGGCGCGGTTATCAACCGCCTGATGCCCGGTCTGTCGGTCAATCTGTCGGATATCGCCGTGGCGCGTTACCTCAATGGCAATTTCGCGATGAAAGCGTCCGAGTTTGAGGCCATGCTGGGCCTGCGCGCGCAATTCACCGAAAACCTGCTGGTGTCATCCGCGCCTTTCTGGACCGGGCTGCGCTATCTTCTGCTGGCCGGGGTGGCGCTGGCGATTTTGCGCCTTGGCTATAACATTCACAAGCTGCGGCAGTTTCTGCACGGCTGTTATATCTGGCGGCGCTCGGGGCGGGTTGATCTTATGCTGAGCGATGAGATTGCCATCCCGTTTTCCGCGCGTGGTCTGCGGCGGTTTTATATCGTGATCCCCAGCGCAATACTGACCCGCCCGGAGGAGCTTAAGCTAATCCTGGCGCATGAGTTTCAACATCTCAGAAGCGGAGATACCACCTGGGAGGTCGGGCTTGAGCTGCTGCGCCCCCTGGTGTTCTGGAACCCGGGATTTGCCCTGTGGAAACGTCAGGTTGAAACCCTGCGTGAGCTGTCTTGCGATCAGGAACTGACGCGCCGCCGGGGCTTTGACATCCGCGCCTATGCCAACTGCCTGCTGGATGTGTGCGAACGCAGCCTGCAAAACCGACGCAAGGCGCTGGCAACCCTGCCCACCGTGGCGCTGCTGGCCGGAGAAATCAGCGCCCGTGGCTCCCGTTCGGGTAAAGCCTTGGCGGGGCGGATCACCGCCCTGATCGAGGCTAGGGCGGGCAAGACCGGCTCGGTCATGCATCACCTGATGATCGTGCCCTTGGTGCTTGCCCTTACGGTGGGTGCGCTGGCCATCCGCAGGCCCAGCGATTGGAGCCAAGACCGCTTGATGCTGTCGTCGATCATTAATCTGGAACGGCTTGAGGCGCTCAGTATTAAGTGATCTTGCGCATGGCGCCCGCCCGCGTTAAGCACCACGCGCCATGACAAAACCCATTCGCCCGCACCGCAATTTCTATGGACGCCTGAAGGGGAAATCCCTCAAGCCGAACCAGAAAACATATCTTGCCGAGGATCTGACCGCGCTATCGCCCGGGCCGGTGAGTTGGCAGGATAATCCCGAGCGCACACCGCTTAACCTTGAGGCCCTGTTTGGCCCGCGCCCCATCTGGCTTGAGATCGGCTTTGGCGGCGGTGAGCATATGGTGCATCAGGCGGCGCAGAACCCCCAGACCGGCCTGATCGGTTGCGAGCCTTATATCAACGGCGTGGCGATGCTTTTGGGCAAAATCCGCCGCGCGGGCGTGGATAACCTAAAGGTGTTCCCCGGCGATGTGCGCGATTTGTTTGATGTGCTGCCGGAGGCGTCCATATCAAAGGCGTTTTTGCTTTACCCCGATCCGTGGCCGAAAAAGCGCCATCACCGACGGCGGTTTGTCACGCCCGAGCATCTTGAGCCTTTGGCGCGGGTGCTAAAACCGGGTGCCATTTTCCGCGTCGCCACGGATATTCCCGATTATGTGCGCCAGACATTGGAACAAGTTCCCCGGCATGGCTTTGATTGGCTGGCCGAAAGCCCCACCGATTGGCGCGCCCCGTGGGAGGACTGGATTTCAACCCGCTACGAGCAAAAAGCCCTGCGCGAGGGCCGCACACCGCATTACCTGACGTTTCGTAAAAACTAACTCAAGCGCCGAGCTTATCCCCAAGCCGCCCGAGCATATCCAGACATTGCTGCATCTGCGCCAATGAGACATATTCATCCGCCTTATGCGCCTGCTCAATTGAGCCGGGGCCACAGACAACCGCCGACATGCCCAATTCGGTGAAAATCCCGGCCTCGGTGCCAAAGGCCACCAGATCGGTTTCATTATGGCCGGTCAGTTCCATCATGATCTCGCGGGCCTCGTTTTCGTCCGCAGGCTCCAGCCCCTCAACCTCGGCCAGTACTTCGGTGGTAATATCCGCCCCCGGATGAACCGCGCGCATCATCGGCAGAAGGGTATTTTGGCAATAATCGCGCAAATCATCTTTGGCAAAACGGGCATCACTGGCCTGAACCGGGCGCATATCCCAATCCACCCGGGCCGCGCTGGCAATCACATTATGCGCCACACCGCCATTCATTGCACCAGTGCTGATTGTGGTCCAGGGCGGTTTGAACCGGCTGTCTTTTGGGGCGCGGGTGCGCAACTGATCTTTCAGCTCCAGCAGGCGCATCACATAGCGGGCAGCATATTCAACCGCATTGACGCCGCGATCCGGGTCTGATCCATGCCCCGCCAGCCCACTAAAATGCGTGCTGTATTCATAACATCCCTTATGGCCTTCAATAATGCGCATATCTGTTGGCTCGCCGATAATGGCCACGCCCGGGCGCAGGCCCTGGGCCTTGAGGGTTTGCACCAGCGCCTGCGCGCCGAAACAGCCGGTTTCCTCGTCATAGGTAAAGGCAAAATGCAGCGGCCGGGCACCAACCCGCTTGGCCAACATCGGGGCCATGGTCACGGCGGCGGCGATAAAGCCTTTCATGTCGCAGGTGCCACGGCCATAGAGCCGCTCGTCACGTTGGACCATTTCAAAGGGATCACTGGCCCAGACCTGCTCACTCACCGGCACCACATCGGTGTGGCCCGACAGCACGATGCCGCCATCCACATCTTCGGGACCGATGGTGGCAAAAAGATTGGCCTTTTTGCCAGTTTTATCATGGTGGATGTCCACCCGCGCGCCCGCATGTTCGAGCCGTCCGGCCAAATGTGCGATCATCTCAAGATTGCTGTCGGAAGAGATGGTGGGGAACCCGATCAACTCGCCCAGCAGGGTGCAGGTGTCATCAAGCAGCGCTGTCATGGGTTATCCTTTGGGGGTCATGGGGCTTGGGCGTATTCACAGGCGTTGCATCAGTCTTGTCAACTGGCGCAAAAGAGTTTTATGCCTCCGGCGGGAGTATTTAGAGAAAAATGAAAGCGGGTCAGGCCTCCATCCAGATGGTTACGGGGCCGTCATTCAACAGCGTAACCTGCATGTTTGCACCAAATTCGCCGGTTTCCACAGGCACGCCCAGAGACGCCAGAGATTTGACGAAGTATTTATATAGGGTGTTGCCGATGTCAGGGGGGGCGGCATTTGAGAACCCCGGGCGATTGCCACGGGTGGTATCAGCGGCAAGGGTGAATTGAGAGATCACCAGCGCGCTGCCCCCGGTATCAAGCACTGAGAGGTTCATCTTGTCCGATGTGTCTTTGAATATCCGCAGTTTCGAGATTTTAGCCGCCAGCTTATCGGCTTGCGCTTTTGTGTCGCCCTGCATGGCGCAGATCAGGATCAACAGGCCGGGGCCGGATTGTCCGATCACCTTCCCGCCGGTTGAGACCGAAGCATGGGAAACTCGTTGGAGCAAAGCGCGCATGGTTTATGGGATCAACGATTTTTCAACCGGGCGCAAGCTGTTTAGGGCCTAATTTGAGGCAAGATCAAGCGCGCAGCCATCGGTGATCAGCTCGGGCTGGGTTTTGCACAGCCCCCGTGCCACCTCAAAAGCCGCCAGAACCTTGGGGACATAATCGCGGGTTTCGGCAAAGGGCGGCACGCCGCCATGCTTGATCACAGCGCCCTCCCCGGCGTTATACCCGGCGATTGCCATCACCGCGTCGCCGTCAAATTCCGTCAGCAGCCAATCGAGATAGGCCACCCCGCCGCGAATATTTTCGCTGGAAGACAGGCTGTCGGTTACGCCAAAGCGTTTGGCCGTTGCAGGCATCAGTTGCATCAGCCCTTGAGCGCCCTTGGTGCTGACCGCATCGGTGCGCCCGCCCGATTCAACCGAGATCATCGCCAAGACCAACGCGGGCGATACTTTTGTACCGATGGTTGCCGCCAGAATATTTTGCCCTTCGGCGCGGGCAATCTCCTGAACCGATTGCAACCGTGGTCCGGCAATGCCCCCGCCCCCCGGCGCGTCATTGAGGCTTTGGAATGCCGTGCGCAGCCGCACCGAGCCATTCATCGAAATATCCGGCGATACCTTTTGCCAAAACCAGCTGTATTTCCCAATGAGATCATCATCGGGCAAAACCACATCAGGCGGGGCAGCCGCAGCCGGGTCAGGCTCTGGCGCAGGCTCGATCTGAACCAAGATGCGTCTTTTTACCCCCGGTTTCGGCGGCTTTTGCATTTTAAATGTGAATTGCGGAAACGGCTTGGGATCAGCCGCCTCAGCGCCCACAGGCACGGTGATGGCCACGCAAATGGCCAATGTTACAAATATCCGCATGTCCGAGTTCTGCTCGCCTCGTTATGATTAAATCAATTATGGCAAAGATTCGGCCAGAAAGCCAGTATTGTGTTGGAATCGCCTATTAATATATCTATTTCACGCCACATTTTCACCACAATTCCACCATTCCCACCAAATACAACCTGTGCTAGAATATTTTTTTCTTACAATTAAATGCACTAATTTCAGGGTGTTAAGACATTTTCATCATCAAATATTAAGGTTTACCCAAAAGGCTGCAATCGTGCCCCATTCCCGCCCAATTTCACTGATTATATTGCTTCATACCATTGCGGTAGTGGGCCTGATTCTAGGCTGACAGTAATGCTACGATGGTTACTAAACCTGACTACTATATCCTTTTGGAGGGACCTAAAATGACTACACTTATCAAGAATTTCGTAGCAAGCGAAGATGGCGCCGTAACCGTTGACTGGGTTGTGCTGACCGCAGCCGTTGTTGGCCTGGCGATCGCAGCCGTTGCCGCAGTGCGTACCAGCGTCGATACATTGGCTGGCAACATCGCAACAGCCGTTTCAGGCACAGCAGTTGGCCCGTAAGCTAATATCTGAATTACTATAATAAACCATACCTAGGCGTTTATCACAAGATGTACGCCTAGGTGTAACAAAGTCGAATACCGGCAATGCATTCCGATTGGGCGTTGCAAGTTGCGCATTCGGAGTGCCCTGAATTTGCCGCCTTCGAAGCGTTTGCATGTGAGGAAGAAAGTGAGCGATATCTGATGGATTTTCTAAACACATTCGCACATGAGGAAGATGGCGCGATCACCGTCGATTGGGTTGTTCTGTCCGCTTCAATGGTTGCACTGGCATTAGCTTCAGTAGCCTCTGTACGCACGGGCATCTTTGGTGCAGCAACAAACATGGCCACCAGCATGGCTAACATAAATCTCGGGTCGACACCCTAGAAGTTGGCTTTCTGAAGCGATAGGCAATTAATTGCCTATTTATCTTCCAGAGCTTCATAACCTATAGTTTATTCCGTAAGCAGTGATTGTTTCGTGAAGCGAGACAATCACTGTGTATTTTTATTGCTTGGGTCTTTAGACAAAATAGACAAAAGAATGTTATCTCTGTTAATAGAGGCACGGATACAAACAGGTTTTGAAAGGACTCCCCATGAGGTTGGTGTTTGCACTTGTATTGATGATCGGCCTGGGTCTTGCTGGTTTTGCCGTGTATATGGCAAAAGGCTATATCAAGTCTTACCAGTCACAGCTCGAAAAAGAACGCGCCGCGCGGGTGCCCGAGATTGTAACCGTCGATATCATGGTTGCGACCCGCGCACTGAAATATGGCGAGCGTCTGGAAAAAGACGATGTTCGGTTAACAAAGTTCCCCAAAGCATCCTTGCCCGAAGGCACATTTGCATCCTTTGATGCGCTGTTCCCAAGAGGAGAAGACGTACCGCGCTCGGTTTTGCGCGCCGTGGAACAAAATGAAGCAATCCTGACGGTCAAGGTAACTGAGCCGGGGCGGGATGCCGGTTTGCAACTCAAGCCCGGGATGCGCGCCTTCGCGATTAAAGTGAACGCTGATAGCGGTGTCTCTGGCTTTCTGCGCCCGGGGGACCGGGTTGATATTTACTGGACAGGTCGGCTTGCCGGCAAAGATTTGCGCACCGCAGGCAATTCATCGGGGGATGTTACCAAATTGATCGAGGCCGGGGTTGAGCTGATTGCCGTTGATCAGACATCCGATAGCGATACCACCGACACAGTCATCGCCCGTACCGTCACAGTCTCGGTTTTGCCCGAACAGGTCGCCGCGCTGGCACAGGCACAGTCAACCGGCAAGCTCAGCCTGTCTTTGGTTGGTGCGTTGGATACCTCAGTTGCTGGTCAGATCGAAGTGGATCAAAATGCGCTTTTGGGCATTACCCCAGAACCGGTTGTAGTAGCACCGGTGGTCGAGAAGGTTTGCACCATCAAGAACACACGCAACGGTGAGACAGTTGATACAGGGATTGTGATCCCCTGCCTGCCGGAATGAAAATGCATTAAAGCGTTTCACTGCATTCACTGATTTAAATGCAGGGCGAAACGCTTTAATATCTTGGGGGCTGTTGCTCATCACCCGCCGCACTTGTGCAACCTTGCGCAATAAGATGCCCAGAAACCGCCTAAAGCCGCAGAATTACATACGATGTCCGGGGTGCCAGTCATTTGGCACCCCGTTGCATTTAGGAAACGGTTTGCCCTGTTTCATGAAAAATGTTTCCAAAATGGCATTGATTCTTGAATATTTTCCATAATCTGCCCATGATGGCCGCAGGTAACGGGCAATAAGACCCGTGAGCAAGGGCATAAAGACCCATAAATGAGGCGTGATCGGAAAGGCAGGTCACATGAAAAATTTAGATATTGTTAAGGCAGCCCTATTGGGGCTGGCCGTGGTCTATGGGCCACTCACCACTGCTGTACAGGCAGAAAGTATCAAGGTCGTTCGCAATGGCACGGTCAGGGATCTTAATGTCCCGATGAACCATGCTGTTGTTGTTGAAAGCGACGTCCCCTTTGCAGAGCTGAGCATTGCCAATCCTGCGATTGCCGATTTCTCAACCCTATCAGACCGCACAATCTATGTGCTTGGCAAAACCCCGGGGCGTACAACATTAACGCTTCTGGATGCGTCCGGCGGGTTAATCACCAATGTCGAAGTGCGGGTGACGGCGGACATCGCTGAATTCAAGGAAAGGTTGATGCAAATCCTTCCGGACGAGAAAATCCAGATTCGCGCGGCCAATGACGGCATTGTCCTGTCGGGCACCGTCTCAAGTACCCCGCGCCTGCAACGCGCGCTTGATCTGGCGGAACGCTATGCGCCGGAACGGGTGTCAAACCTGATGTCAGTGACCGGCAAACAGCAGGTCATGCTCAAGGTTCGCTTCGCTGAGATGCAGCGCTCGGTGTCAAAAGCACTCGGCTCATCGCTTCAGGTTAATGGCAGCAGCAGCGGCATCACAAATCTTGCAAATACCGGTGGCTTTGTCGGCGGTGGCCCCCCGATTATAGCTTCTGGCACTGTTGGCACATATCAAATCGGCTTTAACGTCGGTCCGGTTGAGCTAAACCTCCTGCTGGAAGCCCTTGAAACCAAAGGGGTTGTTCGGACATTGGCCGAGCCAAATCTAACCGCCCTGTCGGGCCAAGAGGCCTCTTTCCTTGCCGGCGGCGAAATTCCGATCCCCGTGGCGCAGGATAACAACACCACAACGGTTGAGTTCAAACCTTTTGGAGTCGAGCTTAATTTCACCCCGCGGGTTGTTGATGATGGGATTATCAACCTTGAAATGGCCGCAGCCGTGTCATCGCTTGACCCGGCAAACGGTATTATCGCTGATGGGCTTAACATTCCGGCATTCCGGCGCCGCGATACATCAACCACAGTGGCCCTTCGCGATGGCGAAAGCTTTGCCATTGCCGGTTTGCTGCAGGATGATTTCCGCGATAATAACTCTCAGGTCCCCTGGCTTGGGGATGTTCCAATCTTGGGAACGCTGTTTCGCAGTGCAGATTACCAACGCCGGCAAACCGAGCTTGTGATCATTGTCACGGCGCATCTGGTAACCCCAACCCGTGGTGAGGCGTTCGCATTGCCCACGGACAGGGTTAAACTACCGTCAGAGGTTGACCTGTTTCTTAATGGTCGTGTGGCGATAGATGGCGGCAACAATGGTGCTGTCGGAGATGTCGCGCAACAAGATTTCAGTGGCTCTTACGGCTATGTAATGGATTGATCGGGAGGCAGATCAAATGATGAAATATTTAATCGCATCAGCAGGACTAGCCGCATTGTCGGCCTGCGCGCAACCGGGCGCTGTTACCAGCTCGTACTTTTCCGAAGCCGGCGCACTTGTCGATGGTGGTAATTTTGGCAATGCCAACATGAACAACCAACTGGTTATGACCGATGAGCGTGCCTTTGCAGTCAACCTTGCTAAACGCTTTGCGGAAGAGGTTCCAAGCACGGTCAATTTTGCCTTCAATTCGGCACAACTGGATGACGCGGCCCGCGCAACATTGCGTGAGCAGGCAAATTGGATACGTCAGTTCCCTGAGGTTCGCTTCAAGGTGTTTGGCCATACCGATGCCGTTGGGTCAAATGGCTACAACAAATCACTTGGTCGCCAACGCGCCAACGCGGTTGTTGCTTATCTTGGCAGTCAGGGGATTAACCGCAAACGGCTTCAGGCGGTGGTTTCCTTCGGCGAAACACAGCCGCTGATTGTCAGCCAGGGCCGCGAGCGTCGCAATCGCCGCACCGTGACCGAGGTTTCGGGGTTTGTGAGATCCAGCCCCCAGATCATGGATGGCAAATATGCCCAGGTGGTGTATCGCGAATATGTCAAAAGCGCGGAGCCAGCATCAACACTTATTCTGGTTGAGCAAACAACAGGCCTTCAAGCGGGTCAGTAATCTCCCTGCCCGGAACTATCCCGGGCCAACTCAAAACCCGCCACATTGGCGGGTTTTCTTTTTGTTCGTAAAAATTGTACAATCAAGATAATTTAGGCTAATTGTTGCCTAGGTTTCGTACCATGTTGCTTTGCTGATCAATCTCTTTCCCCTATGCTTACGGGCCAGTACGGCAAAACGCAGGTATTGCCCAATCTCCATTGGGGCTGGACCCGGGCGTTGTACAACAATAACAATGGAATGGAATGCATAACGATGACGAGTAGCGCTATGACAGAACCAGAACTGAATCCCATTGCCGCCTGCACCATCAGCCGGGATGTGCAGAACTTCGATCTACTGATTGAGGATATGGAAGCTGTGCTTGGAGAGAACTGGGGCGATCTTGGATTTGACGAGGCGCTTCCCTTTCTTGATCAACCAGATTCGGATACTCTTGAATTCATCGCCATTGCCATTGATAGCAACGATGAGATCAAGATTGATCTGCTTGGTAAAATCATCACCAAAGCCAATGAGAAAGACATCAAGGTCATCCTGATCGCCGAGGAGGTAAGCCCCACGGTTCTGCATCAGTTGTTGCGCGGCGGGGCGGATGAGTTTGTCCCCTACCCTTTGCCTGACAATGAATTAAAAGCCGCGATTGAGCGGTTGAAACAGCCTAAATATGAGGCCGTACAGCCGGGTGCCCCAGCGCTGGGCGGCGGCGAGGCCGAAGGCGTGCTGCTGGCGGTTCACGGCATTGCCGGCGGCACCGGAGCAACAACATTTGCGGTCAATCTTGCCTGGGAATTGGCGACGATCGATAAGCACGACCCGCCACGGGTTTGCATAATAGATCTTGATCTGCAAACCGGGTCGGTTGCGACATATCTGGACTTGCCGCGCCGCGACATGATCTATGAGCTATGGTCGGAAACAGAAAATGTCGACGACGAGGTATTTCGGCAAGCATTGGTCTCACATGATGAAAAACTGTGGGCCCTGACGGCACCCTCAGATATGTTACCGCTTGACCTGATCACGCCTAAGGATGTCAGCCATGTGCTGGATATTGCCCGGCGGAATTTTGATTATGTCATCGTCGATATGCCTTCGACACTTGTGGCCTGGACGGAAACCGTTTTGACAACTGCACAGGTATATTTCACCACGATTGAGATAGACATGCGCTCGGCCCAGAACGCCTTGCGCTTCAAGCGGGCGCTTAAATCAGAAGAATTGCCGGTAGAAAAGTTGCGGTTTTGCCTGAATCGCGCCCCAAAATTTACGGATTTGAATGGTAAAGCCCGTATCAAGCGGATGTCTGAAAGCCTTGAGATAGGTATTGAGGTGCAATTACCCGATGGCGGCACTGCGGTAACAAACAGCGGTGATCACGGCACCCCGCTGGCCACATCGGCAAAAAAGAACCCGCTGCGCAAGGAAATTGCCAAACTGGCCTTCTCCCTGCATGAGCTGGGGAAAAATGAAATTGAGGCGGCATAACAAGGGAATATTATCATGTTTTCACGTTACAAAAAACCCGGCGATACAACCCAGAATGCGGCCCCGACAAAGGCGGGGAAAAGCGCGGTAAAAACCGCCCCTGTTGAGCGCACCCAAACCCACAGCTTACGCAAGCAGTCAGAAGCTGTTACCGCAAAGACCTCAGCACAGGATAAAGACCGCAAGCGCAAAGAGCGCATGAGTGAAATCAAGGTAGAGCTGCACCGCTCCTTACTTGATAACCTTAACCTTTCCGCCCTCGACACAGCATTAGAGGCTGATCTCAGAGCCGAGATCAGCTCAATCGCCGGGGAGGTTCTGGAAGAGAAAAGCATCGTCCTCAACCGTGAAGACCGTGCCAATCTCACTCAGGAGCTTTATGATGAGGTCCGGGGCCTTGGCCCGCTTGAGCCGCTGCTCAAGGATGATACGATCAATGATATTCTGGTCAACGGCCCGCATCAGATATTCATTGAACGCGATGGTAAGCTTGAGATGAGCGATATTACCTTCAAAGACGAAAAACACCTTCTGCGCATCATCGACAAGATCGTATCGGCTGTGGGTCGGCGGGTGGACGAATCCAACCCCTATGTCGATGCCCGTCTTGCCGATGGCTCGCGTTTCAATGCCATGGTGCCGCCGATTGCTGTTGATGGCTCACTGGTTTCAATTCGTAAATTCACCAAAGACAAGTTGGGGATTGATGATCTGGTTGGGTTTGGCGCCTTCAACGAAGAAATGGCCGCTTATTTACAGGCCGCCGTGGCCACCCGGCTCAACATCATCGTCTCGGGCGGGACCGGGTCAGGTAAAACCACCACGCTGAACGCACTCTCGTCCTTTATCGACAATGATGAGCGCATCCTGACAATCGAAGACACCGCCGAACTTCAGCTACAACAAACCCATGTGGGCCGGATGGAAAGCCGCCCACCCAATGTCGAGGGCAAAGGCGAGGTCAGCCCGCGTGACTGCCTCAAAAACGCCCTGCGGATGCGCCCTGATCGCATTATCGTTGGCGAGACACGCGGCGAAGAAGTGATCGACATGCTGCAGGCGATGAACACCGGCCATGACGGATCAATGACCACAATCCACGCCAACAACCCGCGTGATGCCATCAGCCGGCTGGAAAATATGATTGCCATGGCTGGCATTGAGATGCCGCTCAAGGCGGTCCGGTCACAGATTGCGTCGGCGGTGAACCTGATTGTGCAGGTCTCGCGCCTGCAAGATGGCTCGCGGCGGATGATCTCGGTTACCGAAATTACCGGCATGGAGGGCGATGTGATCTCGATGCAGGAAATCTTCCGTTTCCAGCGTGTCGGCCTGACCCCCGAAAACAAGATCATCGGGCATTTCACCGGCACTGGCGTGCGCTCCAACTTTACCGAGCGCTTCCGCCTTTGGGGCTATGATTTGCCCGCCAGCATCTTTGAACCCTTGGCTGCGGAGTAGCACCCCCATGAGCATCAACATAGAATTTGTCATTTATGGCCTGATTTTTGTCGGGGTCATTGTCTTGGTTGAAGGCATATATCTGACGGTATTTGGCCGCTCCATCAGCCTCAACAGCCGGGTAAACCGCCGGCTTGAGATGCTGGATAAAAGCGGCAATCGCGAAGAGGTGATGGAAAAGCTGCGCAAAGAAATGCAGCAGCACCTCAAAGCCAAGCGGATCCCGCTTTATTCCATCCTCTCGGTACGGGCGCAAAAGGCGGCCATTGCCTTTACGCCAAGGCAGTTGGTCATGCTGATGGTGCTGGTTTCGGTGATTGCCTTCCTTGCCCTTTCAGTGGCAACCTCATCGCCCCTGGCGGTGCGGGTTCTGGTCTCAATCGCCATGGGTGTTGGCGGTATTTTCGCCTGGATCACCAACAAGGCCAACAAACGTCTTGCAATGCTGGAAGAGCAGCTTCCCGATGCGATCGAGCTGATGGTGCGCTCGCTCAGGGTTGGGCATCCGTTTTCGGCCGCCATCGGGATTGTCGCCACCGAAGTCGGCGATCCGCTGGCCAGTGAAATCGGCATCATTGCCGATGAAAACGCCTATGGCCGTGATATGGGCGAAGCCATTCAGGACATGGCCGAGCGGCTGGATTTACAGGATATGCGGTTTTTGGCCGTGGCGGTGACCATCCAGCAACAGGCTGGTGGCAATCTGGCTGAAATCCTTGCAGGGCTGTCCGCTGTCATCCGCTCGCGGTTTCGGTTGTTTCGCAAGGTCAAAGCCATTACCGCCGAGGCAAAATGGTCTGGTAAATTTCTGTCGGCCTTTCCAATTCTCGCCCTGTTCGCCATCCAGATGATCAAGCCCGATTATTATGATGAGGCCATGAAACACCCCTACTTCATCCCGGCGGCCCTGCTGGTCGGAGTGCTTTTGGTGGTTAATCTCATCATTATGCGTATTCTTGTGGATATCAAGGTCTGAAGAGGACGACGCCCGTGGAATTTCTAACTCAGCTGCAGGACACCCTGACAACGAATCTGGGGCCGTTTGGCCCGCTTATCATTGTCGGAACGCTTGGCATTATTTTGATTGTCGTGGTGTTGGTGCTTATACTCAACCAGCGCCAGGACCCCCTTGAGAAACTTAAAAGGGCCAATAAAACTGGCCGCCCCGATGAGGAAACCAAAAAGCGCCTGCGCTCGGGGGGGCGCAATCATAGGCTGGATAAATATGCCAGCTTCCTAGAGCCTCAGGATGCCAAGCAACTCTCCAAAATGAAGCTGGTACTGATGCAGGCGGGATACCGCAGCAATGATGCTGTCCGGTATTTTCACTTTGCACAATTTGCCCTTGGCATTGGTTTTCTTGTGCTCGGCGTGATTTATTTTCTGCTATTTGTGGCAGGCGGCTCAACCACAACCACGCAAACCGTTCTCTACATCCTCGGCCCCGGTTTGGTGGGGTATATGTTCCCGAAATACTGGATCACCAAACGCCAGCAAAAGCGCCAGGAAGAGATACAGGATGGTTTTCCGGATTCGCTTGATATGATGCTGGTTTGCGTCGAGGCCGGGCAATCCATCGATCAGGCGATCGTGCGCGTCGCCAAGGAAATCCATGCGTCATACCCGGCGCTGGCGGAAGAATATGAAATTGTGGCGCAACAGATCAAAGCCGGGCGGGATAAGGCATCCGTTCTCAAGGAGATGTCCGAGCGCTGTGGCATTCAGGACATCTCAAGCTTTGTAACAGTTTTGATCCAATCGCAGACCTACGGCACACCTATTGCCGAGGCTTTGCGCGTTTACGCAAGTGAAATGCGTGACAAACGGGTCATGCGCGCCGAGGAAAAAGCCAATAAACTGCCCACAAAAATGACATTGATGACGATGATGTTTACCGTACCCGCATTGCTGATCATTCTGGTCGGCCCCTCTATCCTTGGCATTTTGAATTTGTTCACAATTCAGGTTGGCCAATAAAGCGGGAATTTATAATGCGATTACGCGCATTTCTGGTAATATTGCTGGCCTTGTCAGCCTGTGCCGAAGACACCAAAGATCAAGGTCCCTATGCGCCCGGTATTGCCCAGGACGGCGAGGAAGTGGATGGCGTGGTTGTCGGCCAGCGCCTGATAAATGCAGGCGAATATGATCTCGCAATTAAGGCCTATACCCGCGCGGGTTTGAAACAGGGGCTGAATGCCGATGTGCTTGCCGGGCTTGGCAGTGCTAATCTGGGGTTGGGGCGGCTTGGTCAGGCCGAGGATCTGCTGCGCCGCGCCATTGATAAGGATGAAAAATCGCCCGAGATTTGGAATAATCTTGGTGTGGTTTTGATCGAAAAAGGTGAATATGGCGAAGCAGAACAGGTTTTTCGGCGGGCTTACGCCTTGGATAATGGCGAAAGTGACGCAATTCGCGATAATTTACGCTTAGCGCTCGCTAAAATAGAAAAACCGTATTATGCTGAACCACAAGAGCAAGAATATAAATTGGTACGCCGGGGCAGCAGCGAATATCTGATCCGTAAGATACCATGATTGAGGTCGAAGCAGAAAAAGGACGCAACAATGCGCCATCCCATACTGACATTATGCGTTACAGGCGCATTTTTTCTTTCCGCATGTTCCAACAAAAATGATCAGGATGTTGATCGTGCCATGCAGGATATCAACGTAATTGATGAAACCGGGCTCAGTGACATCATGCTCAGCGTGTCCGATCCCAATGAGGCGGTCACCTATTTTCAGCGCGCCACCTCGGAAAAACCGGATCGGATTGATCTGGCACGCGGGCTGGCACAATCCATGGTCCGGGCCAAGCGCTACACCGAGGCCGTCAACGCCTGGAGCAAGGTGACAGCGCATAAAGATGCCACCAATGACGATCGTGTTGAACTGGCCGATGCCCTGATCCGCAACAATGAATGGGATCGCGCCAATCAAACCCTTGATGAAATTCCGCCAACGTTTGAAACCTTCAAACGCTACCGGCTTGAGGCGATGATTGCCGACAGCAAAAAAGAATGGGCAAAAGCCGATAGTTTTTATGAAACGGCTGTGGGTCTTACAACCCGCCCCGCAAGCGTGATGAACAACTGGGGCTACTCAAAACTGACCCGTGGGGATTATGCTGGTGCTGAGCGCCTGTTTGGTGATGCGATCCGTCAGGACCAAAAGATGTTTACCGCCAAAAATAACCTGATCCTTGCCCGGGGCGCACAGAAAAAATACAGCCTTCCGGTGATCCCTATTACTCAGGTAGAGCGGGCGCAATTGCTTTATACTCTTGGGCTTTCAGCCATCAAACAAGGCGATGTGGCAATCGGAAAAGGCCTGTTGCGTGATGCGATTGATACCCATCCTCAGCATTTTGAAGCCGCCGCGCGCAGCCTGAATGCGCTTGAAGAAAATGTCTCAAACTGAGTCTGGCACCCGTGCTTAATATCTCCGCCTCCGAGGCTTTGTGGTTTACGCCCTTTGTCCTGCCGATCTGTTATTGGGTAGCCTTATCCGATCTGCGGGACATGAAAATCCCCAACAAGGCGGTTCTTTCGTTGACCGCTGTGTTTTTGGTCATCGGCCTTATCGCGCTGCCCTCTTTCACCGATTATGGTTGGCGATTGTTGCATCTGGGGGTGGTTCTGATCATTGGCATCGCCTTAAACGCTGCGGGCATTTTTGGCGCAGGGGATGCAAAGTTCTTAGCGGCGGCGGCCCCTTTCATTCCGCTGTCTGATCTTCCGCTGGTCAGCCTGATGCTCTCTGCCAATCTTTTGGCCTCATTGGCGACCCACCGGATGGTCAAACATTCCCGCCTGCGCAAACTTGCCCCTGACTGGAAAAGCTGGAGCAGCGGCAACAAATTCCCCATGGGAGTCTCACTTGGCGGAACATTGGCTATTTACATGGTGTTAGGCGTTGTTTTTGGCACCTAATTACCCTATTCTGTTTCAGCACAACCCGGACAATACCATAATTTAATCCATCAGTGGCATGATCCCCGTTATATCCCACATTCTTTGCACCGCTTATTAACAGTTCAACAAACAAGCAGGCCAAACGCAGATGAATATGCAAGCACCCAAAGGCATTCAACCGCCGCCACCACCCGAAGGCATCGAAGGTATGCACCTGCCTATCGTGATGATGCGCGATATCCTGCTCAAAACGATTTTCCGCAAAAACCTTGATCTTGTCTCGGATATTTCATCCGCCATCTGCCTGCCACGCGCAGTGACACAGGAATTGGTTGATATGGCACGCCAGCAAAAGCTGTTGGAGGCTACTGGCACGCTCAACGCCACATCCGGCGGTGAAATGGGCTATCAACTCACGGATGCCGGCAAGGCCCGGTCGCTGGATGCCTTGGGGCAATCTGAATATTTCGGGCCGATGCCTGTGCCGATGTCTATCTATGCCGAGCAGGTCAAACGCCAATCGATCCGCAACATCCAAGTCACCCGCGACGAACTCACCGGTGCCATGGGGCATTTGATCCTGCCGGATGAGCTTATAAATTATCTTGGACCAGCCGTTAGCGCCGGGCGCTCAATCCTGATGTATGGCCCGCCGGGCAACGGGAAATCCAGTATTGCCAACGGTATCCGCGATGCCATCGGTGGCAAGATTTATGTGCCGCGCGCGATTGAATATGCCGGTCAGGTGATCACGGTATATGACCCGGTTGTGCATTCGTCCGCCGAAGAAGAAGTGGATGATCCCGATTCCCTGCGCCGCCGCCGAACCTTTGACGAGCGTTATGTGCGCTGTTCCCGCCCCACGGTGATCACCGGTGGTGAACTGAGCCTGGACATGCTCGATCTGGTTTACAACCCCACAGCGCGCACCTATCAGGCGCCGTTACAGCTCAAATCCACCGGCGGCATTTTTATCGTTGATGACCTTGGCCGTCAGGTTGAGCCGCCGCAAAACCTTGTGAACCGCTGGATTGTGCCGTTGGAGGAAAGCAAGGATATTTTGTCGCTGCAATCGGGCGAAAAGTTTGAAGTGCCGTTTGATACGCTGGTGGTATTTTCAACCAACTTCCACCCGAATGAGATTTTCGATAACGCGGCCCTGCGGCGGATTTTCTTCAAGATCAAGATCGACGGCCCCAATCAGGAAGATTACCTTAAAATCTTTGCCATGGTGGCCCGCAACCGGCAGATACCGCTGGATGAGGCGGCATTGGTGCATCTTTTGAAAGAAAAATATCCTTTGATTGATGATGTTTACGCCAATTATCAGCCGATCTTCCTGATTGATCAGATGATCGCAATCTGCGATTTTGAGGGCATCCCCTATCAGATGTCCCCCGACCTGATTGACCGCGCCTGGGCCAATATGTTTGTCCGACAAGAGGCCATCGCCCATTAAGGCATCTGCCTGCGGCCCGGATCAAACACAAATAAAGCCCCGGATATGATCCGGGGCTTTGCTATTTACCCGTCAGAATATTTAAATTTACGCGGTCAGGCCTTCCGGCTCAGCCAGCCCGTTGGCGCGGCTGCAAGCGGTAACCGTATTGGCCAAAAGGCAGGCAATGGTCATCGGGCCAACCCCACCGGGCACCGGGGTGATGGCCCCGGCCACTTGGCTGGCGCTGGCAAAATCCACATCGCCCACCAGAATTTTCTTGCCGTCGCGCTCAATCCGGTTGATGCCCACATCAATCACCGTGGCCCCCGGTTTGATCCAATCCCCCGGCACCATTTCCGGGCGCCCCACCGCAGCCACCACAATATCGGCCCGGCGCACCACACCCGGCAGATCTTTGGTGCGGCTATGGGCAATGGTCACGGTGCAACTGTCGCCAAGCAACAGTTGCGCCATCGGTTTGCCAACGATGTTTGAGCGTCCAATCACCACCGCATCAAGCCCGCTCAGACTACCCAGATGGTCGCGCAGCATCATCAGGCTGCCCAGCGGCGTGCAGGGCACCATTGATTTTTGCCCGGTGCCCAAAAGGCCCACATTTGAGATATGAAAGCCATCCACATCCTTTTTGGGGTTGATCGCATTGATCACCAAATCCTCATTGAGATGCTTGGGCAGTGGTAGTTGCACCAATATGCCATGCACATCCGGATCGTTGTTGAGGCTATCTATCAAAGCCAACAACGCATCCTGATCTACATCCACATCAAGCTTATGCTCATAAGAATTCATCCCCACTTCAACAGTCATCTTGCCCTTTGAGCGGACATAAACCTGGGAGGCAGGGTCTTCGCCAACCAGCACCACCGCCAGCCCCGGCGTGATGCCATTTTCCTCTTTCAGGCGCGCCACATGGCCCGCGACCTTTTGGCGAATACCTGCTGCAAAGGCTTTGCCGTCGATGATTGTCGCTGTCATTACTTTTTCCTTACATGTGTGGGTTTCACCCACCCTACAGGGTGAATGTAGGGTGGGTGAAACCCACACTCCTTCTTAAAATAAACCTTCGATCTCACCCGCGTCATTCAGGCGAATCGATTCCGCCGCCGGTGTCCGGGGCAGGCCCGGCATGGTCATAATCTCACCGCAAACAACCACCACAAAACCGGCCCCCGCGCTCAAACGTACCTCGCGGATCGGCACGGAATGGCCGGTCGGCGCGCCGCGCAGGTTGGGATCGGTGGAAAAACTATACTGGGTTTTCGCCATGCAAACCGGCAGATGGCCATAGCCCTGCTCCTCCCACAGCTTCAGTTGATCACGGATTTTCTGATCCGCAATTACCTCATCCGCGCGGTAGATTGACTTGGCAATCCGGTTGATCTTGTCCATCAGCGGCAGCTCATCCTTATAGATCGGTGAAAACTGCGACACGCCGCTATCGGCCACTTCTGCCACACGGCGCGCCAGATCCTCGGCCCCTTTGCTGCCAAATTCCCAATGCTGGCTGACAATCGCCTCCGAGCCTTCGCTGACAACATAGTCCTTGATCGCCTGCACTTCGGCCTCGGTATCGGTGACAAAATGGTTGATCGCCACAATCACCGGCACGCCAAAGGATTTGAGATTGCCAATGTGACGCCCCAAATTGGCGCAGCCTTCTTTCACCGCCGCCACATTCTCGGGCCCCAGATCGGCCTTGGCCACGCCACCGTTCATCTTCATCGCCCGAACCGTGGCCACCAACACCACACAATCGGGCGCAAGACCGGCCTTGCGGCATTTGATGTTCATGAATTTCTCGGCCCCCAGATCGGCCCCAAACCCGGCTTCCGTCACCACATAATCGGTGATTTTCAAAGCCGTCGTCGTGGCCGTGACCGAGTTACACCCATGGGCGATATTGGCAAACGGCCCGCCATGCACAAACGCCGGATTGTTTTCCAGCGTCTGCACCAAATTGGGCTGCATCGCATC
Source organism: uncultured Roseovarius sp. (assembly GCA_964655135.1). GTDB lineage: Bacteria > Pseudomonadota > Alphaproteobacteria > Rhodobacterales > Rhodobacteraceae > Roseovarius. Next base: position 548 of record CAZZKL010000019.1, on the reverse strand, counting down.
CTTGAGCAGCACCGTCATCGCCCCCTCGGCCTGAATATCACGGCAAAAAACCGGGCTGCGGTCACGGCGGTAAGCCACGATCATATCGCCCAGACGTTTCTCAAGGTCTTTCAGGTTCAGCGCCAGACACAGGATTGCCATCACTTCTGACGCCACCGTAATATCAAACCCACCTTCGCGCGGAAAGCCATTGGCAACCCCCCCCAGCGATACATTCACCTGCCGCAGCGCCCGGTCGTTCATATCCACAACCCGTTTCCAAACTACCCGGCGGGTATCAATATCCAACCCGTTACCCCAGTAGATATGGTTATCAATCATCGCGCTCAGCAATGAATGCGCGCTGGTGATGGCGTGAAAATCGCCGGTGAAATGCAGGTTCATATCCTCCATCGGAATCACCTGCGCATAGCCACCGCCAGCAGCGCCCCCCTTCATCCCGAAGTTTGGCCCCAATGAGGCCTCGCGGATACAAATCATCGCCTTTTTGCCAATCCGGTTCAGCCCGTCGCCAAGCCCCACCGTGGTGGTGGTCTTGCCCTCGCCCG
>CAZZKL010000018.1:0-29378 GCA_964655135.1 uncultured Roseovarius sp. | reverse complement strand
AACCCCTGACCTCTTGCATGCCATGCAAGCGCTCTCCCAGCTGAGCTAAGGCCCCATGCCTTCAGGCCGATTTGGCCTCGTGCCGCTGTCTATGCGCAGCGGCAGACGGGTTCAAGTCGAAAAACCCGCCAGTAAAGCGTTTCGCCCTGCATTTTATTCAGGGAATGCTTTGATACGCGCACTCCCTATACCCATCGCGGGCGTTTGCCACACAATTTGTGATCCAGTGAATGCGAAACGCCTTATATGATCAGTCGTCGGTGCCGTCCGCCGGCACATCGGCGATCTCTTCCAATGAGACGTTATCATCGTCGTCGTCAGCATCGTCATCCAATACATCATCGCCGAGAACAACATCCGCGTCAGCATCGTCGATCTCTTCTTCGTCGCTATCGGCCTCGGCCGCAGTGTCACGCGCCTTTTTGGTCGCAGCATCCTCGGCATCGGCCTTGATGGTGCGGCTTTTGCCGGATTCAATCTCAAATACCTCGCCGGTATAGGGGTTGATGACCGGGTCTTTGTTCAGGTCGTAAAATCGCTTGCCGGTTTCCGGGCACAGGCGCTTTACGCCCCATTCTTCTTTGGGCATGGGTTATCCCCTTCAATCTGATGTCTTGCCGATGGTTAGCGCCAACTGCCATAAGAGGGACGGGGTGTCAAAGGCTTTAATGCCCCGGTTCATATTAAGGGCATGAGGCAGATGGGCGATCACATCCTTCCGGGCACCCCCCCCGTGGCACTGACATTGCGCCGGTCGGCACGGGCCAAGCGTATATCCCTGCGGGTCTCAAACCTTGACGGGCGGGTGACGCTGACCCTGCCAAGCCATGTGCCCGAACGTGAGGCGCTTGAGTTTGCCCATCAAAAAGCCGACTGGCTGCGGCGGCAACTGGGCGGGCAAACCGGACATGTGATGGTTGGCCCCGGGGTTGAGTTGCCGATTGAAGGCAGGCTTAAACGAATCGCCCCCGGCACGGGGCGGCGTGTGCAGGAGGCGGATGATACGGTGCTGGTGCCCGGCGCGGGCGGCAGGGTGGCGGCCCGGCTTCAGGCCTATCTCAAGATCCGTGCGCGTGACCGGCTGGCGGCGGCCTCGGATCATTATGCCGGGCTGCTGGGGCGGGGGTATTCCCGGCTGACCCTGCGCGATACCCGCTCGCGCTGGGGGTCGTGCACGGCGGCGGCGGCGTTGAACTATTCCTGGCGGCTGATTCTGGCCCCGCCTGAGGTGCTGGACTATGTGGCCGCCCATGAGGTGGCGCATTTGCAGGAGATGAACCATTCGCCCGCGTTTTGGGCCGTGGTGGCGAAATTGGTGCCGGATTACCACGCCCCGCGCCACTGGCTGCGCGAAAATGGGGCCGGGTTGCACAAATATCGCTTCAGGGATTGACGGGGGAAATCTTTGTGATCACAAATACCTCCATGTTGACAACCCCACGAACCGACCCTTCACCGCCTGCCCATGACCGTATCTATCGCGGGCTGCGTAGCCGGATTATGCATGGTGAGATCGCGCCGGGCACGGCCCTGACGCTGCGCGGTGTTGCGGCGGAGTTTGACGTCTCAATGACGCCTGCGCGCGAAGCGGTACGGCGGCTTTCGGCGGAAGGCGCGCTAACGCTTTCGCGCTCGGGTCGGGTTTCGACTCCTGTATTGAGCAATGAACGGATTGAAGAACTGGCGGCGTTGCGGGCGTTGATTGAGGTTGAACTGGCCAGTCGCGCCCTGCCGCGCGCGCATATCGCCCTGATCGAGCGGCTGCACAGCGTCAACACCAAAATAGCCGAGGATGTGGCGCGCTATGATGCCGTGGCCTATATCCGGCGCAATCTGGAATTTCACCGCACACTGTATCTGCGGGCGCAGGCGCCGGCGATGCTGGCCATGGCCGAAACCGTTTGGCTACAGCTTGGCCCGACGATGCGCGCGCTTTACGGGCGGTTGCACCATAAAGAACCGCCGCATTTCCACCGGGCGATTATCACCGCGCTGAAAGCCGGGGATGAACCGGGCCTGCGCCATGCGGTGCGCTCGGACGTGACGCAGGGGCTGAAGATGCTGGTGGGGTAAGCCGGGTTTCAGCCCGGCAACCCCGGGAGGCCGGGCTGAAGCCCGGCTTACGTTTTAAAATGGAACTTTGGCTCTGAAGGCCATACCCCGACCGCTTTCAGGGTGGTTTATCCGCAATTCAAGCGAGTGCAGCATCATGCGCTTGTAATCCGCCGCCGCCCCGCTGGCATAAAGCGGATCGCCCAGAATCACATGGCCAAGGCTTTTCATATGCACCCTGAGCTGATGGCTGCGCCCGGTGCGCGGCATCAGTTTCACCCGCGTCTCATCGCCTGTATATTTCATCACCCGCCAGTCCGTCACCGCGGATTTGCCGGTCTCATGGCATACCATCTGCCGGGGACGATTGGGCCAATCCACAATCAAAGGCAGATCAACCGTGCCGGTCTTTGGCTGCAACTGCCCAGCCACCCGCGCCACATAGGTTTTCTTGGTGCGGCGCTGTTCAAACTGCATCGAAAGCGCGCGTTGTGCATGTGGGGTCTGGGCAAACACCATCACGCCGGATGTATCGCGGTCCAGCCGGTGCACCAGCAAAGCCTGAGGAAACGCCGCCTGTATCCGCGTCAGCAGGCAATCCGCCAGATGCGCGCCTTTGCCGGGGACGGAAAGAAGCCCCGCCGGTTTATCAACCACAATAATCTCATGGTCCTCATGGATGATCTCAAGCGGTGTGTCTGGCGGGGTGTAAGGATCAACTGTCATGCTGCCCCCTATCACAGGCCACAACATCATCACAATATTGAGCGTAGGATTCCAGACTCAGACCTGCGCAGCCTCCGGCGGGAGTATTTCAGGAAAAATGAATGACCCCCCCTTTCATTTTTCTAAAAATACTCAAATCCGGCATTATCCACTTTTTACAAAACCCAAGATTGGCACCCCGGCACAGCAGTCACGCCTTGGCGCGGTCCCCTTTGGGGTCATACATCGGACGCAAAGACGCCTCGGCCTTGATCCGTGAGCCCGCGACGTCAATCTCATAGGATGAGGCCAGAACCTGATCAACGCTTTCGCCCTTGCACGGCACGTACCCCATGCCGATGGCCGCGCCTAAATGATGACCGTAATTGCCTGAACTGAGGTGGCCCACAATCTCACCATCGCGGATCACTGGCTCGTTGTGATATAAAAGCGGCTCGGGATCGGTCAGTTTGAACTGCACCATGCGGGCATTCAGCCCCTCATCGCGTTTGCGCAATACCGCGTCACGACCGATGAAATCAGGTTTATCCACTTTCACCGCAAAGCCAAGCCCGGCCTCAAGCACATGATCCTCGCAGGTGATGTCATGGCCAAAATGGCGAAAGCCCTTCTCAATGCGGCAACTGTCCATCATATGCATGCCGCACATCTTCATACCATGGGCCGCGCCCGCCTCTTGCAGCACCTCAAAGGCGTGCCCGGCCATGTCGGCGCTGACATAGATCTCCCATCCCAGCTCGCCCACATAAGTGATCCGGTGCACCCGCGCGAGACCCATGCCAAGCTCAATTTCCTGCGCCGTGCCAAAGGGATTGACCGCGTTGGAAAAATCATTGGGTGAGACCGCCTGCAACACCTCGCGCGCCTTTGGGCCCATCACCGCCAGCACGCCTTCACCAGCGGTGACATCGGTGATCACCACGTTGAAATTGCCCTTGTGGCGCATCATCCACGCCTGATCGGCGGGCCGGGTGGCGGCGGGGGTGACCACCAGATAGGCGGTTTCAGAAAGCCGCGTTACGGTGACATCCGCCTCGATCCCGGCGCGCTCATTAAGGAATTGCGTATAGACAATCTTGCCCACGGGCACGGAATAATCGCCGCCGCCGATGTAATTCAAAAACGCCTCAGCGTCTGGGCCTTCAACGCGGATTTTGCCAAAGGATGACATATCATACATGCCCACGCCCGTGCGGATCGCGGCGTGCTCGGATGCTGCATTTTCAAACCAGTTCTGGCGTTTCCATGAATATGCGTATTCCCGCGCCTGACCGTCACCCGCAAACCAGTTGGGCCGCTCCCAGCCTGCGGCCTCGCCCATTACAGCGCCCGCCTGCAACAGGTGATGGTGGAAGGGCGAGCGCCGCACCCCGCGCGCGGTGCGCTTTTGCAGATAGGGGAAATGATCGGCGTATAGCAGGCCAAGGGTTTCCTTGGAGCGCTCATAAAGATAGGTTTTATTGCCCTGAAACGGCTGCATCCGGCTGATGTCCACATCGCCCAGATCAAACGGTTTCGCGCCGTCCTGCATCCATTGTGCCAGCGCCATGCCCGCGCCGCCCGCCGACTGAATACCGATTGAGTTGAACCCGGCGGCGACCCAGACATTATCCATCTCAAGCGCCAGCCCCAGATGATAGGCATCGTCCGGCGTAAAGCTTTCGGGACCGTTGAAAAACGTATGAATGCCCGCCTCGGCCAGCATTGGCAGGCGGTTGATGGCGCGCTCTAAAATTGGCTCAAAATGGTCGAAATCCTCTTGCAACTGATCAAACTCAAAGCTTTCGGGAATGCCGTCCATGCCCCAGGGCTTTGAGTGCGGCTCAAACGCGCCCAGCAGGATTTTGCCCGCGTCTTCTTTGTAATAGGCGCATTCATCGGGCACCCGCAGCACCGGCATTTGCGCCAGCCCTTTGATCGGCTCGCTCACGATATAAAAATGCTCGCAGGCATGCAGCGGCACGTTGGTATTGAGCATCCGGCCCACCTGATGCCCCCACATGCCGGCGCAATTCACCACCATGTCACAGGCGATATGGCCCTGATCGCCATCCTCGGCCTGCCAGTCCACGCCAGTGATCCGACGGCCATCCCGGGCCACGCCGGTCACCTTCACGCGCTCTTTGATCACCGCGCCGCGTTGCTTTGCCCCCTTGGCCATGGCGAGTGCTATATTAGCCGGATCCCCCTGCCCGTCGGTGGGCAGCCAGACGCCCGCTTTGACGCCCTCAAGATTGATATGGGGGTATTTTTCCTTGACCTCGGCGGGGGATATTTCCTCAACCGGCACGCCAAAGGCCCGCGCCATGGCGGCCTGCCGAAACAGCTCTTCGAGGCGCTCACCCGTTAGGGCAACCGAGACCGACCCCACCTGCCGCAACCCGGTGGCGACGCCGGTTTCCTCCTCAAGTCCGCGATAAAGTTCAGCCGAATAATGCGCCAGCTTGGTCATGTTGGCGCTGGTACGCAGTTGTCCGCTCAGCCCGGCGGCGTGCCATGTGGTGCCGGATGTAAGCTGTTTGCGTTCCAGCAGGATAACGTCTTTCCAGCCAAGCTTGGCCAGATGATAGGCCACGGAACAGCCGATGACGCCACCGCCGATGATAACCACACGGGCCTTTGAAGCCAGATCCATTTCCATATCTCCCGTTTGCAAAACCTTTGACAAAGCTATGACATATCAGACCCCGGCAAGAGCGACAGATTGCGTCAACCAACCCACATAATTCAGCATGGATCGGGGGATAATGAAAAAACCCCGCAGAAAAATCTACGGGGTTTAAATTCATCAAATATCAGGAACTATGGCTTCAGTTCTTGATCGCCAGTTGCGGCGATGTCACGTCAATCCCAAGGGCCTTGCCCACCGCGTAATAAGTCAACTGCCCGGCATGGACATTGAGACCATTCAGCAGGTGCTCATCATCGGCGCAGGCCTGTCTCCAACCCTTGTCGGCCAGCGCCAGCAGGAAAGGCATGGTGGCATTGCCAAGGGCGATGGTTGAGGTCCGCGCCACCGCGCCGGGCATGTTGGCGACACAGTAATGCATGATGCCATCGACCTCATAAATCGGATCAGCGTGGGTGGTGGCGTGGGAGGTCTCAAAACAACCGCCCTGATCAATCGCCACATCCACCAGCGCCGCACCCGGCTTCATATCGGCAAATTGCGACCGGCGGACAAGCTTGGGCGCTGCCGCCCCGTGCACCAGAACCGCGCCGATCACCATGTCGGCCTGCGTCAGATGCTCGGCCAGCAACCCGGCTGAGGAATAGCCGGTGCGAAACTGCGAACTGAACACATCATCAAGATAGCGCAGCCGGGGCAGTGAACGATCCAGAACTGTCACATCCGCGCCCATTCCGGCGGCAATCCGCGCCGCGTGGGTGCCAACAACACCGCCGCCGATCACCAGAACCTTGGCAGCACCTACACCCGGCACACCGCCCATCAACACGCCGCGCCCGCCATTGGCTTTTTGCAAGGTCCATGCGCCAACCTGAGGCGCCAAACGCCCGGCCACTTCCGACATCGGAGCCAGCAGCGGCAGGCCGCCCATGCGGTCGGTCACGGTCTCATAAGCAATCGCGGTACAGCCCGAGGCCAGCAGGTCTTTGGTCTGCTCGGGATCGGGGGCGAGGTGCAGATAGGTGAACAAAATTTGCCCCTCGCGCAGCATTTTGCGTTCAACCGGCTGCGGCTCTTTCACCTTGACGATCATATCGGCGCTGGCGAATATTTCGGTCGCAGTGTCGATGATCACAGCTCCGGCGGCGATGTAATCGGCATCGGTAAAGCCGGAACCCGTGCCAGCCCCGGCCTGAATGATCACATCATGACCGTGGCCAACGGCTTCTTGTGCAGCATTGGGCGTCATGCCAACGCGAAATTCCTGCGGTTTGATCTCTGTCGGGCATCCGATTTTCATGGGGGTATTCCTTTTGAAACATGATTCGCGATACCATTGCGCATTCCGCAAGCAATTAGATTGAAAAATCCCTCGTCAAATGCAGAATTTTGTGAACATTATGCGAATAATTTACAGATTCTTCGAAAGGTCTTGCGCCAATGTCCCTTGATACGATTGATCGTCGCTTGTTAACTGCCTTGCAAAAGCAGGGCCGCATCTCAAACGCTGATCTTGCCGATAAGGTCAATCTGTCGGCCAGCGCCTGCCACCGGCGGGTTCAGCGGCTTGAGGCGGATGGCTATATCAAGGGCTATGTGGCGTTGCTGAATGCCCGCAAAATCGGGGTTTCGGCCACGATATTTGTTGAGATTACCCTGTCCACTCAGGCCGATGAGGTGCTGGAGGCGTTTGAAAAGGCTGTGGCGCGCATTCCTGACGTTCTGGAATGTCACCTGACCGCCGGGGCCGCCGATTATATCCTGAAAATTGTGGCGGAAAACACCGATGATTTTGCCCGTATCCACCGGCAATACCTGACCCGCCTGCCGGGGGTGGCCAAAATGCAATCCAGCTTTGCCCTGCGCACGGTTTTCAAAACTACCGCCCTGCCGGTTTAGGGCATGAGGCCTTGGCAAAACAATTCCAACACTCGCCCACTTGACAAATCTTGACCATTTGGTCAAATTTAACTTATGGAGATGACGGCATCACAAGCATTGGCCTATGAAAAAGCCACGGGCGATGATCTGCGGGATTTGATGGCGCGGGCCACGGCGCGGCGGCGGGCGCAATGGGGCGATGTGATCACTTATTCGCGCAAGGTGTTTGTGCCCCTGACCAACATGTGCCGCGATACCTGTAGCTATTGCAGTTTTGTGGCCCACCCCGACGCGCCGCACGCCAATATCATGACCCCCGATCAGGTGCTGGCCACCGCCCGCAAGGGCGAGGCGCAGGGCTGTAAAGAGCTGCTGTTTAGCCTCGGAGAACGGCCCGAGCTGCGTTATGACAAACCCCGCGCGGCGCTGGACCGGATGGGGTACGGCTCGATGAATGCCTATCTGCGCGATATGTGCGCGCTGGTGCTGCGTGAAACCACGCTGTTGCCGCATGTCAATGCCGGGACGCTGAACGCGGATGAGATTGACATGCTGCGCCCGGTGTCGGCCTCGATGGGGATGATGCTTGAAACGGTGTCCCGGCGGCTGACCCGCAAGGGAATGCCGCATCACGCCTGCCCCGATAAGGTGCCAATGCAGCGCCTGCGCACATTGGACCGCGCAGGCGCGCGCGGCGTGCCCTTCACCACCGGATTGCTGATCGGCATTGGCGAGACCTGGGCCGAGCGTGTTGATAGCCTGACCGCGATCAACGCCGCCCATCTGCGTCACGGCCATATCCAAGAGGTGATCATCCAGAATTTCCAACAAAAGCCGGGGATTGTGATGGCGGATCACCCCGAGCCAAGCCTTGATGACATGCTGCGCACTTTGGCGGTGGCGCGGCTGATGCTGGCACCGGAAATTAGCCTGCAAGCCCCGCCCAACCTGTCAACGCGCCACATCGAATATCTTAGCGCGGGGATGAACGATTGGGGCGGCATTTCGCCGGTGACGATCGATTTCATCAACCCGGATCACGACTGGCCCGAAATCACAAAGCTGGCCGCCGCAACCCGTGCGGCGGGCTGTGAATTGGCCGAGCGGCTGACGATCTATCCGCGCTACCTGCACCGCGCTGACAGGTTTCTTGACCCCGCACTGCGCGCCCGGATTGCCGCCATGTCGCGCCCTGATGGTCTGGCCCGCGCGCAATGTCTGGAGGCCACATGAACATTCAAACCCCCGCCACGCCCGTCATCCGAATTTTGCAGGAATTTGCCGCCGGGCAGGAGGTAAGTAAGGCCGAGGCGGAGGTTTTATTTGCCGCTGAGGGCGCGGACATTACCGCCATCACCACCATGGCCGATCACCTGCGCCAAAAGGTTAACGGCGATCAGGTGGGGTTTGTGGTTAATCGCAACATCAATTTCACCAATATCTGTTACATGGGCTGCCGGTTCTGCGGCTTTGCCAAGCGGCGCGAAGACGCGGGCGCGGAATGGCTGACGCTTGATACCATCGTGGCCCGGTCGGTTGAGGCGCGCGCGCGCGGTGCCACCGAGGTTTGCATTCAGGGCGGCATTCACCCCAAAATGCCCGGTACCTATTATCGCGACATTTTACTGGCGATCAAAGCTGAGTTGCCGGACATGCATATCCACGCCTTTTCCCCGTTTGAGATCTGGTATGGCGCGGCCAAAACCAAAATGTCTTACGCCGATTTCATCACGGATTTGAAGGAGTGCGGTCTTGGCTCCATGCCCGGCACGGCGGCGGAAATTCTCGATACAGAAGTGCGCAAACAACTGACCAAAGACAAGCTGAGCACTGATAAATGGGTTGAAATCATCCGCGCCGCGCATCTGGCGGGCGTGCGCACCACCGCCACCATCATGTATGGCCACATAGACGGCCCAAAACACTGGGCGGCGCATATCGCGCTCTTGCGCGACATCCAAAAAGAAACCCACGGGTTTACCGAATTGGTGCCGCTTAGTTTTGTGCATTTCGACAGCCCGCTTTACCTTGAAAACCCTGAGGTGGTGCGCCCCGGACCGACGGCGGCGGAGGTGGATAAAATGCACGCGGTTTCGCGTATTATGCTGCATGGTTTTATCGACAATATCCAGACATCCTGGACCAAACTCGGCCCCGAACGCGCACAGCAATTACTGCGCGCCGGGGTGAATGATCTGGGCGGCACTTTGATGAATGAAAGCATCAGCCGCGCCGCCGGATCGGAATTTGGCCAAGAGGTGACGGCCTATGAGATGGTGCAGATCATCCGCGCGGCGGGCCGCATTCCGGTGCAGCGCAATACGGCCTATGACGTGTTGGAGGTGTTCAAAGATCACGACCCGCCGCGACAGGAGCCGCTGGTGGATCGCGACGGCCACACGCCGCTGGATTTTCTGGGCGCGGAGCTGCCGGAATTTCTGAAAGAGGGGGTCAGATGACCAAAGTTACCCTTCTTGCCGGTGGCGTCGGCGGGGCCAAAATGGCCGAGGGCTTTGACGGGCTTGAGGGCGTTGAATTGTCGGTGATCGGCAATATCGCCGACGACGCGGAGTTTCACGGGCTTTGGGTTTCGCCCGACATTGATACGTTAACATATTCGCTGGCAAACCGCATCGACCGGGCGCAGGGATGGGGGGTCGCGGACGAATCTCACCGCGCTTTGGACGTGCTGGATGAGCTTGGCGAAGACACATGGATGACGCTTGGCGACCGCGATTTTGGCCTGCATATCTATCGCAGCCATGCTTTGGCTAAGGGGCAGGGCCGCTCGGATATTGCCGCCCATGTGGCGCGGGTGTTCGGGGTGACATCGCAGATTATCCTGCCCACCGATGACGTGGTGCAAACCCGTGTCCGGGTGGCCTCGGGGTGGCTGACTTTTCAGGAATATTTTGTGCGAGAGCAGTGCCAGCCAGAGGTGTTGGCGCTTGAATTTGAGGGCATTGAGGACGCCCGGCCAACTCAGGTAGCACTTGAGGCCATAGGCACCGCTGATTTGATTGTTCTGGCCCCCAGCAATCCCTTAGTGTCGATTGATCCGATCCTGACTATCCCCGGTATTCGCGCGGCAATCAGTGCCGCTAAGGCCCCGAAAATCGCCGTAAGCCCTTTAATTGAAGGCAAAACTATCAAAGGCCCCGCCGCCCGGATGATGACGGCTCTGGGCTTGCGCGCCGATGCTTTGGGCATCGCGCAGCATTATCAGGGGCTGATCACAACGCTGGTGATTGATCACGCGGACAGCGCCCTGAGCGGCCAGATCAACGCCTTGGATATGGCCGCAACCTGTGAGCAAACCCTGATGCAAACCCGCGCCGATAAAATCGCGCTGGCCAAAGCCATCATCGGGGGGCTGTCATGAAGGAATTGCTGTTTGTCATCCCGATGAAAGACCCCGCAAAAGGTAAATCGCGGCTGTCATCGGTCCTGCCTGCCGCTGCACGGGCGCGGCTGGCAATGGCGCTTTTTCGGCAGGTTCTGAGGTTTTTGAAAGATCACCAACCCGGCCATGATGTGCTGGTGGTAACCGGCTCTGATGCTGTGGCCAAAACCGCCTCCGAACTTGGCGCGCGAATCCTTAATGAAACGGCAACAGGTCTTAACAAAGCCGTCTCTGAGGCGGCCATTTGGGCCAAAACGCGCTATAAATCCATCTGTATTCTGCCCGCTGATCTGGCCGATCCTGAGGCGGCGGATTTGGCGCAACTTCTGAAATATCCCCGCGATGGGCGGTTTGTGACCATCGCGCCGTCGCATGATGGCGGCACCAACTGTCTGATAGCCTCACCGCCGGATGTAATCGCGTTTCGCTATGGGCCGGGGTCAAGCCTTGCGCACCAATTTGAGGCCGAAAAATGCGGCGCGGCCTGCACCATCGCGCCGCTTTCCAGCTTTGCTTATGACATCGACACCAGCGCCGATTTGCACCGGGCGCGGCGATTGGTAGGTGAGATATGAGCGTCACCCTGACGCCAATCCCGGGCCTTCCTGACATCCGCGCGGGCGATGATCTGGCGGGTATAATCGGCGATGCGCTGGAACCGCTTGGGGTGCAGGACGGCGATATTTTGACCTCGGCCCACAAGATTTTCTCCAAGGCTGAAGGGCAGGTTGTGGCGCTGGCTGATATTACCCCCTCGGCCCGCGCGCGCGAGATTGCGACCGAATTGAACAAAGACCCGCGCAAGGTTGAGGTGATCCTGTCGGAGAGCGCGCGGGTGGTGAAAACCTTTCGCCACAAGCATCAGAATGAGGGCGTAATGATTTGCCAGCACCGGCTTGGGTTTATCTCGGCCAATGCGGGGGTGGATGAAAGCAATACTGGCGCGGAGGGCACCGTGATTTTACTGCCAAAAGACCCCGATGCCAGCGCGCGAAACCTCCGAAATACCCTGTCGGCGCGGTTCAGGACCCGCCTTGGGGTGGTGATCACGGACACGTTCGGGCGGCCTTGGCGGCTGGGGCAGGTGAATGTGGCCATCGGCCTTGCGGGGGTGCCGGCGACGGTGCCTGAGGGCGGGCACCGCGATGCTTACGGGCGCGAATTGGCGGTGACGGAACCGGCTTTTGCCGATGAGATTGCCGCCGCCAGCGGGTTGGTGGTGGGTAAGGCCGCGCAGACGCCGGTGGTGCGGGTGCGGGGGCTGGATTGGATTGATGCAAATGACACAGCGGCGGACATCCTTCGCCCGGTTAGGGAGAACGTATTTTGACAGATAAAATCGCAATCATCGGCGGCACCGGGCCGCAAGGTCAGGGGCTGGCGCTGCGCTTTGCCATGGCGGGGGTGCCGGTGGCGTTGGGCTCGCGCGATGGCGCGCGCGGGGCGGAAATTGCTGCGGAACTCAACGGCAAAATCGGCGGCGACCTGATAGTTGGGCTTGAAAACAGCGCGGCGGTGGCAGAGGCGGCGGAAATTGTCATTCTGGCGGTGCCGTTTTCGGCCCATAACGCCACGCTTGAGGGGTTGAAAGCGGATCTCAAGGGCAAAATTTTGGTGGATATTGTGGTGCCTTTGTGGGCCGACGATCCCAAGCTGGTTGAGATGCCGCCCGAAGGCTCGGCCACCGAGGCGGCGCAGGCGCTTTTGGGACCGGACATTCCGGTGGTGGGCGCGTTGCATAATGTCTCGGCTCATACGCTGAACCATCTGGAATCCCATATCAACTGCGATATTCTGGTCTGCGGCAACAAGCTTGAGCCGCGCAAAAAGGTGATGGCGCTGATTAGCAGGCTGGGCGTCACCGCCTATAACGCGGGCGGCGCGCAGGCGGCGCGGTGTATCGAGGCGCTTACCCCGATTTTGATCCGCTTGAACATATCCAAAGCTGTCCCGTTTACCAATGCAGGCCTGAAAATCTGGGCCCCTTAAACCCGATCCAACAAAGGAGAGAAACAATGGAATTTGGCATAACTTTCAAAGGCGTAGTAGAGCCCAAACGCGCCCGCGCGCTGGTGCGGCAGGCGGAGAATGCGGGGTTTGAATATTGCTGGTATTACGACAGTCATATCCTGTGGCGTGAAAGCTTTGTCGCCATGGCGATGCTGATGGAACACACCACGACGATGCGGTTTGGGCCGCTGGTGACCAACCCCAACACCCGCGATTGGTCGCACGCGGCAAGTTTGTTTGGCTCCCTCGCCAAGCAATCCGACGGGCGGTTTGATATTGGTCTGGGCCGGGGCGACAGCGCGGTGCGGGTGATGGGCAAAAAACCGGCCACGCTGGCGCGGCTTGAGGAGTTTGTCGACGTGGTCAAGGGCCTGATCCGGGGCGAGGAGCGGCAATATGGCGAATGCCCGGAACCGGTGAAGTTTCCATGGGCCACGGGCTATGAATTGCCGGTCTGGGTGGCGGCTTATGGTCCCAAGGCGCTGAAATCGGCGGGCACGGTTGGTGACGGGTTGGTGTTGCAGATTGCCGAGCCTGCGATTTGTAAATGGCTGGCGGATCAGGCGATTGCGGCGGGTAAGGAAGCCGGGCGCGATATGTCAGGCTATCGGGTGATGTCGGCGGCGCCTGCGTGGACCGGGCCAAAGGCCGAAGGCATCGCCGCCACCCGCTGGTTTCCGGCGATGGTGGGCAATCATGTGGCTGATATTGTTGAGAAATATGGCAGTGATAGTGATATGGTCCCGGCCAGCCTAACGGCTTATATCGAAGACAGGAAGGGCTATGATTATTCCAAACACGGCCAGACGGATAACCCTTATCTGGATTTCATCACCGACGATATTGTTGACAGTTTCGCGGTTCTGGGCACCCCGGATGAGCATATCGCCAAGCTGAAAGAGCTGGAAGCGGCGGGGGTGACGCAGTTCAATATCTATCTGGATAATGGCGATGAAGAGCGCATTCTGGCGGATTACGCAGAAAAGATCATTCCGGCGTTTCGTTGATAAAAATCAGGGTGGCGTATTAACGCCACCCCGGTTTAAACGGATGGTAGTACTTTCAACGGTATTGACGTATCAAAGTTCAGGGTAGAGAAAATAAGAAACTATATAGGGTATAAAAATGAGTCTGGCCGAAGACCTCAGCGAAAATTTCAATCTTGATGAGATGTTTGAAAATAGCCGGGCGGCGGCGGGGTTTCTTAAGGCGATGGCCCATGAAGGCCGCTTGATGATCCTGTGCCATCTGATCACTGGTGAAAAATCTGTGACCGAGCTGGAAAACCTGCTTTCAGTGCGTCAGGCCGCCATCAGTCAGCAACTGGCGCGGTTGCGCCTTGAAGGGGTGGTCAAGACCCGCCGCGATGGCAAAGCCATATTCTACACCATCAAAGACCCCAAAGTCAGTAAACTGATCAAGCTGCTGCATGATGAATTCTGCGCTGCTAAATAGCCTCACTGAGGGCGGCGCGTATCTGATTTAGCGATTCCAGGCTTGTGATGCTTTCTTTGGGTCGCCGCATCGCCACACCAACCAAAAGCGCCTCAATCAGGGCCAATGTGGCGGTGTGCATACTCAGCATATTCACCCGGCCACGGGCGACGGGCAGAACCAGATCAACCCGGGGATGCAATTTAGCGCCCAGCGTATCCGAGACCAGAATCTTTGGCATTTTGCGCAAATCCGCCTGATCAAGCAGCACATCCACCTCCCTGTAAATCCGGCCATAGGCAAAGATGATCAACAAATCCCCCGGTTTGAATTTCCGGATCTGATCCGCCAGCAACAGGCCGGTTTGGGTCAGGCTGAGGGTTTCAAGCCCAAGCCGCCCCAGCCCGATGGCGAAATAATCCGCCATGGCCCCCGATGGCCCGATGCCAAAAATAAACACCCGCCGCGCTTTGATGGCGTGCTCAACCGCCGCGCCAAAACTTTCCGGCGGGATGTCCTTTTGCAGCCCGTCAAGCGACGCGCGGTTAATTTCAACCGTCAGCCGCAGAGCCGCGTCAACATCATCGCCCGCTGCATTGATGGTGCGGGCCATGCGGGCGGCGGGGGAGGTCGCCTCACGCAGTTCACGCGCCAGGGTTCGGCGCAATTCCTCAAGCCCGGCAAAGCCAAGCGCCTTGGCGGTGCGCACCACCGTGGCGTCACTTGTGCCCGCCTGTTTTGCCAATGACGACGCCGAGGCAATCAGCACCTCTTCGCGGTTGTCACGAAAGAATCGCGCGACACGCTGTTCCGCCGGGCTGATCTTTTCCAGATAGGCGGTCAGACGGTCATTGAAGCTGTTGGCTTGCGGCATTGCTCATCCTTTGTTGACTTGAGGTGTCGTAGTTATTACAGATATATAGATTACTGGTAGCATACACTACGAATCAGCCTCAAACAACACCTCATCCCAACCGGAGACAGCATATGACCGATAAAGTAAAAATACCCACCGGCATTTGGGCGATTGGGTTTGTCAGCCTGTTCATGGATGCCTCATCGGAGCTGGTTCATGCGCTGTTGCCGGCCTTATATCTGTCGCTTGGGGTCAGCATGGCCACCGTTGGTATTATTGAGGGCGTGGCCGAGGCCACCGCCGCCATCACCAAGGTCTTTTCCGGGGCCTTGAGCGACTGGCTGGGTAAACGCAAATTGTTGACCATTATCGGCTATGGGCTGGCGGCGTTGACCAAGCCGCTGTTTCCGCTGGCGCAATCTGTTGGGGTGGTGTTTGCCGCCCGTTTCATTGACCGGATTGGCAAGGGGATCAGGGGCGCGCCGCGTGATGCGCTGATTGCCGATATTACCCCCGATGAGGTGCGCGGCGAGGCCTATGGTCTGCGTCAGTCGCTGGATGCGGCGGGCGGGTTTATTGGCCCGATTCTGGCGATAACGCTGATGTTTTTGCTGTCAGACAACATCTCGCTTACCCTGTGGTTTGCTGTTATCCCCGCGATTTTGTGCATGATTTTCCTGATTTTCGGGGTCAAAGAGCCGGATAATATTCAGTCTTCCCGCGACATGGGCAAAAAGAACAGCCTGCCGCTCAATCGCGCCGACCTGGCGCAGATGACTGGCCAATACTGGTTGGTTGTGGTGATCGGGGCGTTGTTTTCGCTGGCCCGGTTCAGTGTGGCCTTTCTGGCCCTGCGCGCGATGGAGCTTGGCCTGCCGGTTGGCCTGTCGCCGCTGGTGCTGATCCTGATGGGCCTTGTGTTTTCCCTGTCGTCTTATCCCGTTGGCCTGCTGGCTGATCGGATGGACCGGGGCAAGTTGCTGGCGCTTGGGTTTGTCGCTTTGATCGTGGCCGAGCTGTTGCTGGCCAATGCCACGCAGTATGGCCTGGCGCTGTTGGGCATTGCCTTTTGGGGGCTGCATCTGGGGCTGACTCAAGGGTTGCTGTCAACGCTGGTGGCCGATTGCGCCCCCAAACATCTGCGTGGTACGGCGTTTGGCATTTTCAACCTGGCCAATGGCATTGCCTTGCTGATTGCCAGTCTGGTGGCCGGGGGCTTGTGGCAAATGCTGGGGGCGTCGGTGACGTTTTATACCGGCGCCGGTTTTGCCGCCACAGCGCTGGTTTTGCTGCTGATCTCGTTTCGGTCGCGGCACTGGGTATAAGGTGGGGGTAAACCCTCCGCCCTTATTTGCGCAGGCGCGCGCCGGTGAATTTTGTGGTGCCGTGGCATTGGCTGCACCGTTGGCCAAACATGCCGCGATGCACGTCATTTTTGGCATGACAGGCGACGCAGGCGGTTGAGGTTTTTAACCGCGCCTTGCGCTCATTGGTGTGGCAAGCATTGCACACCAGACCATCATGCGCCCCGGTCAGCCGGAAACTGGTTTGGGTGGTGTGGTTAAAGGCCCAAAACTCCCATCCGTTGGGGTTGTGACAGGTGGCGCAGGCCTTGCCCAGACGGCCCTCATGGGTGTCATCGCCCGCATGACAGCTTTCGCAATCCGGCTCGGCGGTGTGAAAGGTAGGGTCAAGATGGCATTCCTCGCACGGCACCAAAACATGCAGGCCAATCAGCGGAAAGCGGGTGATGTCATGGTCAAACGCCACCTGCTCGCGCCAGCCGGTGGTTTTATGGCAACTGTCGCATTCGCGCCCCAGCTCGCCCTTGTGGGGATCATCTTTTTCGTGACAGCCGATACAGGTGGTCGGCGCGTCTGCCGCCGGGGTTGTGCCGGAATGGCAATCGTAACAGGCGGTCTTGGCGTGTTTGCCGGTCAGGGCAAAATCGGTGTCTTTGTCATGATCAAACCGCACCTCGGTCCATTTGGCCGGGCTGTGGCAGGTTTCGCATTTCTCCGAGAACGTACCGTTATGGACATCCTGACTCCGGTGGCAGCCAACGCAATCTGTTGGCAGGCCGGTATAGACCTCGCCGATATGACAGGTGCTGCACTCTGCGGTTTTATGCGCCCCGTGCAGGGCAAACTTGGTTTTTGAATGATCAAATGATGCGACATCCGTCCAGCCAGTTTCACTGTGGCAAGATGCACATTCACGGCCCAAGCGGGTCTGGTGCGGCTCATCCTTTAGGTGGCAATCGACGCAGGCACCGGGGGTGTCGCGGAATTTCTTGTCAGGCGTATGGCACCCGTCACAGGCCACCGCTTTGTGATTGCCTTTGAGGGCAAAATCAGTGGCGGAATGATCAAAAGTTTCCGTGTCCAACTGCACAATATCAGCCCCGCGCCCGATATGATCGGTGTGACAAAAGCGGCATTCCTGTTGCGCCACTTCCGGGGCACGGCCATGAAAGCCGGTTTTGTTGGTAACGTCCTTGCCAACCTCTTTGTGACAGGCGACACAAAGAGGGGCCTGCGCACCCTTAGAAAACGATTCGTGGCAATTATCACACTCGGGTTCCAGCTTGGCGTGCCCTTCAATCAGATCGCCGGGCATGACCAGACGCTCAAACCACGATTGCGCCCCGGCAGGCCCAGACAGGCCAGACAGAAGTGTCAGGAACAGCAAAGCACAAAGCAGGCCCGATATGAGGGGAAGCCGGGCCATCAATAGAGATGCACGGCAATAACATGGCCCAGCGCCGCAAAGACCAAAATGATGAATAACGGCAAATGCAGCACATGCCACAGCGCAAACAATCGTTCATAAAGCGCAAAAGCCTCGGCCCGGGTGACGACAAAAAGATAGCGTTTCAATTTACGATCAAACGCCTGACTCGCGGCGGGGTTATGGTGCTGCCTGACCTGCCGCTTGACCCGGCGGCGCAATATCAGGCGCGCAAAAGGTGAGGTCAAAGCCCGCAACAGACTATTCCAGAATGACGCCGAGGGGGCCAACCGCCGCTCTTCATAGGCGCGCAGGTCTTGCATGACGGTGGGGATGATTGACGGGTCCAATGCGAACTCGGATTTGAAGCCCTCCGCATCGCTGAGATATTCGCGCACACTGGCGCGGCGACCGTAAAGGCCCCGGTGAATTCGGGTGTAAAAAAACCGGCCAATCAGGCCGCTGCCGGCCACAATCAACATGCTGAGAAAAGCAATGGTGCTGTTGAGGGAACCCAATGCGAAATTGGAATGCAGGATGATCAAGGCCGGCCCGAGAATGCCGAAAATCATATGTATCCGAAACCAACTTCGGACATTGCCAAAAATCCGCAAGGCGGCAATGCGTTTGCGCAGCGGGTACAACAATAACACCAACATCATCAGACTGCCGAGTATGCCCAGATAATAACCGATGCCGGTTTCAGCAGTTAGATCGCCCTCATCCCGCCGCAACCAGCCATAGGCCAGAGCCACAGCCGTGAGCGACAAGATAACAATCAGCTCAACCGTTCCGGTGCCGCGCCGCACGGGTTTGGGCCGCTTGTCGGGCGCTGATTTGCCATTCCCCGCCATCGCGCGCACCTGATTCAGATCGGTCATGTTCAAAAGCATCCCTTTTCGCAAGCCCCATCGCACCAAGCCATGGCTGGCCGTATTAACCGACATTTCCGGGCAAGATTGCACGCGAAACTTGCAAAATTCACAAGAGTCATCCGGCGTCGGCGGAATGTCGTCTTTTCAGGATTTTTGGTCGGCGGCATTCCGCCAAATAAACCCTAGTTCTATGGACCATTACGCCGAATCTGACAGTCTGCACATGACAATGCGCGGCGATCTTTGCGCCCTGCGGATAGACACCTAAGAACAATCGATTCGGATCACATAAACACAAGTTAGTGAGGTTTGCTCATGGCAGCAGAAATTGGACAATATGCCTTAATTTTGTCGCTGATGATTGCGCTATTGCAATCGGCGGTCCCCCTTGTCGGGGCCTATCGGCGCGACTTGCATTTAATGGCTTTCGGGTCGGCGGCGGCGGTGGTGCAATTTGCCTTTGTGGCGCTTGCGTTTGGCTGTCTTAGCTATGCCTTTCTGAATTCGGATTTTTCGCTGCGGGTGGTGGTTTTGCACTCAAATTCCGCCATGCCAACCGTATTCAAACTGGCGGCGACATGGGGCAATCACGAAGGATCGCTGTTGCTTTGGATTTTAATCCTTGCCGGGTTTGGCGCGGCATTGGCGCTGGGCGGCCGTAACCTGAGTGACAGCTTAAAAGCCCGGGTTCTGGCGATACAGGGGATGATCGCCGTGGGGTTTCTGGCGCTGATGATTTTCACCTCAAATCCGTTTGCCCGGGTTTTTCCTGCGCCCGCTGACGGGCAGGAGCTGAACCCGCTGTTGCAGGATTTTGGCCTCGCCATCCATCCGCCGTTTCTTTACCTTGGCTATGTTGGGTTTTCGGTCACATTCGCCTTTGCCATCGCCGCGCTGATTGAGGGCAAGGTTGATGCCAGTTGGGCGCGGTTTGTGCGGCCTTGGGTGCTGGCGGCGTGGTGTTTTCTGACCATCGGCATTACCCTTGGCAGCTATTGGGCTTATTATGAGCTGGGCTGGGGCGGCTGGTGGTTTTGGGACCCGGTTGAAAATGCCAGCTTCATGCCTTGGATCGTGGGCACGGCGCTGTTGCATTCATCGCTGGTGGTTGAACGGCGGCAGGCGTTGGTGGTGTGGACGGTGCTGCTGGCAATCCTGACCTTCTCACTCTCACTGATCGGGACATTTCTGGTGCGCTCAGGCGTATTGACCAGCGTGCACGCCTTTGCCTCTGACCCGTCGCGCGGCTTTGGGGTGTTGATGATCCTCGTGCTGGCAGCGGGGGGCGGCCTGACACTATTCTCAATCCGGGCGCAGAAACTGGGCAGCCCGGTTTTGTTTTCACCGGTCAGCCGCGAGGGTGGGCTGGTGCTGAACAACATCTTGCTGGTCACGGCGGCGGGCACGGTGTTTTTGGGCACGTTCTATCCGCTGTTTTTTGAGATGCTGACCGGCGATAAAATCTCGGTTGGTGCACCGTTTTTCAACAAGACATTCGTGCCGATCATGATCCCGCTGCTGTTGGTGGTGGTACTCGGCACGGTTATGCGGTGGAAACGCGATAAAATTGGCCGCGCCGTGAAAGGCTTGCGGATACCGGCGGGGGTGGCTTTGGCCACGATCATCGCACTGCTTATAGCAGGTAAAGGCGCGCATCCCTTTGCGTCGGTGAGCATTGGCCTTGGGGTTTGGCTGGTGGTTGGAACGCTTGCCGGTCTGATCAGCAGGTTTCGTTTGTTGCAGGTGCCGCTGCGGCGCAGCCTGTCATTGGCGACCAACACCCCAAGGGCCATTTACGGCATGGTTCTGGCCCATGTTGGCCTTGGGCTGGCGGTGATCGGGATCACCATGGTCAGCACATTTGGGCAAGAGCGCATTCTGGCCATTTCCCCCGGTGAGACCATCCCAATCGCCGGGTTTGAATTTAAACTGGACCGGATAGCGCGGATCAAAGGCAGCAATTATGAGGCCGAGCAGGCGTTGTTTGAGGTCACCCGCAACGGGCGGGCGTTTGCCAGAATGAGTTCGGAACGGCGGTTCTATCCGGTCTCGGCATCGGTGACGACCGAGGCGGGGATCCGGCCGGTTTTCCTGTCCAACCTTTATGTGGCGATTGGCGAGCGCAATGATCGCGGCCAATGGGTGGTGCGGATATATTATCACCCGTTTGCGCTGTTGATCTGGATCGGGCCGCTGTTGATGGCGTTTGGTGGATTTGTGTCGCTGTCCGACCGGCGGTTCCGCGTTGGCGCGCCGCAAAAATCCAGAGTGCCGCCAAAACCGGTGGCGGCCGCATGAGGTATCTGCCGCGCGCCACATTGCTGCCGATCCCGGTGTTTGCCGCCTTCGGGCTGAGCCTTGCCTTGGCCATGGCCCGCGCGCCGGATGGCACCGAGACCGGCCTGCTGGATCGCGCTCTACCGGCGTTTTCGCAGCCGCCGATTGCCGGGATGGATCAGGGGCTGGCCACCGGCGATATTGTCGGTGAGGTCGCCTTGGTCAATGTGTTTGCCTCGTGGTGCGGCGCGTGCCGGGCCGAGCATCCGATGCTGATGCAACTTTCGCTCAGCCAAGACGTGCCGATCTATGGCATCAACTGGAAAGACCGCAAGGGCGCGGGCAAATTGTTCTTGCAGAATTTTGGCAACCCTTATGCGGCCACCGGGGCCGATGCCGATGGCGCGCTTGGCGCTAAATTGCAGGTGACCGGCGTGCCCGAAACCTATCTTGTCGATGCCAGCGGGCGCATCCGGTATCGCCATCTTGGCCCCATCACCACCGACATCTGGCACCGCATCCTATCCCCTAAAATCGCAGAATTGAGGGCAGGCTTATGAGATTATTCCACTTCTTTGCGCTGGTGGTTCTACTGGCATTACCCGCCCCGCAGGCTGCTTTTGCGGTGTTGCCGGACGAGGTTCTGGCCGATCCCGTGCTTGAGGCGCGGGCGCGCGATCTGAGCAAAGGCCTGCGCTGTCTGGTGTGCCGAAACCAGTCGATTGACGATTCCAACGCCGATCTGGCGCGCGATTTGCGGCTGCTGTTGCGCGAGCGGCTTGTGGCCGGGGATGATGACGCGCAGGTGCTGCAATATCTGGTTGATCGCTATGGCATTTATATCCTGCTTAAGCCGCCGTTCAAGACGTCAACGGCGCTGCTTTGGTTGGGGCCTGCGTTGCTGTTTATGATTGCCCTTCTTGGATTTTCGGCCCTGTGGTGGCGGCGACCGGATAAGCCATCTGACCCCTATGAAATGTCGGAAGACGACCGCGCGGTTTTGGCCGCTGTGTTACAAAATAAGGAAATAAAATGACCCTTTGGATCATCCTGACAAGCCTGACATCTGTGGCCGCTGTCCTTCTTACAATTTCGCTGGTGCGCCGGGTTCAACCGCCCCTCAGCGGGCGCGAGCGCGCAACCGCGCTTTGGCGGGCGCAGATTGCCGAAATTGATCATGAGGTCGAGCAAGGCAGCCTGAACCCCGAAGAGGCCGGATCAGCCCGCGCCGAGGTTGAGCGGCGCATCGTTGCCGCCGCCAAAGAACAGGGGCCGGAAACGCAAGTTAGCTCGGAAAAATTCCGTTTGGTGACGGTGGCGGCGGTTGTGGGCTGGATTGTGGCCGGGGCAACCGGGCTTTACGCCTTTGTCGGCCGCCCGGATTTGCCTGCGGCTGAGTTCCAGCCACAAGCGGCGGCGGCGGTTTCAACCGGCGTGTCCAGCACAAGCGTGGCCGCCACTGATCCTGCCACGGACCCCGCCATGGACGCGGGAAATGTGGATGACATGATCACCGGGCTGGTGGACCGGCTGGCGGCCAATCCTGATGATGCCGATGGCTGGCAAATGCTGGGGTGGTCTTATTTCAACACCCAGCGCTACCGTGAAGCGTCCGAGGCTTATGCCAAAGCCGTGGCAATCACCGGCGACGATTCTGAACTGTTGTCGCTTTATGGTGAAACCCTTGTGCGGGCGGCGGATGGGATGGTGACGGATCAGGCTTTGGAGGTGTTTGACAAAGCGGTCACGCTGAATGGCTCCGACGCGCGGGCGCGGTTCTTTCAGGGCATGGCGATAGAGCAACAAGGCGATCCGGCGGCGGCTGTTGAGGCCTGGATCACGCTGTTGAACAGCGCCCCGCCGGGAGCAGACTGGGCCGCATCGGTTGAGCAGCGCATTCGCGAACTGGCCGCTGCCGAGAACATTCCGCTGGAGGGGCGCTTGCCCGAGGCCTCAAATACCGTTGCATCGCTGGCACCTTCCCAACCGGCCCCAGCGCCAACCGCAGACGATGTCAGCGCCGCGATGGAGATGACGCCCGATGACCGGCAGGCGATGATCCGGGGCATGGTGGATAAGTTGCAGGCGCGACTGGAGGACGAGCCAAATGATGTTGACGGCTGGATCAGGCTGATGCGGTCGCGGCTGGTGCTGGGCGAAGAAGACGCCGCCAATGAGGCATTTCGCCGGGCCAGTGATGTTTTCGCCAATGCGCCGGTGCCGAAGGCGCGGATCAGTGCCGCGGCGGGCGACATGGGCCTGAGCCTTAATTAGCGGAGACGCGCGTGGAATCCTCAATGCTTTTATTTGTCTATGCAACCCCGCTTTTGTTGATCTGGGGCGGCTTTGCGGCTTTGAACAAACGCAAGGAAAAAGGCACGCTTGCCAAGCGAAAGGAGGTGTGGGAGGCCGGGCTGACACAGCCTGCATCGCTGCATCCGCTGATTGATCAAAGCGCCTGTATCGGCTGTGGGGCCTGTGTGACCGCCTGCCCCGAAGGCCGCATTCTGGGGCTGGTGCGCGGCAAGGCGGAACTGGTGGAACCGGCAAGCTGTATCGGCCACGGCGCCTGTGCCGCCGCCTGCCCGCTCGATGCGATCCATCTGGTGTTTGGCACCGAAGAGCGCGGCGTTGATATTCCCCATGTGGGGTCGGATTTTCAGACCAATGTGCCGGGCCTTTATATCGCTGGCGAGCTGGGCGGCATGGGATTGATCCGCAACGCCATTGAACAGGGGCGGCAGGCGATGATGGAGATTGCCAAGCTGCCGGGCATGGGCAAAGGCGGCGCGCAAGCGGATGTTATCATCATCGGTGCCGGTCCGGCAGGGTTTGCCGCAAGTCTGGCCGCGATGGAAAAAGGCCTGCGCCATATCACCCTTGAGCAGGAAAGCTTTGGCGGCACAGTGGCGCATTTTCCGCGTGGCAAACTGGTGATGACCGCGCCGGTGACCTTGCCGCTTTATGGCAAGGCCAATTTTCGCGAGGTGTCCAAGGAACAGTTGCTGGAATTTTGGCAGAAGGTGGCGGCGGATACCAAGCTGGAGATCAATTTCAACGAGCGGGTCGAGGGGATTGAGCCAACCGCCGATGGCTTTGCCGTGACCACATCAAATGGGGTTCACACCGCGCGCGCCGTGTTGTTGGCCATCGGTCGGCGCGGCACTCCGCGCAAGCTGGGCGTCCCCGGTGAGGATCAAACCAAGGTGCTCTATCGTCTGACCGACCCGGAACAATTCAAGGGGCAGCATGTGATGGTTGTCGGCGGCGGCGACAGCGCGCTTGAGGCGGCGGTCAGCCTGTCGGAGATGCCCGGCACCCATGTTGGCCTGTCGTATCGCAATGATGGGTTTTCGCGGGCCAAGCAGAAAAACCGCGACAAGGTGAATGCGGCCATGGCCGAGGGCCGTCTGGATGTTTACCTAAGCTCGAATGTCCTGAACATAGGCGCAGCGGACATCCAACTTGAGCAGGAGGGCGCGCAACTGGAACTGCCCAACGACGCGATGATCATTTGCGCCGGGGGTATCCTTCCGACCCCGTTTTTGAAATCCATTGGCATATCAATCGAGACCAAACATGGCACAGCATAAATTTTTAATCGCAACCGCGCTTGCCGTTCTGGTGCTTACGGCAGATGAAACCGCCCACGCCCAAAACACCGATAATCCGGTTGCAAGCACCCAAATTCGCGCCGCGCGGGCCGCGGTGAGAAGCCACCGCTATGAGGAGGCCGCAACCGTGTTGCAGGGGCTGGCCGATCAGGGAAACAAAGAGGCGCAATATATGCTGGCGGCACTTTACCGGGCCGGGCGCGGGGTGTCAAAAGATGAGACGCGGGCGTTTGAGCTGACACAACAAGCCGCCGCGCAGGGCCATAATGAGGCGCAATATAGCCTTGGAAAGCTGTATCTTTCGGGGCGCGGGACAAAGGTGGACAAAGCGCAGGGGCAGCGTTGGATTTCCGCCGCTGCCGAGGGGGGCCACCTGAAAGCGCGGGTTTTGTTGCAGCGCTTGGCGCTATCGAAGCCAGCCGTGGAAACCCCGCCGGACACCAAGACGCAAAGCAGCCCTGAAAGCCGCGTCACGACACGTTTGGCCATGCCGTCAGAAATGTCCACCGCACAGGGATGGACCCCGCTGATTGAGGCGTCATGGCGCGGTGAAACGGAAATGGTTTCAGGCCTGATGCAACAAGGGGCCGACATAAACGCGCGCGATCATCAGGGCAACACCGCGTTGATGCACGCGGTTCAGGCCGGGCATTTGGACACGGTGAAAGCCCTGACCGGGGCCGGGGCCAATGTGAACCTGCGCGATGCCCGTGGCCAAACCGCCTTGTGGCAGGCCGTGACAGTGGGAAAACCCGAAATTGTCAGCCATCTTCTGGCGTCCGGGGCGGATGTCGATCTGGCGGATTTGGATGGGGTGCCCCCTTTGCGATACGCGCTGGAACAGGCGCAATCCGACATTGCTCTGATATTGCTGGAACACAGCGCAGAGATCGGCCCGCCAAAAGACTACGGGGATTTGTTGACCACCGCCGCGCGCAAATCCAACGCGGATGTTTTGACGGCCCTGTTTCGGGCGGGGTTGCCGCAGACACAGACGGATGCCAACGGGCGCGGGGCCTTGTGGTATGCGGCGATGGCAGGCAACCCGCCGGTTGTTGAGTTGATGATCAAGGCTGGTGCCGATTTAAATCTGGCCGGAAATGATGGTGTCACGCCGTTACTTGCGGCCCTTCGCGCCCGAAACGGCGAAATTATCCAAGCGCTTATCACCGCCGGTGCCGACCCTGACAAAGCCTCAATCAAGGGAAACACGCCTTTGATGCTGGCGGCGCGGATGGGGGATGTGGAAATAATCACCGCGCTGTTGGACCGGGGCGCGGATATAGACGCCCGAAATCTGGGCGGGTATTCAGCTTTGATGCAAGCGGCCCATGCCGGGCAGGCCAAGAGTGTTCGCGCTCTTATTGAGGCTGGTGCCAACACCCGTCTGCGCAATCGCCGCCGCGAACGCGCCCGCGATATAGCGCTGGCATCGGGGCGGTCGGAAATTGCCGAATTGCTGGAGTAAGCTGTCTTTGATTCAAGGCCTGCTGCAGGCAATTCACGCCCGGTATTTGGCCCCTGGGCCGCCATGGGTCTGAGCATCAGAATTCATACCGAATACCTGCAAACAGATAGACTTCTTTACTTTTTTCCTTTGAGGCGGGCCGCTTGATGCGTGAAAACCGCTCACCCACTTCCAATTCCAGCCTGACCTCTTTGGTCAGCTTGTAGTCGATGGTGATTGATGGCTCGGAAAAAAGCTCATGGCCACCGGATTTAAACCCGCGACGACCAAATTTTACCCGCGGCCGAACCCGCAGCTTCTCGAATGGCTTAAAGCGGTAATAGGCATCCGCAAGATACAATGTTGACGTAGAGGTATCGGCAAACCGGAATGTGGTGCTGATCACATCGGACTCTCGGAAAACATTGTTCCCAAAAAGCCCAAATGAGGCAAAATATTCAAACCCGGGCGAGGACAGCGCCGGCACCCCCCCCGAGGCCGGACTGCCCTGTGACCGAAACAGGGTGCCATCCACCGTCGCGGTCCAGTTTTGGTTCAGCGGACGGGAATACGCGGTTGTGATTGAGACCGAGCCGGTTGTCCGATCCTCGGCCAGTTGACGGATTTCGGCGGGGGTAAAGAAGGCACGCAACGCTTTTATCGAGTTGACGCTTTGCCCCTGCAATGCGTTGGACAGCGACAGATATGGCGATTGCACCAGATCAAGGCCAAGCGTCAGCGATGATCCGTCCTTGAATATATGCGACCCGGAAATCCGCGCGAAATTGAACTTGTCAAACGACAGATCATAATCAAGCGAGGCCACCACCCGGTCGGTGTCGGTTTGATACTCAACCTCGCTGCCAATCGCCTGCCGGTCGGTCAAAGACCCGACATTTTGCTGAATTGCATAAAGCGACACGTCGATATCCGGCAGGGCGTCCTGAAACTCGACACTGGCCCCGTACATCAGACGGTCAAACTCAAACAACGGGTCGCGCACACTATCGACGGGCGAGCCGATCTGAAATCCGATGGTGGTATTTGGCCGCGCCTGCCACGCGACATGCGCCCCGTCGAACCGCCCGAAAACACCGTTTTGGTTGATCGACTGACGGCCAAATGTAAAGGTCAGGCCGGGGCCTTTTTGCTCGTACCGGGCATAGAGGCGTGAAATCTGAGGGTCTTGCGATGTCCCGTCGATAAAGCTGGTATCGTTGGTGGCAACCACAAAAAACGACAGTTTATTGTCTTTGGTTTCGCGCGACCAAAACAGATCAAGCGTTGTGACCAACGAGTTTTCAAAGATAAAATCGTCTACCGTGGTGCGGCTGGTGTCAAATTCCGTTAGCCGTGTCGTGCCTTGGTTGAAGAAATAGGTTGTGCCAATGCTGCCCCAGAATTCGGTTCTGGGAAATTCCTCATCGTCGCGCCCGCCGTTGCGGCCACGTGGGCGCGATGAATCAAACACCACAAGACCCTGATTTGGCCGCTCGGTTCGGATGTTGCGAAACTTGGATTCAAGCTCATCCGTCGGTTGGTTGATGACCCGGGCCGCAGTGCCGCTCACCTCGCGCAGCGGTTTGGGGGGGGTGGCCTCGGCTGATTTGATCGCCGCCAGACGTTGGCCCACGCGCACAGCACCTTCGCCACCGGGGTATTTCTTGAGATAAAGCTCATATTCGGCCTTGGCATGGGCCATTTGGCCGTTGCGTTCGCGCACCACGCCCAACAGCTCTTGCGCATCGGCGCTGTGGCTGTTTTCGGGGAATGACAGAATTTTGGTTATTTGGCGGATCGCGGCAGGATAATCTTTTGCCGTGATTGCCGCCCGGGCCTTGGTGATTGTTTTGTCAAGTTTGGCTTGTTGGGCGGGGGTAAGCGCGTCAAACTCCCCCTGATTATCGGTTTCGGGAAAGATCTCCAGAGCAGGCTCGACCGTCGCCCCGACAAAGGCCTCAATATCATCAGGGGTCAGGGTATCACAGCTTGACAATGTGCCGGTGTCATTCAGTTGGATCAGCACATGCCCCTCATTGCTTGTGTCAACCATTTTGGCCGAGACCTGCCTGTCAAAAACCATCGTCAATTCCGGATCGGGACGGCCCCAGTTCAGCGATATGCTGGTCACGCCAATATTATTATTTGTCGGGGGCGCAATCGTTTCAATCAAGATACGCCGCGCCGCAATCAGGCTTTCACCATCGTTTGATGCGTGTTTCAGCTTTATGGTCAGCACCGTGCCGCCCCCCGGCCCGCTATCGGCAATATAGCTGAGCGTGGGGTCAAAATTGAGCGCCAGAACCTGACAGCCATCTTCCCCGGCGGGCATGAACTGTGCGCTGGAGGTCAGGGTTTGGGCTGATAAATCAGCGCTGGCATAGGTCAGGGCAAGGACGCCCCCCCACCCCACAATTGATTTATGGAGTGGCATCTTGGGTTTATTTATCTTCATTTACCAATCTCTTTTGCTGGCGCGATGTTCACCCGAGCGCCGTTTCTTGATCTTTGTCAGCGTGGCATCGGTATATTCGTGGCAAGAGCCGGAACAATCGCGCAGCTCGTCCACCCGATAGAAAACCGTATTCGGGCTTTTGTATTTCTTATGCTCATCAACCCGGAAATCATTGGCATGGCAGCCTGCGCAATCGGGCCGATAGGCGGGCGTCGTATAGGCCGCATTCGCCGAATTTGACCGGTGGCAATCGGTGCAATCAAGCCCGCTGGAATGGCCACTGGGGAAGGCCCCCGAGGAATGGCTGTAAGAGACCCGCTCCCAGCCGGTTGTGCGGTGACAATCATCGCATTGAGCATTGGTCTGGAAATGGCCATTTGGCTTGCCGGTGGCGATGCGGCCATTATGGCAGGTCGAGCACCCGCCGTTGACCGCCGCATGATCAAACCGCACATTGCCCCAACTGGTGGTGACGTGGCAATCATCACAGGTATTGGTGCTGGGGATGTGATTGCCCGGCTTGCCAGTGGCAATATTGCCATTATGACAAGTCGCGCAGGCCCCGTTGACCGCCGCATGGTCAAACCTCACATTGCCCCAGCTGGTTGTGACGTGGCAATCGTCACAGGTGTTTGAACTTGGAATATGGTTGCCCGGCTTGCCGGTGGCGATGTTGCCATTGTGGCAAGTCTGGCAGGCGCCATTGGCTGCCGCATGATCAAACCGCACATTACCCCAGCTGGTGGTGACATGGCAGTCATCACAGGTGTTTGTACTTGGGATGTGATTGCCCGGCTTACCGGTGGCGATATTGCCGTTGTGACAAGTCTGGCAAGCGCCGTTGACCGCCGCATGGTCAAACCTCACATTGCCCCAGCTTGTGGTGACGTGGCAATCATCACAGGTGTTTGTACTTGGGATGTGATTACCCGGCTTGCCGGTGGCGATGTTGCCGTTGTGGCAGGTCTGGCAGGCCCCATTTACTGCCG
>CAZZKL010000017.1:0-29476 GCA_964655135.1 uncultured Roseovarius sp. | reverse complement strand
ACCATCGGGGCGGCGCGCAGCCAGAATCCCGACAGTGCCAACAGTCAGTTTTTCATCAACTTTGGTGATAATCATTTTCTTAACGGGCAATATACCGTCTATGGCCGGGTCATTTCGGGCATGGAACATGTGGACAAAATCACCCGGGGTGAGCCGCCTGTGGCCCCCGATCGGATGATCAGCGTAAAGGTAGCGTCAGATGCGTAAACTTATTCTTATCCTGAGCCTGCTGGCCAGCCCGGCGTTTGCAACCGGCCTGCAGATTGAAATCAAAGGCGAGGCGAATGGCACCGTCACGATTGACCTGTTTGAAGATGTGGCCCCCGGTCATGTGGAACAGATCACCGCCTTGGCCAAGGAAGGCAAATATGACGGGGTGGTGTTTCACCGGGTGATCGAGGGCTTCATGGCCCAGACCGGCGATGTGAAGTTTGGCAAAATGGGCGGCGATATGCGTCGCGCGGGCATGGGCGGCAGCGACCGGCCTGATCTGAAAGCCGAATTCTCAGACCAGCGGTTTTTGCGCGGGATGGTCGGCATGGCCCGCTCGCAAAGCCCGGATAGTGCCAACAGCCAGTTTTTCATCATGCTTGGCGATGGCGAATTTCTTAACGGGCAATATACCGTTGTAGGCAAGGTTACTGAGGGTATGGATGTGGTGGATGCGATCAAACGCGGCAATCCACAATCGGGGGCCATCAGTGGCGCGCCCGACGTGATGGTGAAGGTCACGGTCACCGAATAAATGGGCACCGATGTGGCCGGATATGAGCCGCTTAATACACCAAAGCCCATCTCGCGCGGGCTTTGGCTGATCGACGGTCCGGCGATTAAGTTTTATGGCATGCCGTTTTCCACCCGCGCCACGATTGTGCGGCTGAAAAATGGTGATTTGTGGGTGCATTCGCCCACTAAAATGACCAAGGATTTGCGCGCCGAATTGGATGCGCTGGGGCCGGTGCGGCATTTGGTGGCCCCCAATTGGATTCACTACGCCTATATCCGGGAATGGCAGGCGGCTTTCCCCGAGGCCACCGCCTGGGCCGCGCCGGGTGTTGTGGCGCGGGCGGCGAAAAAGGGCATGGACATTCGCTTTGATCATGATCTGGGCGCCGAGGCCGAAGCGCCATGGCAGGGGCAGATTGATCAGTTGATTGTAGAGGGCAGCAAGATACACCGGGAGGCGGTTTTCTTTCACCGCGCCAGTGAGACGTTGATCCTGACCGACCTGATTGAGAATTTTGAAACTGCCAAGCTGCCGGTCTGGATGCGGCCGATTGTGTGGATTTTTGGCATTGATGACAGCGATGGTAAGATGCCGCCGGACATGGCGCGCACGTTTCGCGACAAGGAATTGCTGGTCGATGCGATTGAGCAGATGATCGCGTGGAAACCCCGGCGGATCATTCTGGCGCATGGCCGGTGGTACAGGGAAAACGGCGTGCTTGAATTGGAGCGCGCCTTTCGCCGTCAGATGAAAACCCGCTGTGGACGCGGGCATTAGAGGACATGGATGCCGCCAAGGTTAGAGCCGAGGAAAAGGCCGAGCGACGACGGCTCGGGCGCTAGCTCAAACGATCTTGGCCTCGGTGGCCGCGATCATATCTTCGCGGCTGACACCCGGTGCAAGCTCTTCAATATGCAGGCCTTTGTGGGTAACATCCAGCACGCCAAGATTGGTGATGATGCGGTCAACCACGCCGGTGCCGGTCAGGGGCAGGGTGCATTGTTTCAGGATTTTGGAGGCCCCGTGTTTGTTGGTGTGATCCATCACCACCACCACGCGGCCCACGCCCGCCACCAGATCCATCGCCCCGCCCATGCCTTTGACCAGCTTGCCGGGGATCATCCAATTCGCCAGATCACCGTTTTCGGCGACTTCCATCGCGCCCAGGATGGCCATGGCAATCTTGCCGCCCCGGATCATGCCAAAACTGGTGGCGCTGTCGAAATATGAGGTTTCCGGCAGTTCGGTAATGGTCTGCTTGCCGGCATTGATCAGATCGGCGTCTTCCTCGCCTTCAACCGGGAACGGCCCCATGCCCAACATGCCGTTTTCCGATTGCAGCATCACTTCGACGCCCTCGGGGATGAAATTGGGCACCAGCGTCGGAATGCCGATGCCAAGGTTTACATAAGTGCCGTCTTCCAGCTCAAGCGCGGCCCGCGCGGCCATTTCATTGCGATCCCACATGGTTAATTCCCGCCTATATTTTCAAGGGCCAGGCTCATATCATGAACCGATTTTTTAATTTCGCCCATCTTCTGCATCATCATCATGGATTTTGCAGTTTCTATGATCATGGCACTATGCGCGGATGAGGCGTCATTGGGAAAATGCGCATCCACCAGCTCGCGCGCATGAAAAACCCATTCCAGAAACTCATGGGCAATATCGGCTTTGATCCTTTGCCCGGGGTCGGTTATTTGCGTTTGCATTTTACCCTCCTATGCGGTTCTGACTGTGCGTTGCTCAATCCGTTTCTCGTGCTGCCCCTCAATGATCCGGTGTACATAGATGCCGGGCAGATGGATATGATCGGGGTCAAGGTCGCCCACCGGCACGATCTCTTCCACCTCAGCGACGCAGACCTTGCCGCACATCGCCGCAGGTGGGTTGAAATTGCGCGAGGTTTTGCGGAAGATCAGATTGCCGGTCGCATCGGCTTTCCATGCTTTGATGATCGACAGATCGGCAAAAATGCCCTCTTCCATGATATAGGTTTCGCCGTTGAAATCTTTGTGTTCTTTGCCCTCGGCAATCTGCGTGCCAACGCCGGTTTTGGTGTAAAATCCGGGGATGCCACAGCCGCCTGCGCGCATCCGTTCGGCCAAAGTGCCTTGGGGGTTAAACTCCAGCTCCAGCTCCCCCGACAGGTATTGCCGCATGAATTCGGCGTTTTCACCGACGTAAGAGCTGAGCATTTTCTTGACCTGCCGGGTTTGCAGTAAAATCCCGATGCCAAAATCATCAACGCCCGCATTGTTGGAGGCAAATGTCAGATCCTTGGTGCCCGCGTCCTTGATCGCCTGCAGCAAAAGTTCAGGAATGCCGCAAAGGCCAAAGCCCCCGGCGGCGATGAACATGCCGTCATGCAAGAGGCCATCCAAGGCCTCAGTTGCGTTGGCGTATACCTTTTTCATGGTGAAACCCCTCGTGAAACCTAGGTAACACGATATGGGCCGTGGGCTGTGCGAGAGTCAACGCATCCCCGCCAAAATTGACCGGGATAACGCACCCATCCGGGTTATTTTTTCGCCGGTTTCTTTTTAGCCGCCGGCTTTTTCGCCGGTTTCTTTTTCGCGGCAGGTTTTTTCTTGGCCGGAGCCTTTTTGCGCCCCTTGCCGGTTTTTGCGGCGCGCTCGGCAATCAGCTCCACGGCCATGGCCATGGTCACATCCTCGGGCTTGCTTTCCTTGGGGATGGTGGCGTTAATCTTGTCCCATTTCACATAGGGGCCATAGCGCCCGTCCATCACATTGACCGGGCCACCATGCTCGGGATGCTCGCCCAATTCATGCAAGGGTTTGGCCGCCGTGCGCCCGCGTCCGGGGCCTTTGGCGCGTTTTTCGGCAATCACCTCAACCGCGCGGTTCATGCCGATGGTAAACACCTCTTCCACGTCGGAAATATTGGCGTAAAGTTTGGCTTCCTTGCCCGCCTCATCCACCGTGGTGTGCATCACATAGGGGCCATAGCGGCCCAGATTGGTATGCACTTTGCCGCCCTCGGGATGCTCGCCAACAAAGCGCGGCAGGCTGAGAAGGGTGACGGCCTTTTCCAATGTCATGTCTTCTTGCTGCCAGCCTTTGGGCAGGCTGGCGCGCGGCGGTTTGGGCACCTCATCGGTGCGCTCGCCGCGCTGCACATAAGGCCCGAACCGGCCCGAGCGCAGGGAAATTTCATCGCCCTGATCCTCGCCCAACACACGATCGCCGTTTTCGGCGTTTTCGCCGCCGATGGGGCGGGTATAGCGGCATTCGGGATAATTGCCGCAGCCAACAAACCCGCCTGAGCGCGAGGATTTCAAATGCAGGCTGCCGGTGCCACAAAGCGGGCAAATGCGCGGATCGGTGCCGTCTTCGCGCGGCGGATACAGCGACGGCTCAAGCGCTTTGTCGAGCACGGTCAGAACCTCGGATATGCGTAATTCAGACGTCTCGGCAATCGCCGCTGAGAAATCATGCCAAAACCGCGCCAGCACAGCTTTGTAATCGGCGTTGCCGGCGCTGACCTGATCCAGCTCTTCCTCAAGATTGGCGGTGAATTCATAGCCGACATATTTGCGGAAAAAATTCAGCAGGAAAATCGTGACAATCCGGCCTTTATCCTCGGGGATCAGGCGGTTTTTGTCTTTGCGGACATATTCGCGGTCTTGGATGGTGGTGACGATGCTGGCATAGGTCGAGGGGCGGCCAATGCCCAGCTCTTCCATGCGTTTGACCAGCGTCGCCTCGGTATAGCGCGGCGGTGGTTGGGTGAAATGTTGCAGCGCCAGCGTGGCGGCATCCGATGACAGCACGGCGGCGTCATGGCGGCGCATCTCGCCGGGTTTGCCACCCGGTGTTTCAATCACCTCATCGCGGGTTTTATCATCGGCCTTGCGATATTGATCCTCAAGCGCGCCACCTGCAAATTTCGCCGGCTCGCCTTGGGTGATCTGCGGCAGGCGGCTGTCATCGTCAGTGCCACTATCATCGCGGCCCTCTTCATAGACCTTCATGAAGCCGTCAAACAATACCACCTGCCCGGTGGCGCGCAGGGTGATCTGGCCGTCGTCGCTGGCGATGTCCACGGTGGTGCGTTCCAGCCGGGCCGAGGCCATCTGACAGGCCAAAGTGCGTTTCCAGATCAGATCATAGAGTTTGCGCTGATCGGCATCGGTAATTTTCAAAGCGGCGGCATCGCGGGTCATATCGGTGGGGCGGATGCATTCATGGGCCTCTTGCGCGTTTTTGGCTTTGTTTTTGTACATGCGCGGCGATTTTGGCACATATTTATCGCCAAAACGGTGTTTGATCGCGTCACGCGCGGCGATCACCGCCTCGGGGGCCATATCAATGCCGTCGGTGCGCATATAGGTGATGATCCCGGCCTCATAAAGCCGCTGGGCGGTGGACATGGTTTGCCGCGCGCCCATGCCAAATTTGCGGCTGGCCTCCTGTTGCAGGGTCGAGGTCATGAACGGGGCCGAGGGGTTGCGGCTGCCGGGTTTGGCCTCGACGCTGGCCACATTCAGGGCGCGCGAGCTGATCGCCTGCACCGCCATTTCGGCCTGCGTGGCGTTTTCAAGATCGAATTTATCGAGCTTTTTGCCAGCAAGCTGCGTCAGGCGGGCCTCAAAATTCTGACCGCGCGGCGTGGTGAGCATGGCGCGTACCGACCAGTATTGGCGCGGATTGAAGGCCTCGATTTCCATCTCGCGCTCGACGATCAGGCGCAGGCAGACCGATTGCACCCGACCGGCGGATTTGGCACCCGGCAGTTTGCGCCACAACACCGGGCTGAGGTTGAAGCCCACCAGATAATCCAGCGCGCGGCGCGCGAGATAAGCCTCAACCAACGGCGCGTCCACCTGCCGCGGGTTGGCCATGGCTTGCGTTACGGCGGATTTGGTGATGGCGTTGAAAACCACCCGGCTGACGGGGGTGTCTTTATTGATCGCTTTGCGTTTGCGCAGGGTCTCTTCGAGGTGCCAGCTAATGGCCTCACCTTCGCGGTCGGGGTCGGTCGCGAGGATCAGGGAATTGTCGGTTTTGAGGGCGTCGGCAATGGCTTTTATATGCTTGCGGCTGTCATATCCGATTTCCCATTTCATCTCAAAATCATTGTCGGTATCGACCGATCCATCTTTGGGCGGCAGATCACGCACATGGCCGTAAGACGCCAAAACGGTATAGCCCGGCCCCAGATATTTGTTTATTGTCTTGGCTTTAGCCGGGGATTCGACAACGACAACTGGCATGAAAACTCCTATCGACTCGGGGCGACACTACTGGCGGCGGAACATGTGCGGGGAGCGACGGGTTTGTCAATGCGTGCTTTTGCAAATGGATAAATGGGTTATTATCAAGCAGGCTCTTTGGTCAATCGGGGCTAGAGCATTTCCAATCAAATCGCATTCATCCGGCACCCCGAACGCGTTGTGCAGGCAAACGCTGCCTCGGGCTGCCAGATGAATTCTTGAATCCAGTTGGATTGGAAACGCTCTAGCTGACCCGGGATAACAACCCGCCGGCCTGTCGTTTGATTCGGCCTTCCAGCTCAAGATCCAGCAGTGCGGGTGAGACGTTATGCGCCGGCGTCGCCAGATCGCGAATCAGCTGATCTTCGGCCACGGGTGAGGGGCCAAGACGATCAAGGATCAGGGCGTGCAGATTTGCCGTGTCGCGCAGGCTGCGCTTTTCGGGCGCGGCTGCGGGGATATCCGGCAGTGCCATTTCCGCCTGTGTTTCAAGCGGTGCATTGGCGGGGTCCATGGCAGGTAGTACCTCAATCACATCGCTGGCGTTGCGCACCAGTCGCGCGCCGTCACGGATCAGCATATTGCAG
Organism: uncultured Roseovarius sp.; assembly: GCA_964655135.1. Classification (GTDB taxonomy): domain Bacteria; phylum Pseudomonadota; class Alphaproteobacteria; order Rhodobacterales; family Rhodobacteraceae; genus Roseovarius. The sequence goes on along the minus strand of CAZZKL010000017.1, from coordinate 22,923 downwards.
CCCGAGGCGCGGGCATCAAACGGATGGCCCGGCACCGCAAGCACCTCGCGCCCCTGATCAAGGGCGTTGCGGGCGGTGATCAGCGAGCCGGATTTGGCCGCTGCTTCAACCACCACAACCGCCTGCGATATGCCGCTGATGATGCGGTTGCGACGGGGAAAATGCCGGGCTTGCGGGGTTAACCCCATGGGTTGCTCTGACAGGCGCAGGCCGGTTTTGGCGATGTCATGGGCAAGGCTGGCATTTTCCGGCGGATAGAGCACATCAACCCCGCCGGCCATGATGGCAATGGTGCCGGTATCCAATGCCGCCAGATGCGCGGCGGTATCAATCCCGCGCGCCAGACCGGAAACCACAACCAGACCGTTTTGCGCCAATTCCGATGTCAGCGCCCGGGCCATGCGCGTGCCCAAGGATGAGGCATTGCGCGCGCCCACAAGGGCAATCATCGGGCGGTGAAGAATGCTTGTATCGCCGATGGCCCACAAGATGGGGGGCGCATCGGAGATATGCATGAGCATGTCAGGATAATCACTGTCGCCAATGCAGATCATTCGCGCGCCGGCACCTTTGGCGGCTTTCATTTCCGCCAGAACGACGCCTTCGGGGCAAACTGTGTAATCTTTGGCCCCGGCGGCCTTTGCCACCTCAGGCAGGGCCTCAAGCGCCGCCAAGGCCGTGCCATGTTCAGTCATCAGCCGGTTGAACGTGGAGGGACCAACCCGGCGGGATCGCAAAAGACGGAGCCACAACACCCGATCATCTTCCGTGGTGGGTGGGAGTGGGGGGTGAGTGGAAGGATGTTTTTCCTCGGACATCATGGCTCCGCCTGCTTGCAAACCCAGTATTGGTTCGAGATGGTTAACGACGGGTAAACCAGAATGAGATTGATTTGGAATATCACCCTGAAATATTCTATCCTATTGAATAGTATACATAATAAATATAACTCTGTGGAAAATTATTGCAGACCAACCGACAGAAGATCGAATGACCCGCAAGAAATGCCTCAGTTTTTAAAGGAAAATTAATCGGTTGATTCGTGAAAGGGCGGGCGAATGTGTGACTATTCTATTACGTCGCCGCGCCGCCCACCGTCAGCCCGCTGATCATCACCGTCGGCTGGCCCACGCCCACCGGCACCCATTGGCCTTGTTTGCCGCAATTCCCCATGCCGGGGTCAAGCGCCATGTCATTGCCCAAGGCGCGGATTTGTTTTAGCGCCGTGGCCCCGTCGCCGATTAATGTGGCGCCTTTGACCGGCTCAAGGATTTTGCCGTTTTTGACCCGGTAGGCCTCGGTGCAGGAGAACACGAACTTGCCATTGGTGATGTCCACCTGACCGCCGCCAAAGCCCACGGCCCAGATGCCATCCTGCAAATCCGCCACAATATCATCGGGGTTGGTATCACCGCCCAGCATATAGGTGTTGGTCATGCGTGGCATGGGGGCGTGGGCATAGCTTTCTCGTCGCCCGTTACCGGTCGCCTCGACACCCATGAGGCGGGCGTTTTGCCGGTCCTGCATCAGGCCCACCAGAATGCCGTCTTCGATCAGGGTGTTTTTGCCGGAAGGTGTGCCTTCGTCGTCGATCGTAATAGAGCCGCGCCGGTCGGGAATTGTGCCGTCATCCAGCACGGTCACACCCTTGGAGGCGATGCGTTGACCCATCAGCCCGGCAAAGGCCGAGCTGCCTTTGCGGTTGAAATCGCCCTCAAGCCCGTGGCCGATGGCCTCGTGCAGCAAAATCCCCGGCCAGCCGGGGCCGAGCACCACATCCATCACCCCGGCGGGGGCGGGCACGGCCTCAAGATTGACGCAGGCCACGCGCAGCGCCTCACGCGCCTTGGCCTGCCAGTCGGCGGGATCAAGCAACCCGTCAAGGCCCACACGCCCGCCGCCGCCGGCGGTGCCGGTTTCGCGGCGGCCATTTTGCTCAACCATCACCGTGACATTGACCCGCGTCATCGGGCGGGTGTCTGTCACATGGGTGCCATCGGGGCGCAGGATGGTGACCTCCTGCAACGAGGCGGCGATCACGGCCGATACCTGCACCACCCTTGGATCAAGGTCGCGGGCAAAGGCATCAATCTGGCGCAGGGTTTCCAGTTTGACCGGAAAATCCGCCCCGGCAATGGGATCGGCATCGGTATAAAGCCTTGTATTGGTGGCGCGCGGCGGTGGGGCCATGGTGCCGCCGCCGTCGCCCACAGCAAGGCGGGCAGTTGCAACCGCGCGGGTCAGGGCAGGCTCGGAAATTTCCGAGGAATGGGCATAGCCTGTGACCTCACCCAGAACGGCGCGCAGGCCAAAGCCTTCGGCGGCGTCAAAGCTGGCGGATTTCACCCGGCCATCGTCAAAGACCAGCGATTCTGACTGGCGGCGCTCGATAAACAGCTCGCCGTCATCGGCGCCCTCCGTGGCCTCACGCAGGCGGGCGAGCGCAATATCGGCGTCCAATATGGTATTGAAAGGGCGAAAGTTGGTGTTTGTCATCCGGATTGGGCCTGTTTTCGGGGTTTCAGGGAATTTAATTTGATCTAAATCAAAAAAGCGTGGGCTAAACGCCGTGGTCTTTCTTGTCTCATCGCTCAGAATATGGTTTTAACCGTGCATGAGACAATGGGAATCTGCGAAAATCTGCGGGATTCTGCAAGTTTTGCGGAAAAATCCGTTACTGAATTATAAAAGCTTCAACCGATCAGGGTGTAATATGCGACTAATCTCTTATCTGCTGGCCGCGATGGCCACTATTTCTGCGCTGCCCGCCATGGCGCAGGAAAATCTGGAAATCGTTGGCCATCCCGTTAATGGCAAGATGGGGTTTCAGCCTGCGGCCACCGAATTGGCGCGTGATCTGCAATGGCTTGATGGCATGATCTTGATCATCATTACGGGAATCACCATTTTAGTGACCGTGCTGCTGGCCTATGCGATTGTCCGGTTTAACCGCCGGGCCAACCCCGAGCCTGCGACGTTTACCCATAATTCACCGCTGGAAGTGGCGTGGACATTGGTGCCGATTGTCATTTTGGTGCTGATCGGGGCATTTTCCCTGCCGGTTCTGTTCAAGCAACAGGAAATCCCCGAGGGCGAGATCAACATCAAGGTGACCGGAAACCAGTGGTATTGGAGCTATGAATACACCGATAATGGTTTTGGCTTTGACAGCTTCCTGATTGGCGAGGGCAAGGTGCTGAATGATGAGGTTGTGGCCGAGCTGGAAGCGGCCGGGTACAGCCGGGATGAATTTTTGCTGGCCACGGATACGGCGGTGGTTGTGCCGATCAACAAGGTTGTGGTGATGACGGTCACCGGCTCGGATGTGATCCATTCCTGGGCGATGCCGGCCTTTGGCGTGAAGCAAGACGGGGTGCCGGGGCGGCTGGCGCAACTGTGGTTCAAGGCCGAACGCGAGGGCATCTATTTTGGTCAGTGTTCCGAGCTTTGTGGCAAGGATCATGCCTATATGCCGATTACCGTGAAGGTTGTGAGCCAAGAAGCCTATGACAAATGGCTGAAAGGCGCGATTGAGGAATATGCCGGCACGCCGCTGGATTATGATGTGGCGGTTGCCGAATAATGAAAGGGTGGCGGGCTGAAGCCCGCCCTACAAACCTTGCGGTAAGGCGGGCTTCAGCCCGCCACCGGTTTACAGGATCAATGGATGAGTGACGCAAGTCTGAACACAGCCAGCATAAAAACCGGGGAGGCCGGGTTTGGCGATTATTTCGCCCTGCTGAAACCGCGGGTGATGTCGCTGGTGGTATTCACCGCTCTGGTGGGGCTGCTGGCCGCGCCGCAGGCGGTGCATCCTGTGGTGGCGCTGGCCTCGATCTTGTTCATTGCCATTGGCGGCGGGGCCTCGGGCGCGCTTAACATGTGGTGGGATGCCGATATTGACCGCATCATGAAACGCACCAAAAACCGCCCGATTCCGGCGGGCAGGATCAGTGAAGGTGAGGCGTTTGCCTTTGGCATCACCTTGGCCGTAATGGCCGTGATCATGCTGGCGCTGGCGGCAAATTTTGTTGCGGCCGGGCTGTTGGCCTTTACGATCTTTTTCTATGTGGTGATCTATTCCATGTGGCTCAAACGCTGGACGCCGCAGAATATCGTGATTGGCGGCGCTGCGGGGGCGTTTCCGCCGATGATTGGCTGGGCTGTGGCCACCGGCGGGGTATCAATGGAATCGCTGCTGATGTTTGCGCTGATCTTCATGTGGACGCCGCCGCATTTCTGGGCGCTGTGTCTGTTCATGAAGTCCGACTATAAAGAGGCCGGGGTGCCGATGTTGACGGTCACCCATGGCCGCCGCGCGACGCGGGCGCATATTCTGGTCTATACCCTGCTATTGATCCCGGTTGCCATTGGCATCGGGTTTACCAGCATTGGCGGGCCGATTTATCTGGCGGTGGCGATCGTGTTGAACGGGCTTTTCCTCAAAGGCGCATGGGACATCTGGCGGCGCGATGAAATTCAGGCCGGGGCTGATGGCTATCGCACAGAAAAACGGGTCTTTGTCCTGTCGTTGTTTTACCTCTTTGGCCATTTCACGGCGATTTTGGCACAATCGGCCTTGGCCCCTTATGGCATTGGAGCCTGGTGATGAGCTTTCCCGAACAGCATGAACTGCATAAACGCCGATTTGGCCGCAATCTGGGGCTTGGGCTTGTGCTGATCACTTTCGTTGTGCTGATTTTTGCCCTGACGATTGCCAAGGTCGGAAGTGATCCCTCACTTGTTCAGATCAGCCCTGCCCAGGGCCAATCTGCCGGGGAGGGGAGCTGATGGCTCGGGACGCAAATGCAAAAACCCTGACCCGACTGGTGGGCGTGGTTGTGGTGATGGGCGCGCTGGCCTGGGCCTCGGTGCCGTTTTACAACTGGTTTTGCCGGGTTACCGGCTTTGGGGGCACCCCCGGCGTGGCTTATGCCGGGGCGGATGTGATCCTTGATAAAACCATCAAAATCCGCTTTGACGCCAGCAAAAACCGTGACATGCCGTGGGAATTCAAACCGGTGGTGCGTGAGATGGAGCTGCGCATCGGCGAAACCGGCCTGGCTTTTTTTGAGGCGTATAATCCAACCGACCGGCCGATTGCCGGGCAGGCGGCTTATAATATCACGCCTTATGAGGCCGGCGGCTTTTTCAACAAGATTGAATGCTTTTGCTTTACCGAGCAGGTGCTGCAACCCGGTGAGCGGGTGGAAATGCCGGTGACATTCTATGTAGATCCCGAGATTGTCGATGACCGGGATGCGAAATACACCCATACCATCACCCTGTCCTATACGTTCTATGAAATTGATCTGCCTGAGGCGCAAGCGGCCCTTGATCAGAGCAACGCAACCGAATTAAACTAACCAAAAACAAAAGGCCTTCCAGCGAGGGATATAAATAATGGCACATGAAAAAAATCACGATTATCACATTCTGACCCCCTCTTTGTGGCCGTTTCTGGGCGCGTTGGCGGGGTTTACCATGCTTTTTGGCGTGGTGTTGATGATTTCTCCGGCGATTGAAAATAACCAGCCGTGGATATTCCTGGCGGGCCTGATCGGCGTGCTCTACGTCATGTTTGGCTGGTGGTCCGAGGTGATCGCGGAAAGCAAGGCGGGGGATCATACGCCGGTTGTGCGCATTGGCCTGCGCTATGGTTTCATCATGTTCATCATGTCTGAGGTGATGTTCTTTGCCGCCTGGTTCTGGGCGTTTTTCAAGAATGCGATGTATCCGATGGGGCCTTTGTCGCCGATGAAAGATGGCGTTTGGCCGCCGGTGGGGATTGAAACCTTTGATCCTTGGCATCTGCCCATCATCAATACGCTGATATTGTTGTTGTCGGGCTGTGCGGCCACCTGGGCGCATCATGCCTTGGTGCATGAAAACAACCGCAAAGATATGAAAACCGGCCTGACCATCGCGATTGTGCTGGGGGCATTGTTTACGGTGTTTCAGGCTTATGAATACAGCAATGCGGGGTTTGGATTTTCTGGCAATGTTTATGGCGCGACGTTCTTTATGGCCACCGGCTTTCACGGGGCGCATGTGATCATCGGCACGATCTTTCTGTTTGTCTGCCTGCTGCGCACCATGCGCGGGGATTTCACGCCCGAGCAACATGTAGGGTTTGAGGCGGCGGCTTGGTACTGGCACTTTGTTGATGTGATCTGGCTGTTTTTGTTTGCCGCAGTCTATATCTGGGGCGGCTGACGCAGGTGGGTTTCACCCACCCTACAAGGTGAGGCGTAGGGTGGGTGAAACCCACCACCGCTTTAACAAAATAGCGCGCAAGGCTTTGCGCGCTTTTCCCGTCCCAAAAGGAGCAATGAATTTTGCGCCGCATCATCCCCCCCCTGATTTTTGGCTTTGCCGGTGCAGCCCTGCTGATCTGGCTTGGTGTCTGGCAGCTTCAGCGCCTGACTTGGAAAGAGGAGGTGCTGGCCAATATTGAGGCGCGGATTTCTGCCCCCCCCGTGGCCCTGCCTGAACAGCCCGATCCGGTGCGTGACAAATATCTGCCGGTGCGTGCCAGCGGCACCGTCCGCCCGGGCCTGCGGGTGTTGGCCAGCGTCAAAAACCTTGGGCCGGGCTACCGGATGATCTCAATCCTTGATATGGGCGGGCGGCAGGTGCTGCTTGACCGGGGATTTCTCAGACTTGAAAAGCCCAGCAATTTAACCGATGAGCAAAAGATTACCGTCACCGGCAATCTGCACTGGCCCGATGAGGTGGATGGCTTTACCCCCGATCCCGACCTGAAGACCGGCCTTTGGTTTGCCCGCGATGTGTCCGCGATGGCCGCCGCCCTTGGCACCGAGCCGGTGCTGATCATCGCCCGCAAGATTGATGGCGGGCCTTTTGCCACCACCCCGTTGCCGGTGGGTATCGAAGGCATTCCAAATGATCATCTGAATTATGCAATCACCTGGTTTTCACTGGCGGCCGTATGGCTGCTGATGACCGGCTATTATCTGCGGCGCAACACGCCGATGAAGAAAGGTACACAGACATGAAAGCAGGCATGAAATATGTCTCAACCCGGGGCGCGGCCCCGATTTTGAACTTTGAGCAGGCGATGATGACCGGGCTGGCGCGCGATGGCGGCCTGTACCTGCCCGAGGTCATCCCCGAGATGAGCCACGCAGATATTGCAGCACTTGAAGGCCTGCCCTATGAGGAGGCCGCCTTTCGCGTCATGCGGCCGTTTATTGGCGACAGTTTCACTGATGACGAATTCCAAGGCATCATCGCGCGGGCTTATGCGGGCTTTGGCCACGCCGCCCGCGCGCCCTTGAAACAACTTGCGCCGGGGCATTTCGTGCTGGAATTATTCCACGGCCCGACGCTGGCGTTCAAGGATTTCGCCATGCAACTGATTGGCCAGTTGTTTGAGGCGTCCCTAAAGCGCAGCGGTCAGCGGGTCTGCATTGTCGGCGCCACCAGCGGCGATACCGGCAGTGCCGCGATTGAGGCGTTTCGCGGCTCGGACGCGGTGGATGTGTTTATTCTTTATCCCCATGGCCGGGTCAGTGAAGTGCAGCGCCGCCAGATGACAACACTGACGGAGGCCAATATCCATGCCTTGGCGATGGACGGGCATTTTGACGATTGTCAGGCGCGATTGAAAGATATGTTCAATGATTTTGAGTTTCGCGATACGGTCGGCCTTGCCGGGGTCAACTCGATCAACTGGGCGCGGGTGCTGGCACAAGTCGTGTATTATTTCACCGCCGCCGTGGCACTGGGCGCGCCGCACAGGAAGGTCAGTTTCACCGTGCCCACCGGCAATTTTGGCGATATTTTTGCCGGCTACATTGCCCGGCGCATGGGGTTGCCGATTGACCGGCTGGTGGTGGCGACCAACCAAAACGATATTTTGCATCGCTGCCTGACCAGCGGCGCATATAAAACCGATGGGGTGATCCCCTCAATCAGCCCGTCGATGGATATTCAGGTCAGCTCAAATTTTGAGCGGGCGTTGTTTGAGGCATACGGTCGCGATGGCAAAGCGGTGGCGCAGTTGATGGCGGAGCTGAAATCCGGCGGCTTTACCGTGAGCCAAGGGGCGTTGCAGGCGCTGCGTGAAAGCTTTGACAGCGGTCATTGCTCAGAGGATGAAACCCGCGCCACCATTGCCCAAACGCTGGCACAGTCAAATGAGCTGTTATGCCCGCATTCCGCCGTGGGCGTGAAGGTGGCCAATGAACAGCGCCATGCGGGTACGCCGATGATCACCTTGGCCACCGCACACCCGGCCAAATTCCCCGATGCGGTGGAAGCGGCCTGCGGCATTCGCCCCCCCTTGCCGGAGCGCCTGTCGGACCTGTATGAGCGGGCCGAGCGGATTACCCGGATCGGTAATGATCTGGGCGCGATTGAGACATTGATCAAAGCGTCTCGCAGTTGACCGGGCTACCGATTGACTGTGAAACGCGGATGACCATTAATTGAAGTATGCGTTTCCCGCGACTTCCCAAGCAGGAAGCAACGAGAAACGCTTTAAAGAACGGACCGGCCATTGAGTGTTAATCTGACAACCCTTTCAAACGGGTTTCGCATTGTATCCGAGCATATGCCGGGGCTGCAATCGGCCTCTATCGGGGTGTGGGTTCTGGCAGGCGCACGCCACGAAGCGCCTGCGCAAAACGGCATCGCGCATTTTCTTGAGCATATGGCATTCAAGGGTACCCATGGCCGCAGCGCCTTGCAGATCGCCGAGGCGATTGAGGATGTGGGCGGTTTTATCAACGCCTACACCTCGCGCGAGGTGACGGCCTATTACGCGCGGGTGCTGAAAAATGACGTGCCTCTGGCGCTGGATGTGATTGCCGATATTTTGCGCAACCCGGTGTTTGACCCGGGCGAGATTGAGATCGAGCGCGGGGTGATCTTGCAGGAAATCGGTCAGGCGCTGGATACGCCCGACGACATCATTTTTGACTGGTTGCAGGAAGAGGCCTATCCCGATCACCCCCTTGGCCGGACAATTTTGGGCCCGGAAGAGCGCGTGCGCGGGTTTCAGCGTGCCGATTTGCAGGGCTTTGTCGGGCAGCATTATGCGCCGGGTCAGATGATCCTGTCGGCGGCGGGGGCGGTGGATCATGATGCCTTGGTGGCGGACGCGCAAAAACTGTTTGGCGATATGGCCGGGCAACCCCTGACCCTGCCGCCAAAGGCGCAGTTTGCGGGCGGTGAAAGCCGACATCTCAAACAGCTTGAGCAGGCGCATTTCGCGCTGGGGTTTGAAAGCCCGGATTATTCTGATCCGCAGATTTACGCGGCACAGATTTATTCCAGCCTTCTGGGCGGCAGCATGTCGTCGCGGCTGTTTCAGGAAATCCGCGAAAAGCGCGGGCTGTGTTATAGCATCTACGCCCAGACCGGGGCCTATGCCGATACCGGCATGATGACGATTTACGCGGGCACCTCTGGCGGGCAGATGGGTGATTTGGCACAGATCACCATTGATGAGATGAAACGCGCAGCAGATGATATTAACGCTGAGGAGGTTGAGCGCGCCCGCACGCAGATGAAAGCGGGGCTGTTGATGGGGCTGGAAAGCCCGTCTGCCCGGGCCGAGCGGCTGGCGCGGATGCTGCAAATCTGGGGCCGGGTGCCGGGCCTGGATGAGGTGGTGGCGCGGATTGATAATGTGGCGCTTGCCGATGTGCGCGCGCTGGCCGGGCAGATGGCCCACACCGCCCCGGCGGCGATGGCGCTTTATGGCCCGGTTGAGGCGGCCCCGACGCTTGCGCAACTGAGTGAAAGGCGCGCGGCCTGATGTTTGTTCCCCGGCGGAAAATCAGGGTTGAGACCGAGCGGTTGACATTGCGCCAGCCGATGCTGAGCGATTTTCGCAGTTGGAGCAGCCTGCGCCGCCAAAGTGAAGAGTTTCTCACCCCGTGGGAGCCGGTCTGGTCCAGCGATCACCTGTCGCGCAAGGGCTTTGCCAACCGGGTCTATTGGGCGCAACGGTCGGTGTCCAATGGCGCAGCGGTGCCGCTGTTTTTGATCCGGCGCGAGGATCAGCAACTGCTGGGCGCGATCACCCTTGATACCATCCGTCGCGGCCCGGCGCAGGCGGGATCATTGGGCTATTGGATCGGGCAACCCTTTGCGCGGCAGGGCTATATGTTTGAGGCCATTCAGGGCATGGTGCATTATGCGTTTGAACGGCTTGACCTGAGCCGGGTTGAGGCCGCCTGCCTGCCTGAAAATGCCGCCTCGCGCGCCTTGCTGGAAAAATGCGGGTTTAAATATGAGGGCGTGGCGCAAAGTTATCTGCAGATTGATGGCCGCTGGCGCACCCATGTTTTATATGCCTCGTTGCGGATGGACCGGCGCGGCCGCACCGATGTTGGCTGAGCCGCTCTTTGCGATGATAAGCCTGTGTCGGGCTGACGAATGGTTTGGTTCCCCCCGGTCAAATGCTTTAGGCATACTCATATGAAATTAAATTCCGTTGATCCTGAATTTATAGCCCGCCTGCGGGCGGAGCTTCCCAAAGCCGCTTTTCGCGACCCATTACCGCAATACCTGCAAGAGCCGCGCGGGCGCTGGACGGGACAGGCGGGGATCGTTGTGGCCCCGGCCACGGTGCAAGAGGTGGCGCATGTTGTGCAGGCCGCCAATCAGGCCCGCGTCGGCATTGTGCCTTACGGCGGCGGCACCGGGTTGGTGGGGGGGCAGGTCCTGCCCGATGGCCCCGCGCCGGTGGTGCTCAGCCTTGAGCGGATGCGCGCGGTCCGGGCGGTATACCCCGATGAAAACGTGCTGGTGGTGGAAGCCGGGGCGATTCTTTCAGACATCCACGACGCGGCGGAGGCGGCGGATCGTTTGTTTCCGCTTAATATCGCGGCCAAGGGGAGCGCCCGAATCGGTGGGATGCTCTCGACCAATGCGGGCGGGGTGAATGTGCTGCGCTACGGCACCGCGCGCGATCTGTGTCTGGGGCTTGAGGTGGTGCTGCCGGATGGGCAAATCTGGCAGGGGTTGAAGCGGCTCAGGAAAGACAACACCGGCTATGATCTGAAAAACCTGTTTGTCGGCGCCGAGGGTACATTGGGCGTGATCACCGCCGCTGCGTTGAAATTGTATCCCATTCCAGCGGGCGAAGGCACGGCGCTATTGCAGGTGCAAGGCCCGCAAGCCGCCCTTGAGGTGCTGGCACTGGCGCGCGCGGCGCTGGGCGAAGGCGTGAGCGCGTTTGAGTTGATGCACAGGGTGGGGCTGGAATTTCTGACCGAGACAATGCCCGATCTGCGCCTGCCGTTTCAGGAAATGCCGGAGTGGTTTGTGCTGATTGACATCGGGCTGGCGCGTGGGCTGAACCCGCAAGCGGCGCTGGCGGAGCTGTTTGAGGCAGCCTTGGCCGAGGGCCTTGTCAGCGACGGCATGATTGCCCAATCCGAGGCGCAGCGAAGGGATTTCTGGCAGGTGCGTGAGAGTATCCCCGAGGCGAACCGGCGTGTTGGCTCGGTGAGTTCGCATGATATTTCGCTGCCTTTAAGCGTGATCCCGGATTTCATCAATACCGCCGGTCAGGCGATTGCCGCGCTGGGGGATTTCCGTATTAACTGTTTTGGTCATCTTGGCGATGGCAACCTGCATTACAACGTCTTTGCCCCCAAGGGCCACAGCCGCGAGGATTACGCGGGCCTGCGCGATAGAATCAAACGCATTGTGCATGATCTGGTGCAGGCGGCGGGCGGCTCGTTCAGCGCCGAGCACGGCATTGGCCGGATGAAGGTGGCGGAACTGGAACGCTATGGCGATGCGGCCAAATTGTCCGCAATGCGGGCGATCAAAGCGGCGCTTGACCCCAAAATGATCATGAATCCCGGTGCGGTTTTGCGCCTGCCGGGTCAATGAGACGAATTTCCCGCGATTGAACGGGATCGTTGTTGTTATTTCACTGCCCGAGCGGTTAACTGCGGCGGATAACGGGGGAAACGGCCGCGCATGTCGGAACTTTGGAGCGGAATTTCACAGGCCTTTTGGCTGATTGTGACGCTGGATGCGGATCTGGTCGAGATCACCTTGCGCTCATTACAGGTGACGCTGGCGGCGCTGGGCATTGGTTGTTTGATTTCACTGCCATGGGCGGCGCTGATCACCGTCCGGCGGTTTCGCTTTCGGCGTACATTGATTGCCATTCTCAACGCCTTGATGGGCCTGCCGCCAGTAGTGGTGGGGCTGATTGTTTATGTTTTGCTGTCGCGCGCGGGGCCGTTTGGGGTTTTTGGATTGCTGTTCACCCCATGGGCGATGATCATCGCGCAAGTGCTGATCATTGTGCCGCTGATCACCTCCATTGCGCATCAGTCCTTGCGCGATTTGTGGGTGGAATATCACGACATGCTAATTTCCATGAACACCACCCAATGGCAGCGCGTCAAAACCCTGTTGTGGGACAGCCGCCGGGCGTTGCTGACGGCATCCCTAGCGGGGTTTGGACGCGGCATTGGCGAGGTTGGCGCGATCATGATTGTGGGCGGCAATATTGACCATGCCACACGGGTGCTGACCACCGCCATCGCGCTTGAAACCGGGCGCGGTGATTTTGCGCTGGCGCTGGGGCTTGGCTTTATCCTGATTGCGCTGGCGATTGCGGTTAATCTGGCCATTCATGGGTTGAGCCATACGGAGCGGGAGGGCAGTTGGTGAGTGTGATGTTCCCCCTTGAGGTGCGCGCAGCACAGGTGCGCAGGCGCGGTGAGGTGCTGGTTGGGCCGGTGGACCTGACATTGCAGGCCGAGGGCGTGACCATCGTGATCGGTCCCAATGGGGCAGGCAAAACCAGCCTGCTGAAGATGTTGCACGGTATTGCCCGGCTGAATGCCGGCACGGTTAATTGGGCTTGCGGCATGGCCGAGGCCCGGCGGCGGCAGGAGTTTGTGTTTCAAACCCCGGTGATGCTGCGCCGGACGGTGGTTGAGAACCTGACCTATCCGCTGACCCTGCTGAAGGTGGCAAAACCCGAGGCTCGGGCGCGGGCGCGGGAATGGGCGGCAAAGATTGGCCTTGGTGGTATGGAGGATCGGCAGGCGACGGTACTTTCGGGCGGTGAGCGGCAGAAACTGGCGCTGGCGCGGGCGTTGATCCGGGGGCCGGATGTGCTGTTTCTGGATGAGCCTTGCGCGTCATTGGATGGCCGCGCCATGCGCGAGATCGAGGCGATATTGCAGGCGGCCTCGGCGGAGGGCACCCGCATCATCATGTCGACCCATGATATGGGGCAGGCCCGGCGTCTGGCCTCGGAGGTGATATTTATCCTGCACGGTAAGGTGCATGAATTCAGCCCGGCTGAGGCCTTTTTTGAAGCCCCAAAAACGCCGCAGGCACGCGCGTTTTTGAATGGAGACATAGTAGAATGAGAAATATGCGAATTAAACAGATTGCCGTGATGATTGCGGCTTTGGTGTTGAGCGTAACCGGGGCCATGGCCACTGAGTTGCGTCTGGCGGTAACCACGTCATTTCATAATTCCGGGCTGGCCGAGATTTTGCTGCCTGAGATCAAGAAAGACACCGGCATTGAGGTGCAGCTTCTGGTGGTTGGCACCGGGCAGGCGATCCGGCTGGGCGAGGCGGGGGATGTTGATGCCATACTGGTGCATGCCCGCGCGGCGGAAGAGGCGTTTGTGGCCGCGGGCTTTGGCACCCACCGGCGCGAGATCATGTATAATGATTTTGTCATTGTTGGGCCTGCGTCTGATCCGGCTGATGTGGCCGGGGCCAAGACCATCTCTGAGGCCTTGCAACGGATCAATGCCGCGCGGCCAAAGTTTGTCAGTCGCGGCGATGACAGTGGCACCCACAAGAAAGAATTGAGCCTGTGGAAGGCGGCAGGGATTGCGCCGGAGGGCGATTGGTATGCGCCGGTGGGCGCGGGCATGGGGGCGGCGCTGAATACGGCGTCGGGGCTGAATGCCTATATCCTGTCTGACCGGGCAAGCTGGCTTAATTTTGGCAATAAGGGAGATTTGGCGATCCTGTATCAGGGGGATGCGGAATTGTTCAATCAATATGCCTATTTGCCGGTTAATCCGGAAAAGCACCCCTATGTAAAGACTGATCTGGTGTTGAAGCTGGAAAACTGGCTGACATCTGAGCGGGCAAAAGAGCTGATTAACGGCTACCGGCTGCAAGGCGAGCAGTTGTTTACTTTTAATGCGAAGTGAGTCCCTCAGCCAATGGCCCCATCAACACATTGCAGTGCTCTAGGCTCCGTAGGCCGGGCTTAAGCCCGGCTTACCTTTATGGTCACGCCAATATATAGAAGTGCCCCACGCCCCGGCGCGGGGGCTAATCGCGGGTGCCTGAAAAGCGAACCTGCCAGTCTTCGCGCTCGGCATCGGTGATTTTGGCAAACAGAACCTCGGGCACGGTGAAGGCATGGCCCGGCGCGAGGGTTTGCAAGGCGGCGGCAACATCGTCGGGCCAGCTTGTATCGGTGCAGTTCATCGCCGCCAGCATGGCCTCAGACGCATCGGGAATAAAGGGCGCGCTGAGCACCGCGTAAAGCCGGATGAGATTAAGCGCGAGGCGGATTTGCACCGCGGCCTGATCGGGGTCTGTTTTGAACACAGACCAGGGCGCGGCGGATTGCAGGTATTCATTGCCCGCAACCCAGATGGCGCGCAGCTCAGAGGCGGATTTGCGGATTTCCATCGCTTCCATATGGGCCTCATAGGCGCGGATGCGTTTGGTGAGGGTGGCGATCAGCGCCGCCTCGTCGGGCCCTTGCGTGCCCGCCTCGGGAACGGTTTCACCAAACTTTGCCCGGCAGAATTTGGTCACGCGGCTGACGAAATTGCCCAGCACATCGGCGAGGTCTTTGTTGACTGAGACCTGAAAATTTTCCCAGGTAAACTCACTGTCGCCGCTTTCGGGGGCGTGGGATAAAAGCCACCAGCGCCAGTAATCCGAGGGCAAAATCTCAAGCGCCTGATCCATGAACACGCCGCGCCTCTGGCTGGTGCTGAACTGGCCGCCGTCATAATTCAGGTAGTTGAAGGATTTGATGTAATCCACCAGCTTCCAGTCTTCATTTGCGCCAAGGATCGTAGTCGGAAAGGAAAGCGCATGAAACGGCACGTTATCCTTGCCCATGAACTGAGTATAGCGCACGTCATCGGCACCCATATCGGTGCGCCACCAACGTTGCCAGTCGGCATCGGTCAGCCCATTAGCCTCGGCCCATTCGCCGCCGCAGGAAATATATTCAATCGGCGCGTCAAACCAGACATAGAACACCTTGCCTTCCATGCCGGGCCAGTCCTCACACCCGCGCTTCACCGGGATGCCCCAATCAAGATCGCGGGTGATGCCACGATCTTGCAACCCGTCGCCGTCGTTGAGCCACTTTTTGGCGATGGATGTGGTCAGGATTGGCCAGTCGGTTTTGCTGTCGATCCAGGCGCTGATGCGGTCGCGCATCTTACTTTGACACAGATAGAGATGCCGGGTTTCGCGCACTTCCAGATCGGTTGAGCCGCTGATGGCGCTGCGTGGGTCAATCAGATCGGTGGGATCAAGCTGTTTGGTGCAGTTTTCGCATTGATCCCCCCGGGCCTTGTCATAGCCGCAGTTGGGGCAGGTGCCCTCAATATAGCGGTCCGGCAAAAAGCGGCCATCGGCATGGGAATAGACCTGTTTCTCAGACACTTCACGGATCAGCCCCTCGTCATAAAGGCGCCCGGCCAAATGTTGGGTCATGGCGTGGTTTTGTGGGCTGGAGGAGCGCCCGAAATGATCGAAGCTCAGACGGAAGCGCTGCGCGAGGTCGGCTTGAACCTGATGCAATTCGGCGCAGTAGTCCGCCACCGGCTGCCCGGCTTTGGCGGCGGCCAGCTCGGCCGGGGTGCCGTGCTCATCGGTGGCACAGAGATACAGGACTTCATGACCGCGCGCACGTTGATACCGGGCATAGAGATCGGCGGGCAGTTGCGAGCCCACAAGATTGCCCAGATGTTTGATGCCGTTGATATAGGGAAGCGCCGAAGTGATCAGGTGACGTGCCATGAAAGATATGCCTTTTGACGTGTTTGGCATTCCCTTTAGCGCAGGTATCAAACAGTTGCTAGCGTTTGTCGCGGCCTGTGCCGGTTAAGCGGCCAATCAAAAAGCTGGTGCGCGGTGCCCAGACATAAGGCGTGCGTTTCGGCAGGGTTGGGCGCACCCGCATACGGGTAAGGCTGAACAAAAGTAAGGCGAGATGCGCGCTTGCGATCATCACAAACATCGCCGGGGGGCCAAAGGCGTCAATCAGGGTGGAGGCCAGAAGTGGCGCGGCGATGGCCCCAAGCGCATAAAAGAACATCAATGCGGCAGACAGCTCAACCCGCTGTTCGCTGGTGGCGAAATCATGGGCGTGGGCGGTGGACACCGAAAAAATCGGAAAGGTTGTGAGGCCAAACAAGAAGGCCGTCAGATAGACGCCGTTTGCGCTTAGATTATGCGAAAGTGCCGCCACGATACAGCTAAGGATGGCGGCTATTGAGAGGCCGATCAGCACATGGCGGCGGTCATACCTGTCGGCCAGCCAGCCCACCGGATATTGCGCCAAAGCGCCACCCAGAACAAAGGCCGCAAGGAAATAGGCGATCTGATCGATGGCCAGCCCAACCTGCTGGCCATAAAGCGGCCCGACCATGCGAAACGACGCACTTGAGACTGCCGCCACAACAACGCCAAACGCGGCCAGTGGCGAGCATTGCAGCGCCAGTTTGGGCCGCAGGCGGGGGGCCTTGGGGGTGTCGGGCTGTTGCGCTTTGGTCAATGTCAGCGGCAAGAGTGCGGCACAGCACAAGATGGCCAGAAGGTTGTAGGACACATAAGAGGCCGGTGCCAGCACGCCGATCATCAGTTGCGCCAGCATGGATGCGCCCATATCAGCCATCCGGTAGGCGCCCATGGTGCGGCCCCGGGTTTGGTTGGTGATTTTGGCCTGTAGCCATGCCTCGATCACCGTATAGCTCCCGGCCACGCACAGCCCCGAGGCAATGCGCATCACCGCCCAGGCATAGGGGTTGATGATCAGCATATGGGCCAAAAGGCCGATGGCTCCGGTGGCGGTGAAGGCGGCAAAGGCGCGCGAATGGCCGACGCTGCCCATCAGGCGCGGGGCCCACCAGCAGCCGATGAAAAACCCCATGAAATGCGCCGAGCCAAGCAGGCCGATCTGGGCGGTGGTGAAATTTAGCGAAAGGCCTGAAAGCGCATCCAGCGGCCCGACGCCACCGGTGGAAAGCTGCAACAGAATTACAGATAAAAACAACGCCGCGAAAGAGATTAACATACGCATGATATGTGCAGACTGGCAGGGCCATGCGGCGCTGCCCCTCGCATATTCGACAGCGGCATGTCGTTTTTAACCGGCGGGTGAATTTATTTTGAGATCAGGGCAATGATGCGCAAATGGATGGTGTCGCCGACATAGGCCCGGTATCCGCCCGCACCATAAGCCGAGCGGCTGATGTCTCCGGTCAGAAGGATGGCCAGATTGCTGCGGTCGCCCATTTCGGTGCCGGCCTGACGGTATAGCCCGGCCTTGAGGGTGACGGGAAGGGTCACACCCCGGACGGTCAGATCACCGGTCACCAATGCGCCTTTGAGATCGCCGGTTATGCCGGTGGATATGAAAACGATTTCCGGGAATTCACCGGTGTTCAGCCCAGAGGCGCTTTTCATCGCCTGAGTGGCCAGCACAAAGCCCGCATGGGCATGGGCGGGATCAAGTGTAACCGCGATGCTGCTTGCGGGCAGATTATTGAGGTCAATCAGCATCTCGGCGGATTTCACCGGCATACGCCCGGTCATTTCATTGCCGCCAAATTGATAGGTGAACTGAACTTTTGAGCGCGCTTTATCAAGCAGGTATGCCACCGGCTCGGCCTGAGCCGGTGAAGTGACAAAGATGAAAAACAGAATCAACATACGCATACCCTGTTATAATAGGTGTTCAGGGGATATTGTAGGGGGCTGGCCCGTTAGGCTACGCAGAGTATGAATGAGGATGAGGGGCGACACTATGAAGATGAAAAAGCTGGGCCGGGCGGGGATGCGGGTAAGTGAGCTGTGTCTTGGCTCGATGACATGGGGCACGCAGACGCCGCCCGAGGACGCGCATAAACAGATTGAAACCGCGCTTGAGGCGGGGGTGAATTTCATTGATACCGCCGAGATGTATCCGGTCAATCCGATCACCAAGGAAACCCTTGGCCGGACCGAGGAAATCATTGGCAACTGGTTTGCCCTGAGCGGGCGGCGGGATGAGGTGGTGCTGGCCAGCAAACATTCCGGCGCGGGATATGCCCATGCGAGGGGTGGCGCGCCGATCTCGGCCAAGACCATTCCGCAGGCCATCGAAGGCTCGTTAAAGCGGCTCAAGACGGATGTGATTGATCTGTATCAGTTTCACTGGCCGAACCGGGGCTCTTATATGTTCCGGCAAAACTGGAGCTATGACCCCTCGGGGCAGGACAAAGCCACCACGTTGGCGCATATGACGGACGCGCTTGAGGCGCTCAAGGCCGAGGTCAAGCGCGGCACGATCCGGCATTTTGGCCTGTCGAATGAAAGTGCGTGGGGCATGGCGCAATGGCTGCGAATTGCCGATGAAACCGGCGGGCCGAGGGCCATATCTGTGCAGAATGAATATTCTTTGATGTGTCGGCTCTATGATACTGATCTGGCCGAGCTGAGCGTGAATGAGGATGTGGGATTGCTGGCGTTTTCACCGCTGGCGGCGGGGCTTTTGAGCGGCAAATATCAGGGTGGCAAGGTGCCGACAGGGTCGCGCATGGCGCTGAGTGAGGGCTTGGGCGGGCGCAAGACGGCCCGCGCTTTTGTCGCTGTTGAGGCCTATCTGGATATTGCCCGCAATCACGGGCTTGATCCGGTGCATATGGCGCTTGCTTGGTGCAAGGCGCGGCCCTTCATGGGGTCGGTTATTTTTGGCGCGACAACCCAGCCGCAGCTTGAACATGCGCTTAAGGCGGCGGATGTCCGGCTGTCGCAGGAGGTGCGAGCGGAGATTGATCAGGCCCACCGAGCGCATCCAATGCCGTATTGAGAGGTAAGAGGTGATTTTCGGCATAATTTTGCCGCATAATCCGTGTTATCATGGGGCCATGACAGAGGGGGAATATTTATGAAACATATTATAACACTGCTTTTAAGCGGGCTGATATTTGTTGCCGGTAGCCTGAGTGGCGCGCCTGCGGATGCCGGGGAAATGACCTGGCGGTTAAAAAGTGAGCATCCAAACACCGTCAGCCTTGAGTTTTATTCGCAGGACCGCAACCATGTTTGGCCGGGGGACGGGCAGATTTATCTGCTGGATGACTGGGATACACACGCCTTTTCATTAACGTGCCGCAACAATGAGCTGATTTGCTTTGGCGCTTGGGTCAGAAATGGGTCAGACACCTATTGGGGGTCTGGTCTTGACGATAAAAATTCCTGTGAGAATTGCTGTGCCCGCTGTGGTCAGGGAGAAGTGCAGACTCAGGTTTTAAAACCCTGAAGCTGTCACCGCGCGCGGTTTGATATTTCCGCCCTAAGCTGCTCAAGCATCTCAGGCACTTGCCGGGCGGTGACCGAGGCCTCGCGTACCAGATGATCAAAATGCCCGGTCAGGGCCTGCACCCGCTCGGTATCGCGAAAGGCCATGTAGTTGCGGCCGATATAGATCACCGCCAGAAGCGGGCCAAAGATGGTGACCGGGGCGGAAAACACCCGGCGGGCGTCATAAAGATACACCCGCAGGCGGGGATATAATTGCCGCGTGACCTCGATCAGCCGCTCAATCTGTGCGGCGCGGATGTCCGGCGGCAGATCGCGGTAATAGCCTTCGCCGCGGGCGAAACTTTGCAGCTCATATAGCGGCAGGGCGATCTCATAATCTGAAGGCGCGTTGCGCATCCATGTCAGGCGGTCCTCAGACGCGCCGATGGCCTGATCGGTGCTGCGCCCCAGATGCGGCGCGTATTCCCATTCGAGCAGGGCGCGGGTTTTGAGCATGTCGGGCAGGGCGGCGGGGACATGGCGGATTTTATAACCGGCGGCCTCTTTGTGCCACTGAAAGATTTGCTCATCCACCAGCGCGCGGGGGGCTTCGGTTAGTTTGAGCGAGGTGGCAAGGATGTCGGCGGCGGTCTCGGGCCGGTCGGTGAGGCCGAGTAGCCAATCGGCGGAAATGCCAAGGGCGGCGGCGCATTCGCCCACCACCTGCGCATTGGGCAGCCGCGCGCCCTGATCTTTGAGCAGTTGCGAGATGGTCGAGCGGTCAACGCCTACGTCGCGCGCCAAGGCGCTTTGGGTGGTGTGACGCGCGCCCATGGCCTCGGACAGACGGGTGCGAAACAGGTCGGCGCGCTGGCGTTTGTCGATTTTATTCCTCATGTGGTGGATATTATCACAGTTGTGGGGAAATGTTAACCATTTGCAGAATTATCCAAAGCAATCAACTGGGTTAGGGTGATTTTGAGGGCGTTGGATTGCAACGCTTTATTCGGGACAGATGTGACAATCAAAGGCTGCGGGGGGTGGGTTGCACCCACCCTACGGGCAATTTTGGGGATTGGAATGGAGACACGCAGGCGGACAGTTGTGAAGGCGGTTTTATGGAGCGTCATCGGATTGGTGATGATGAGCCTTGTGGGGCTGATCATGACCGGGTCCATGGCTGTGGGAGGCATGATTGCGGTGATCAACACGATCATCGGGCTAAGCTGTTATTTTCTCTATGAGCGCCTGTGGGCCAACATTCGCTGGGGGCGGCGCAATGTCTGAGGCGGCAAAGGCGAGGCGCGTTGAATGGCCAACTTTGGGGCTGTTGCTGCTGTGCTATGGCGGCTGGGCCATCGCGACCCTGTGGGCGGCGGGGTTGTGGTTGCCGTTGGGGATGGGTTTGACCGTCGTTTTCATTGCGCTGCATTCATCACTGAGCCATGAGGTGCTGCATGGGCATCCGTTTGCCAATCGGCGGCTGAATGAGGCGCTGGTGTTTCCCTGTCTTGGATTGTTCGTGCCTTATAGGCGGTTTCGCGATACCCATCTGGCGCATCATGTGGATGCCATCCTGACCGATCCTTATGATGATCCGGAAAGCAATTATCTTGACCCCATTGTCTGGGCGCGGCTGTCACGCCCGGTGCAGCGGGTGCTGATTTTTAATAACTCGCTTTTGGGGCGGCTGATTGTCGGTCCGCTGGTGGGGCAGATTGCGTTCATGCGCGCCGATTGGCGGGCGATTATGGCCGGAGACAGCGCCGTATTGCGCGGCTGGCTGTGGCAGATACCGGCGGTGGTGCCGGTCATGATCTGGGTTTATCTGTCACCGATGCCGATCTGGGCCTATCTGATCTCGGCTTATGCGGGGCTGTCGATCCTGAAAATTCGCACGTTTTTGGAGCACCGCGCCCATGACCGCGCAAGTGGCCGCACCGTGGTGATCGAGGATCATGGCCCGCTGTCGTGGATATTTCTCAACAACAACCTGCATGTCGTACACCATATGCATCCCAAAACCGCGTGGTATGATTTGCCCGCGTTATATGCCGGTAATCGCGAGAAATACCTCATGCGCAATGAGGACTATCGTTATACATCTTATGCACAGATTTTTCGGCAATATTTCTGGCGCGCCAAGGATAAGGTGCCGCATCCGCTCTGGCCTAAGCCGTAAAAGCCGGGCATGACGGGGCTTATGGAGCCTTGGATCATCATCTCAATCGCGGCGGCGGCGTTTCAGACGCTGCGGTTTATGCTGCAAAAACACCTGAGCATGGGGGCGCTGTCGACCGGCGGGGCGACGTTTGCGCGGTTTGCCTATTCAATGCCGGTGGTTGTCACGCTGGTTGGGGTTTATCTGGTGCTTACCGGCGCAGCTCTGCCAGAGTTTTCCGCGCGGTTCTGGATTTATGCCCTGAGCGGCGGGCTGTCACAGATATTGGCCACATGGTTTGTGGTGGCGCTTTTCCGGCAACGTAATTTTGCCGTGGGCATTACTTTCAAGAAAACCGAAGTGATTCAGACGGCGCTGGTGGGGTTTGTTGTGTTGGGGGATCGGATCAGCCTACCCGCGCTCATGGCGATTACGCTGGGGTTGGTGGGGGTTTTGGTATTATCTGACAACCCCTCAGGCAAAGGCAACTGGGCGCAAAGATTGCTTAACCCGGCGGCAGGGCTGGGGCTGGCCTCAGGGGCGCTGTTTGCGCTCTCGGCGGTGGCGTATCGCGGCGCGACGCTTGAGATTGCCAGCGCTGATCCGCTGCTGCGCGCGGGGGTGACGCTGGTGGTGGTAACCACCTCGCAGACTGTGGGCATGGGGCTTTGGCTGGCATGGCGTGAGGGCGGCGAGGTGGGCCGGGTCATGGCCGCGTGGCGCACGGCGATGTGGATGGGGATCACCGGCATGGCCGGTAGCCTGTGCTGGTTCACGGCGTTCACCTTACAATCGGCGGCCTATGTTTTTGCCGTCGGCCAGATCGAGGTGATCTTTTCCCTGCTGGCCTCGGTGATGTTTTTCCGCGAGCGCATTGCAGCCCGTGAGATGCTGGGCATTGGCCTGTTGAGCGCCAGTATTCTGGGGCTTATTCTGATCGCGTAGGGGCCGCGCCACGCAGGCGTAGAAACAGGCTTTCTTCATCGTCATTGCGAAAGAACGGTACCGAGGCGGGCGGATTTGGATCACCCACACGGGCGGCTATTTCGGCCAGAACCACCTCGGTGATGAACGGCAGATCAAAGTCGCGGACCTTGGCCAGTGGCACCCATTGCAGGTGCGACAGCTCATCACAAGCGGCTGAGAAATCATCGGGATCGCTGGCAATCTCATCGGCATCGAGAAGGAAAAACCGCGCGTCAAACCGGCGCGGGCGGCCCGGCGGGGTGATGGCGCGAAACACAA
>CAZZKL010000016.1:26610-29518 GCA_964655135.1 uncultured Roseovarius sp. | reverse complement strand
TGGGGCGCGCGCGTGGCCAACCTGACCGAGCTTTGGGTGCGCTTTACCGAAGGCATTTATGTTGGCAATACTCAGGTCTCGCCACAGGTTTTCCTGAGTTTCGCGATTGTATTCATGATCGGCTATATGATCACCCGCCTGCTTCAGGGGGTGCTGAAAAACACCGTTCTGCCGAAAACCAAAATGGACGCGGGCGGGCGCAATGCGATTGTCTCGGGCGTGGGGTATCTGGGGATATTCCTTGCCGCATTAATCGCCATCACCAGCGCGGGCATTGATCTTAGCTCGCTCGCCATTGTTGCGGGTGCGCTTTCAGTGGGCATTGGTTTTGGCCTGCAAAATATCGTCTCAAACTTTGTCAGCGGCATCATCTTGCTGGTCGAGCGGCCCATATCCGAAGGCGACTGGATTGAGGTGGGTGGCCAGCACGGCGTGGTGCGTGACATATCGGTGCGCTCGACCCGGATTGAGACCTTTGACCGCTCGGATGTGATCGTGCCCAATTCCGATCTGATCAGTGGCACGGTGACCAATTACACAAAAAACAACACCATTGGCCGGGTCAAGATACAGGTTGGTGTGGCTTATGGCACCGATACAAGGCGGGTTGAAAAAATCCTGCTTGAGATTGCGCAGGCGCATCCCATGGTGCTGGCCAATCCCGCGCCGAGCATCGTGTTTCAGCAGTTTGGCGCCTCGTCGCTGGATTTTGAGATCCGGGCGATTTTGCGCGATGTGAATTGGATTTTGAGCGTCAAGTCGGACATAAATCACGAGATCGCCCGCCGCTTTGCCGAGGAAGGCATCGAAATTCCGTTTGAGCAGCGCGACATCTGGATTCGCAATCCCGAAGCGATGAGCGGTGCCGAAAAACCTGGCATGAGCAAAAGCAAAACCTCGGCGCTTTTGCCGGGGCAAAAAGATAGCGATGATGGCGACGCGGACGGTGATTTTTAAACCTTTTGCTGTTGTTGAAGGCCGGTTTGCGCACTACATCAAACATAGTGTGGGTGAAGGAGTTGTGCGATGAAGTGGGTTTTTCGTCTGATCGGGATTTTGATCCTTGTGGTGATCGTCACCGGGGGGGCGCTGTTCTTTTTGCCGGGTGAAAAAATCGCCGCCATCGCCGCCGACCGGATCAGCGCCATGACCGGCCGCAAGGTTGAGCTTTCGGGCAAGACCAAGATCAGCTTTTACCCGGTTTTGGGCATCAGCACCGGCGCGGTTACCATTGCCAATGCCGATTGGTCAACCGGCGGCCCGATGCTGACCGCCAAAAGCCTGAAAGTGGGGGTTGATGCCACGGTACTGTTTGGCGGTGAGATCAAGATCACCGGGCTGGAAGTGATCGAGCCGCAGGTGTTGCTGGAGCTGAGCAAAGATGGGCAGGTCAACTGGGAATTGGGGGTTGAAGGGGTTTCAACCGTCACCAGCACGGTTGAGGATCAGCCCGCTACGTCCTCGGCGCTGGCGCTGACCCTTGACCGGGCGCTGATCAAGGGGGCCACGGTGCGCTATGTTGATCATGGCACCGGCAATGAGCTTGTGCTGAAGGATTCCGATTTTGATCTGCGCTGGCCGGCCTATCAGGGCAATGCCACGTTTACCGCTGTGCTGCGCCCCACGGGGAGCGAGATCAATATCACCGGGCAGTTGGATAATGTTGGCAATTTCATCGCCGGGGGCGTGTCGGATATGCAAGCCAATATCACCGCGCCGGGCGGCAGTATGAGCTTTATCGGACGCGGCGGGGTGCAGCCGCAACTGTCGGGCCATATCAGCGCCAATTTAAGTGACACCAGCAAATTCATGTCGGCCCTTGGCCTCAGTGCGGTTGAGATACCCAAAGGGCTGGGGCAGGCGGTAATGATGCAGGCCAATCTGACGGTGACCCCGGATTTGCGGGTGTCTTTGCGCGATATCACCTTGCAGCTTGACCAAAACAAACTCACCGGGGCGGCGGATATTATCCTTGGCGGCGACCGGCCCAAGGTCAATGCACAACTCAGGGCCGGGGCGCTGGATTTATCCGCCGTGGCCAGTGGCAATGGCGAAGACGGCAGCGGTAGTGCAGCCAGCGTTGGCTGGTCAAAAGAGCCGATAGATGCCAGTGCTTTATCGCTGGCCGATGGTGAGGTGGCTTTGATTGCCGACAGCCTTGATTTGGGCACGTTCAACTTTGGTAAAACCCGCATTCTGGCCAGCAATGACCGATCCCGCGCGGTGTTTGATCTGCGTGAATTATCCGGCTATGGCGGCGTTGTCACCGGGCAGTTTGTGACCAATAACCGCAGCGGCCTGTCGGTGGGCGGCAATATCAAGGTCAGCGGCATTGATATGCAGGCGTTTTTGACCGATGCCGCCGGGATCAGCCGGTTTTCCGCCACCGGCAATGCGGCGTTTAATTTTCTTGGCGTTGGCCAATCGGTGGATGCGATCATGAAAAGCCTCAACGGCAGTGCCTCGGTCAATACCGGGCGCGGGCATATTTCGGGGTTTGATCTGGATAAGCTGATGCGCTCGGGCAATGGCACCGGCGGCACCACGGTTTTTGACAAGATGAGCGCCAGTTTCAATATCAAAGACGGCAATATGTATAACAACGATTTACTGATGCTGTTGCCATTGGCACGGGCCACAGGCGAGGGCCGCATTGGCCTTGGGGTGCAGGATATTAATTATACCTTTACGCCGGTTCTGCTGGAGGGCAGTAATTTTCGCGGGCTGGCCATACCTGTGCGTATCAAAGGCCCCTGGGCCAATCCAAGCATCCGGCCAGATATGGCAAAAGCCATTGAAATGAACCTCAAAGAGGAAAAACGCAAGCTCAAGGCGCGGGCCAAGGATGAGATCACCGGGATCATTCAAGAGCAGTTGGGCGGTGCGCCGCAAGACGGGCAGACGGGGG